>JBKHCL010000199.1:0-3036 GCA_046541875.1 Phycisphaerae bacterium | reverse complement strand
CCCGTAGCACGGCCTTCCAGGCCGTGTCTGCATGGGCAGCAGCCCATGCCACAAAGTCTTCCGCCCGCAACAAGTTGCGGGCCCTACGGTCCATGCCACGAAGCGTCAGTCCAACCCGCCCTTGAGGGGGCGTTTGCGTTTCTTGCCCTGCTCGGCCCTGCCGCCATAACTGCGTTCCACGTCCACCTGGCCGGCTTCGGTCATCTGTTTGATCGACAGGCCGATGCGGCGGGCGTCCTCGTCCACGCTGATCACACGGGCCTCGACGTGCTCGCCTTCCTTCACCACGTCCCGCACGCTCTGAACGTGCATGGGGCTCAGCTCGGAGATGTGAACCAGCCCTTCCACGCCCGGTGCGATCTGCACGAACGCGCCGAACTCGGCCACGCGGGTGACGTTGCCCTCGACCGTGCTGTTGACCGGCCAACGGGCCTCTGCCCCCATCCACGGGTCGCCCTCGACCTGCTTGATCGACAGGCTGATGCGCTTGCGCTTCGGCTCGACGCGAAGGACCTTCACGCGGATCGTGTCGCCTTCCTTCAGTTCGTCGGACGGATGCTTGATGTGCCGCTCGTAGGTGATCTCGCCGATGGGGATCAGCCCCTCCACGCCGTCTTCGAGCTCCACGAACGCCCCGAAATCCACCAGCCGCGTCACTCTGCCGGTAACGATGCTGTCCACCGGATACTTGTTCTCGACGCCCTCCCACGGGTCGGCCAGCGTCTCCTTCAACGACAGACCGATCTTGTTCTCCTCGCGATCGATGGAAATCACCGCGACCTTGATCTGCTGGCCTTCCTTGACGACGTCGGTGACTTTGTCCACGTGGCCGTGGGCCATCTCGCGGATGTGCAGCAGCCCATCCACCCCGCCGATGTCCACAAACGCCCCGTAGGGCTTGATGGTCTTGACCGTCCCGTCGACGACGCTGCCTTCCTCGATCTGCTGGAGGGTCTGCTCGGCCTGCTCTGCCGCCTGGCGTTCGAGCACCGCTCGATGGGAGAGAATCACGCGATTCTCGGACCGCTTGACCTCCCGCACTTCGCACAGCAGCTTGCGGTTGAGGTACGGGGTGAGGTCCTCGACGTGGTGCATCTCGACCATGCTGAATGGCATGAACGCCTTGATGCCGCTGACGCTCAGTTCCAGCCCGCCCTTGTTCAACCCGGTCACACGCCCTTCGACAATGTTGCCGCGCTTGAGGTTCTCCCAACTGGCCGCCAGCACCGCACCCTTGCGAGAGAGCATGACCAGCCCCTCGCTCTGGTCGTACCCCTCGACGGTGAACTCCACCACGTCGCCCTCTTCGGGCAGGGGCTCGTCCTGGTATTGGCTCGCCGGCAGGAGGCCCTGCGACTTTCCCCCGAGGTCCACGAAGATATCGTCGCCCTGGACGGCCACCACTTTCCCGCGTCGCACGCCGTCGGGGTCCACCCGAAGACGACTCGCCGTGGGCGCCTGGTCGCCTTTGTCCTCGGATCCGGAGCCCTTATCCGCGGCCGCCTGGGAAGCGGGCGTCTCGGCCGTCGCTTCCTCCATGATGTCCATCAGGCTGTCCGAATCGCCCAAGGCCTCGTCGAGTTCTTTCTGCAGGTCGTCGTCGAGGTTCGCCTCGGGGCGGAACTTCCTGTCGTCGTCAAACCGTTCCAGAGCGCTCATAGACTGCGTCTCGTGCATTGCGTGGCTGAAGGGGTCATCCGCCCGGCCACGTCGTTTCGGGCGCGGGTCGGCGGAGGTGGAACCGGCGATCAATGCGCCTCCACACCCAAACCAACCCGGATTATTCAGCATAGGTCGCCCCGCCGGACACGTCAACCTTCACTCGCGGCCTTCGGGGCGATTGAACTTGACTTTCACATTCGCAGGAGCGTAGGCTCCGGCGCTGTCATCGGAACCTTATCGTCCGCTCTTGCAAGGATTACCGATTCAATGCGCGTCGCAATCGTCCACGAATGGCTGACGGTGTACGCCGGGTCCGAGAAGGTCCTCGCCCAGATGCTCGAAGTCTTCCCCGACGCCGACCTCTTTGCCGTGGTCGATTTCCTGCCCGACGAGCAACGCCGCCTGCTGCAGGGCAAACGCGCGAAAACCACCTTCATCCAGCGCCTCCCCCGCACACGGACGCGCTACCGCAGCTACCTTCCGCTGATGCCCCTGGCCATCGAACAGCTCGACGTGACCGACTACGACGTGGTGATCTCCAACAATCACGCGGTGGCCAAGGGCGTGCGGACCGCCCCCGACCAGTTGCACCTCTGCCTGTGTCACTCGCCCATGCGATACGCCTGGGACCTCCAGGAGCAGGTTCTTCGCGGGGCCGGGCTGGACACCGGCCTGAAAGGCTGCCTGGCGCGGATCATGCTCCACCGCCTTCGCAACTGGGACCGCAGCTCGGCCGCCGGGGTGGACCGCTTCATCGCGATCTCGCACTTCATCGCCGGCCGCATCGCCAAGGCCTACCGACGCGAGTCGACGGTGCTGCATTCGCCCATCGACGCGGGCGCCTTCCCCCTGCAGACCGACAAGAGCGACGCCTACCTCACCGCCTCCCGCATGGTGCCCTACAAACGGATGGACCTGATCGTGCGAGCCTTCCGCGAAATGCCGAACCGTCGGCTGATCGTGATCGGCGACGGGCCCGGCGAGAAGCAGATCCGCCAGGCCGCCGGTGGCGCGGGCAACATCGAATTCCTCAGCCGAGTGCGCGACGCGACCCTGGCCGACCGCATGGGGCGGGCGAAGGCGTTTGTTTTCGCCGCCCTGGAAGACCTCGGGCTGATGCCCATCGAGGCGATGGCCTGCGGGACGCCGGTGATCGCCCTGAACCGGGGCGGAACCGCCGAGACCGTCAAGGACGGCCAAACGGGCGTGCTGTTCGCCGAGCAAACCATCGAAAGCATCCGGGCCGCCGTGGAACGCTTCGAGCAGATCGACAACTGGAACGCCGCCGCCATCCGCGCCCACGCCGAGACGTTCGACCAGTCCCACTGGCGGCAACGCTTCGCCGACATCGTGCACCGGACGTGGGATGAGTTC
>JBKHCL010000089.1:0-13594 GCA_046541875.1 Phycisphaerae bacterium | reverse complement strand
CGCCGGGTTCTTCCTCGTCGAGTCTGCCAAGCCGATCCGAACGTGTCAAGTTATGAGCAGAAACAGGGCAGAAAATGCTTGACCGGCCGCTTGGTATATCCGATAATTCGATTGCTGAGATTCGGTGCCGGGCAGGTTTGCCCGGTCATAGGCTGAAAAGCCGCCGAATCTCTTTTTCTGCGCCCCCTCGCTCCCGATCAGGACCAGTCTCTCATCACCTTCAGACTGGACTGGCGCAGCCCTCCCACGTGTGGCTCGTAGAGCATGCCCTGAACAAGTTGCCACAGCGGATCAAGCCATCGATATCCCTGGAATCTCAGCCCCAACACCGTTGTCACGAGATCGGCAAGCTGCAACCCATAGTTGTGCCCCTGCGACAACGCGAAGAACGGAACTCGCAGGATGCTGTCGTAACTGACTCCGACGCGGCTGCGCATGAAGAAGTTCGTGATCGCCCTGGCATTGCGTTCATCGGTCTTGTGGTCACGATTGTCGAAGACAAGCTTGGCGATGCGATCAGGAAACTCACGCCGCATGTAGTTGTCGATACGCTCGAAGAGATAACGATACGTCAGGTCGAGCTTGGTTTCGTCGGCACAAACGAATGTGCTGAAATCGCTTCTGAAACAGGCGACACCGAAAACGCGCAGCCCTCTGGATCGAGCGAGAGAGAAAACGTCCTCCACCAGATTGTAGTGATAGGAGTACCCCTTTTCCTGGAGCATACGCCGCGTCGTATTGTTCAGCAGATGCGTCCCGTGCATCTCATCGTCGGGTTTGAGCACTTGACCATGATACGGACGACGACAGTGATAGATTTCGCTCTGCAGCGAGTGAAACGCGTCCTCGGGCACCGCTACTCCGCTGAGCACTCCGAGGCGATTCCCCGTCCTCTTGTGTGTACGGAATGTCTCATCAAGGAAAATCAGCATTCTGTCCCCAACGTACCGTTTGCACAGGCACTATCCCCACTGAAGCAACGCCAGTCAAGTGGTTTAAGCCGCCTGTCCTGCCTTCAGAGACCGACTTGGAATGATCTTCCGTCCGTGCCGGCTTTTCGGGGAGCTTGCCCTTCCGGCGGGGGTCGCTGTAGAGATGCACGTTGTCCCAGAGATACTCCCCCGGCGGCCAATACGAGTACACCTGGATCTGCAGCCACTTGACGTTCTTCGGCAGGCCCCCGCGCGGCGGAACAGGCGCGGCAAAGTGCATCCACTCGCCCTTGCTCTGGCCACAGTTGAGATACCATCGGTACACCTCGCGAACGTGCCGCATAGGGTTCTTCTTCAGATCCGCGGCGATCAGTTCGCGCCTCTTCTTCAGACTCAACTCGGCAAACTCGCGCGGGCTCAGCCCCAGCTCAGCCAATGAGCTTTCCGGCAGGCCGTCGACGTTTGCCGCCTTCGGGACAGCTCCGAAGCCTTTGAGAAACACCTTCGCCCCGCCGCGACCTTTGCAGTCGGCCAACATCCAATACCGTCGGCCCGGCGTCGCCTTGATCCACTCGCTGCGGTAGTGGACACCTTCGAGCCCGCCCACGCAGCCGTAGGAGGTATCCCGGGCGATCTTCGGGGGATTGTTCGGGTCGGCCTGCCCCTTGCGAAGCCGCTTGCGATAGGCCAGCCAAGGGTCGCGTTTGAGATCCGTGCGGACGCCCAGCACCGTGCCCCGCCCCTTCGGACCTTTGGTCAGGAACGTGCTGACCCCGTCGGGCCGATCCCATCCGAGGTGCCCCTTCTCGAAGTCACCGTTGCGATTGAGCGGCTTGCCCAGCATCTCGGCTGTGGGTTCGGGCTCGTCGCCGTATTCGGGCGGTTTCCACTCCGCCCTGCCGGTGATGGCCTTGGTGAGCTTCGCAACGGTCACCGCCCGCCAGCGTTCGCTGTCGTCGGAGAACACCTTGACGGTGACGGCCGGCGAATCGTATCGCAGGTCCAGCAGGACAGCCGTCACCCGGGCCATGCCGCCGCGACGAGCTATCGTGCCGTACACCGCGAAATTCGCGCCCAGCTTGTCACGCGTTCGGCCGGTCACAATCGCACGATTGGCGTCGGCGGAGGTCGGTGAGGAAAATTCCTGCGTGGTCAGCCGATCGACCACCTTGAACCCCTCGTGCCGCCGCAGTTTCAGGCGGACGCTGTCAGCCAGCTTGCGTCCGCTTTCGCCCTGGTCGGGTGAGGTGAAGTCATACACCACCGCCCAGGTGGGCGTCTTAGGTACCGACACCTGGTTGGCATCGCCGGCGACGACGGCAGCCCGCCCGGCAAACAGCACAGCCAGGGCTGCCACGAGATGGAGCATTCCAGGGCGATTCATGCGTTCCATTGTACGAAACACGGGAACCGCCCAAAAGGTCCGGGTCCTATTCGCTGTTCCCTATTCGCTGTTCCCTATTCCCTCATCGCTAGTGGCTGGAATTCCGGAGGTGGTTTGGCGTATCCTTCTGCGCGACTCGAACGAAGGGAATGCCCCTGAAGAAACGACCTCTGGACATCATCGGCTGGCGTGAATGGGTATCGCTGCCGACGCTGGGCATCGCGTCGATCAAGGCAAAGATCGACACCGGTGCCCGCACCTCGGCCCTGCACGCCTACGACGTGCGCATCGACCGGTCCGGCGACGAGCCGATCGTGCATTTCAAGGTCCACCCGTTACAGCGATCGACTCGCGAGACGGTCGCGACCTCGGCGGTGCTGATCGATCGGCGGCGCGTGCGAAGCTCCAGCGGCCACAGCACCCGTCGCCCGGTGATTCGCGTTCCGATGGTGCTGGCGGGTCGGCGGATCGGCATCGAGTTGACGCTGACCAACCGCGACGAAATGGGCTTCCGCATGCTGCTGGGGCGACGCGCGCTGCGAAAGCGGTTCCTGGTGGACGTGGGTAAGTCCTACCTGGTCGGCCGACCTCCCAGTGGCAGCACCATCGCCATGGGGGAAGAGCTCAACCCCAACAAGACAGCCATCGAGGACCCGACGTGAAGATCGCCATCCTGTCACGGAACGCCAAGCTCTACAGTACCCGCCGCCTGCGCGACGCCGCCCGCAAGCGAGGGCATCGCGTGCGCGTGCTGGACACGCTGAAATTCTCGCTCCACGTCGAACAGGCCGAGCCCTCGTTGATGTACAAGGGCGAGGATGTCTCGCACTACGACGCGATCATCCCGCGGATCGGCTCGTCGATCACCTTCTTCGGGACAGCTGTCATCCGGCAGTTCGAGCAGATGGGCGTCTTCACGCTCAACTCGTCGCACGCGATCAGCGTCTCACGCGACAAGCTCCGCTCGCTGCAGATTCTCAGCCGACATGACATCGGGATTCCGACCTCCTCGTTCGTGCGCGACAAGAACGACGTACTCCCGGCGATCAAAGACGTCGGCGGCGCACCGGTGATTATCAAGCTGCTGGAGGGCACGCAGGGGCTGGGCGTGATTCTCGCCGAGAACACCACCGTCGCCAAGGCCATCATCGAAACACTCCAGAGCGCCCGCCAGAACGTGCTCATCCAACGCTTCGTCTCGGAGAGCAAGGGCAAGGACATCCGCGCGTTCGTGGTCGGCGGGCGGGTGGTCGGCGCGATGCGCCGCCAAGCCGAGGGACAGGAGTTCCGCAGCAACATCCACCAAGGCGGCCGAGCCGAAGCGGTCGATCTGGACCTGGAGTACGAACAGACCGCCGTGCGGGCCGCCCAGATTCTCGGGCTGCGGGTGGCCGGCGTGGACATGCTCGAAAGCGCCGCCGGCCCGCAGGTGCTGGAGGTCAACTCCTCCCCGGGGCTGGAAGGCATCGAGTTCGCCACGGGCAACGACATCGCCGATGAGATCGTCCGAAGCATCGAGGAAACCGTCCTGTTCCCCGAGCTGGACCTGCGGCAACGGCTGACGCTCAAGCACGGCTACGGGGTCGCCGAGTTCCCCCTGACCGCAGAGTCCTCCCTGGTGGGACACGCCATCGAGGACACCGACCTGCAGGAACGCGACGTGATCGTCCTGTCCATCGACCGAAACGGGGTGGCCATTCCCAACCCCCGCGCGGACCGCGAACTGTTGGCTGGCGACAAACTGCTGTGCTTCGGAAAACTCCTGACGCTGCGGACGCTCCTGCCGCCACCCAAGCCCAAACGGCGACGCAAGAAGAAACGCCGAACCGACGGAAAGTAAGCCCCCGCCGATGCGATCCGCCCAGCCCGACCCAGCCATCCTGGAACATCTCGCGCCGCCGGTCCTGCTGGGGGCATACGTCGAGGGCATCTTCCCGATGGTCCAGGACGGCGAGCTGTACTGGTTCAGCCCCGACCCCCGAGGCCTGCTGCCGCTGGACGAGCGGTTCCACGTATCCCGCAGCCTCGCGCGCACCATCCGCCGGGGGGCCTGCCGCTGCACGGTGAACCGGGCGTTTCACGAGGTGCTGTTGGCCTGTGCCCGACGTCAGACGCCCGAGCAGGTGTGGATCTCCCCGGAAATCGAGATCGCCTACACACGGCTGCACGAACTCGGCTGGGCCCACAGCGTCGAGGCTTGGCCGGCGGAGGGCAAATCCGACCGGCCGATCGGCGGGCTCTACGGGGTGGCCATCGGCGGTGCCTTCTTCGCCGAGAGCATGTTCCACACCGCCACCGACGCCGGGAAAGTCGCCCTGGTGCACTGCGTCGAGCGCCTCCGCCGGCGCGGGTTCGTACTGATGGACATCCAATGGACCACTGACAATCTCAAACGCTTCGGCGCCTACGAGCTGCCTCGCAAGAAGTACCTCTCACTGCTCCGCGAAGCCGTCACGATGGACGTACGGTTCGATTGAGATATCCGGTGAAACGACGTGGAAGTGACTCGCCAGCGGGCCGGGTTGCTCGGGCTTGTGCCGTTCTGACCGAGCTTGCGAGGGAGGAACGGAAGCGTAGGGCCCGCAACTTGTTGCGGGCGGGGTTTCTCTTCCCGCCTGAAGTGACTCGCCAGCGGGCCGGGTTGCTCGGGCTTGTGCCGTTCTGACCGAGCTTGCGAGGGAGGAACGGAAGCGTAGGGCCCGCAACTTGTTGCGGGCGGGGTTTCTCTTCCCGCCTCACGTCATCAACTGGAAGATGTTCATCAGCAAACTCACCAGCAGGACGGCTGAGAGGATGATAATCACCACGATGAAGTTCGTGTTGTCGCTCTGGGGCGGTGCGGACTGGGCCTGCTCGTCCGACTCGTTCGTGCCCTCGGCCAATCCTTCCAGCACGCCGGCGCCGATGTTCTTGCGGGCCTGAAGCGGCGGCTCGCCCTGGGCAATGGATTCCAGGTCCAACAGAAGATCGGACGTCGAGCGGTAGCGGCGGTTGCGGTCCTTGGCCATCATCACCTCGACCACCTCACCCAGACCCGCCGAGAGCGACGTGTTGATGTGGTCTGGCGGGGTGAGCGTCTCCTTGAGGTGTTTGTGCATGACGGCCGTCGGCGAATCGCCCTCGAAGGGCACCCGCCCGGTCACCATGTGATACAACGTCGCGCCCAGCGAGTAGATGTCCGCGCGGAAGTCGATGTCCACCTCGCCGCGGATCTGCTCGGGGCTGATGTAGTACGGCGTGCCGAAGGCTTTGCCCGCCTCGGCCTGGGCGACCACGGAGTTGGTCACGCTCCGCGCCAGACCCATGTCCACCAGTTTGACCATGCCCCCGGTGGTGATCATGATGTTCTTGGGCTTTACGTCGCGGTGGATCAGCCCCTGGCCGTGGGCGTGCTCCAATGCCTTGGCCAATTGAATGACAATGGTCAGCGCGTCGGCTTCGGAAAAAACCTTCCCCGCGGCAATCTCGTCGTACAGCGTGTGGCCTTCGACGTACTCCATCACGAAGTAGTGGTAACCGCCGGCCTCGCCGACGTCGAACGCCTGGGCGATGTTGGCGTGATTGAGCTTGGCGGCCGCCTTGCCTTCGCGATAGAACCGCTCGACGTAATCGGCGTTCTCCGAGAGGCGGCGCGGGAGCACCTTGATCGCCACCAGTCGATCCAGGCTCATCTGGCGTGCCTTGAACGTGGTCGCCATCGCGCCGGACCCGAGCTTGCCAAGAATCTGGTAGCCCGGAATCTGTCGACCTTTGCGCGATTCCTCGATCTGCGATTGGATCCGCTCGATCTGCGAAGGGGTGACGACCTGGTCTTTGACCAGGACCGATGCGAGGGTCTGGTTGCTCGGATCGCCGCCGGCGTATTTTTCGATGCAGCGGTCGACCTCTTCCTGCGTGGCGAGTCTGCGCTCCACGACCAGGCGGCCCAGTTCCGTCTCCATGGACGGGGCAGCATTGTTACTGCTCTCTGCAGTCATCCGTTACCTGATTCGAACGTGAGGTGGATCGGAACATAATACGCCCAACTGCTGCGAACTCTACCGCTGAGCGCGTATGGCGTCAAGCGGGGGAAAACAGAAAGTTTAACAACACCATCATACTCGATATCGCGCCGCGACAGGTAACATTCACACCCGACGGGCGTCGGCATATATCCGCCGAGGCCCTAATTCGTCCTCGTGCGCGCCGCGTTCTGCCAGGAACCGTCGCACCTCCCAGCAGAGGTGACACTTCCCGGCATAGCCGGCCGACTCGGGCACAAACCCAGCATCCATCGCCACGCGTGCCAGGCCCGCGGGGCCCTGCTCAGCCAGCACACCCACGATCGGCCGATCGGCGTGATCGTCATTCAAAGCGGTCCACGCCCGGGCAATTCCGTCCGGCCCGTCGGCCCGGCCCAGCGTGATCCCCGCGCACGTACCGGGGAGAATGGTTCCGTCGGGGCCCACATGTACCTGCTTGCCCCGCAGGAGCGTCTCCCTGCAGCCACTATCGGCAAAATCTGTCCAGGGCTTGCGTTGGGAGAGGGCCGCCAGCCGCTCGGCTGCCCTGCCGTTGAGGCGGTCGCGCCCGGCGATGGCATAGCGGGCGAACAGTGCGTCGCGCCGGGCGGAGGGCATCTCGGCGGTGTCCACGCCATCGGCGAGCCAATCCTCCCAACGAACCTGCACGCGCGACGGGCCCAGAAGTTCCCCGGCAACGTCGGCTGCCCGGCGAACCCGCGCGATGGGCACGAACTGCTGGTGATACGGGTCGGCCGAGATGCTCAGCTTCTCCATCCCCGCCTCGTCGAGGGCCGAGACCCGCCGGCGGACGACGTCCTCGTCGGTGGCCCAGAACGCGTTGGTCTCGACCTTCTGCAACGGACCGACGCCCGCCGACCGCGCCCGGCGTGCCAGTTCCAGCAGGCCAGGCCAGTCGCCGAAGGGCTCGCCCCCGGTGAGATGCACCCGGCAGCCGTGCGGAGAGAATTCCACCAACTGGCTCCAAATATCGAACATACGCGGGACGTCTATGGTGGGGACGCCGGCCGGGCTGCACGCCAGGTAGCATGACGCGCACCGGGCGTTGCACCACCAGGTGAGCATCAGCCCCGCCGAGGACCAGTACTTCACGGGCATGGGTTCGCTTCGCAAGCGCATGGCTGCATTGTACGCCCCGCTGCCGGGGAGGCCAAACGCCTCGCGCCATCGGTTGCAGCCCGATCGGGCTTGATCCGATACGAACCATATCCTGTGGCCGGGTCAACTTGCCCCTTCGGCTGAGTAGCGAGTTTGCTACGATGTCGTGAGAGCACTGCCGGGACAATCGAAACCAAAGGAGAAGCTATGGACACACCACGAACGAACCGGGCGTTGTTTCTGCTGAGCAGCCTTCTGCTGGTCGGAATGATTTCCACGCCGGCCGGGAGCACCGCCGCCGGGGAGAAGGACCGCCGCAAGGCCGATGCCAAAGAGAACTCTCCCGAATCGAAAGCCCAGCCGATCGACGTGGCGCATATCCGCATGTCGGGCGCGGTGCTCACGCGCGAGCCGGACTTCGACTTCCTGCGCCCCGAGCAAGGCGGCAACTACACGCTTCAGCAGTGGCTGCGTCGGCTGGCGAAGGCACGCAACGACGAGACCATCGACGCGCTCGCCCTGGAAATCGGCAACCTGCAGCTCAACTGGGCCCAGGCGCAGGAACTCGCCGACGCCGTCCGCCGATTTCAACTCGCGGGCAAGCCCGTCCACGTCCACCTGACCGACGCCACCGCGGCGCGGTATCTCCTTGCGTCGGCAGGCCGACATCTGTCGATGGAACCGCGAGGCCATCTGGCGGTTACCGGCGTGGGCATCGAGGCGATGTTCTTCAAGGGCACGCTGGACAAACTGGGCATGACCGCCCAGATGGTGCAGGTCGGCAAGTACAAGGGCGCCTCCGAACCCCTCACACGCACCAAACCCAGCAAGGAGTTGGCCCACGAGTACAACAAGCTGCTCGATGAACTCTACGATCAACTCGTCGGGCAGCTCGCCTCGCAACGCGCGCTGATGCGGAAGGCCGTCGTGAAGGCCATCGACCATGCCCCGATGTTCGGCACCGAAGCGGTCAAGCACGGATTGGCGGACGAAGGCGTCTCGTCGGTGCATTGGAAAAGCAAGCTGGAGAAACGTCTCAGCAGCGACGGCGCGACGGTCCGATGGCACGAAGATTACGCCAAACCGACCGGCCCGAAGATGGACTTTTCCAACCCCTTCCAGATGTTCGCGGCGATGATGGGCGGGAAGAAGGACGACCGCCCGAAGAACCCGACCATCGCCATCGTGCATGTGGACGGGGTGATCGTACCGGGCAAGAGCGGCAACTCCATGTGGATCGGGCGAACGAGTGGCTCGCGGACGTTGACGAAGATTCTCGGCGAGCTGACGGATAACGACAACATCAAGGCGGTCATCGTTCGCATCCAGTCGCCGGGCGGGTCGGCGCTGGCCAGCGAGAAGATTCTCCAGGCGATGCGCAAATGCGCAAAGAACAAGCCCGTCATCGCCTCCATTTCGGGGATGGCTGCCAGCGGCGGCTACTACGTCGCGTGCGGGGCCGACCATATCGTCGCCGACAAGGCGGGCATCGTCGGGAGCATCGGCGTGGTCTCCGGGAAGATCGCGATGCGGGAGTTCCTCAACGAGAAGCTGGGGATTACCACCTTCGAGCTGACCCGCGGGAAAAACGCCGGGCTGTGGACCTCCGGCAAGTGGAACCGGCGCGAGTTGGCCGTCATCCGTCGCCTCTCGCGGAAATGGTACGACACATTCCTCAAGCGGCTGCGCGAAGGCCGAAAGGGCCGGGATATCGAGATCGACCAAGTCGCCCAGGGGCGCATTTTCACCGCCCGCCAAGGCATGAAGAACGGGATGGTCGACGAGCTGGGCGGAATGAAGGAAGCCATCGCCGTCGCACAGAAACGCGCGAAGATCGACAAGAGTTACTTCAAGGTGTACCCCCGTCCGCGTACCATGGCAGACCTGCTTGCCGGCGGGAGCTCTGCCGGCAGCGGCGCGGCGAACGCATCGCTGCGCTGGCTTCTGGGCGCGGTGCGTCGCGGCGACGGAGCGGCGTACCTGTTGACGATCGGACAACTGATGCGGGACGAGTCGGTGCTGCTGACGATGCCACACCACCTGGCCGTCCAACGATAGCGGAGTGCATGACCAAGGGATCCACCAATCGGTTTCGACGTCGGCCGTTCGATCTGTTCGTGTATGGAACGCTGATGGACCCGCGCGTGTTCCGCGCCGTACTGGGCAAGGACCTCGTGACCGACCCTGCGTCGGCAGACGGTATCGGTTCGTTCCTGGCGGTCGAAGCGGTCCTCGACGGCCATAAGAAAATCAGCCCCGACGATACGTACCTCTACGCCGCCCCCGACCCGCAGGGGCGCATCCGCGGGTTGCTGGTGCGTGGGCTTCCCCGCTCGTCGATGAAAGCGCTGGAGGACTACGAGGGCAACAACTACCGCCGCAAAAAGCTGCCCGTCACCACCCGCGACGGAGAAACCCGCGCGTGGGTGTTCGTCGGGAAGAGCGAACAGCTCGAACACGCCTTCGGCTACCAGTTCGACGACCCGCTCAAACAGGAGATCCTCCTGGAGCGGAAGATCCAAGCCGCCCTGCTCGAAGCGGAGCGTGACCAGCTCAACACCACCGAGACCACCGCCCGCCGGGCCGTCGGCGAGTTGCATGGCTCGGTCATCCGCGACCTGATCCGCAACCACTTCGAGAAAGGCGGCATCAGCGATTATGCGATCCGCACCACGCTGAAGGAAACGCCGCTGCGCGACTTTTCACGCATCCTCGGCGACCCCGAAGCCGAGGCCCTCGCCCCCAACTACCTGGGCATGGTGATCCGCCAGGTGATCTTCAATCAGTTCGAGGAGCGAATCCACAGCGAGTTCCGCTACGAGCTGGACCACATGGGCCTCTCGAAGCAATATTACGATCGCACCGTCAGCTCGCTGGTGGCGCTGCGCATTCTCAACGCCTCAGCCGAGCTGCTGGAAATGCTCGTGGGCGACTGCCTCAACGACCTGGACTTCCACCGCGACCGCCTCGTGGACTTCGTGCGCTGGGCGATCGTCGCTGCCGACGCGGTTTACGACCCGCGCACGATCAAGCAGCATCTCGGGTTCGTCGCCAGCCACTCCGGCGGCGGATACATCCCGATCGGGGCGGAACTGGAGTTCTCGAACATCGGCCATGGGGTGATCCGCGACCCGCAGGGAACGGCCGTCCGCGACCTGCGATACGACGGGTTTCTCTACTTCCCGGACTTCGGGCTGGACGTGCTCACCTGGAAACTCGGCGGGCACATTGACGACCATCACGACAAACACTCCGACCGCCCCCGCCGCGGGTTTTTCGAGGTCGCGCTGGGGAACCTCTCGATCGAGGCGAACATCTCCAAGCCCATCACGGACGACCCGTGGCTGTTGAACCAGTTCCTCCAGCAGGTGCGGCGGTTTTTCCAGATTTCGCCCCACAGCGTACACCTCTCGTTGCAGCTGCCGAGGCAGCATCGGCCGGTGCGAAATCGCATGCTGCCCATCCAGGCCATCAAGTGCCTTTTCGCCATCGGCGGCGACCCGGTTCGCGACGGGAACGGGCAGGTTCGCATCTCGCGGCTGAGCGCTTCGGAGATCGTGGGAAACGACCCGTGCCCGTCGGTGATGTTCTCGGAGATTTCCAAGCGGTTCAGCAGCCAGGGCTCGGAGTATCTGCCCGCCGCCAGCAAGGACCGCGGCAAATACGTCCAGCAGTATCGCTTCCTTCGCCTGAGCAATGACATCAACTACGAGCCGATCGCGATGGCGCTGAAGGGGTTGCAGGTGTCGCGTCGTCCTGGGACGTTTCTCACGCCCGACCAGTACGAGAAGAGCGCCAAACACCGCGAGGCGTTGGACGAGCTGCTGCGATGGGGCCAAAATCCCACGCCGCTTTCGAAAGAGGAGCGTGAGGTGTTTCTCGGGTCGGTGTACGAGGGACTTCTCACGGAGAAACGCGGCCGACCCGCCCACAGCGAGGCGTACATCGCCTGGGCGATGGAGGAGCTTCGCGAGGCGATGGAGACCTTCAACAAGCTGATCGCGTTGCCAAACCCAGCCGATTAGCGGACAAGGCGCGATCTCGGGGAGGTCGTTTGCCCCGCTGTTTGTGCCCCTTTCGTGGGTGGCGGCAAAAAAACGCGATAAAATCTCGTGAAGTTCTTGACCGCCCCCGGCGTAGATAATATAGTAATAGGTCGCCCTTGAGGGACAGAGACGCCCGTCTCAGACGTTTCCTCGACAGGGTCGCGAGCCTGAATTGCGGGTTCGCGGAGCACCGCCCCGGCGGGAGAGCTCGAAGCGATCAGAAAACACAAGAACGAGAAACGGGATTCGTATCGCCTGATTTGGCGGGGTCTTGGAAAGTTTCACGAAAAAATCAATTTCGTGCTTGCACCCCTTCAAGCGAACGATACAATCCTCCTTCTCGAATTCAGTAGCGAACGGCGAAACGGCCGATCGCAGCCGGCAAGCGGAACCCGCCGGCGAGCTATTTGACAAGTGAACAGTGTTGCCGTCACGAGGATGTGACCTGCCCTCGATGGTCGAATCACACGACCCCGAAGGTGGGAAAACATGTTGTACAAATCGGACCCGCTCTTCTTGCGACGAGCGGATCCGCTCAGAATCCTCGTGATTTAACAAGAATCTGGCTTGTGCCAGGTTCTCGTTCAAGATTTTGAGTGCCAAGCCTTTCCTCTTCGGAGGAAAGACCAAGTCGGAGCACCCCTAATAGCTCCGACACACCATGGAAATAACTTTCCACTGATGAACCCCACTCCTTCCCTTCGGGGCGGGATGGAACGAATATCAAGTGAAGAGTTTGATCCTGGCTCAGATCGAACGCTGGCGGCGTGGCTAAAACATGCAAGTCGTACGGAAAGGTTGTTTCTGATCCTTCGGGTGACGAAACGATACTCGAGTGGCGAAAGGGCGAGGAATACATGGGCAACGTGCCTTATGCACGAGGATAACTGCGGGAAGCTGCAGTTAATACTCGATAAGACCACAGCACCTTCGGGTGCAGGGGTCAAACGGTGGGGACCTTCGGGCCTACCGGCATTTGAGCGACCCATGTCCTATCAGCTTGTTGGTGAGGTAACGGCTCACCAAGGCGACGACGGGTACCGGGACTGAGAGGTTGACCCGGCGCATCGGGACTGAGACACTGCCCGGACTCCTACGGGAGGCTGCAGTAACGAATATTCCGCAATGGGCGAAAGCCTGACGGAGCGACGCCGCGTGTGGGAGGAAGCCCTTCGGGGTGTAAACCACTGTCAGGGATTACCAAGCAAAGTTGGCGAATAGCCTTCTGCGTTGAGGAGTCCCAGAGGAAGCCACGGCTAACTTCGTGCCAGCAGCCGCGGTAATACGAAGGTGGCGAGCGTTGTTCGGAATCACTGGGCTTAAAGGGCACGCAGGCGGACTGTCAAGCGTCTTGTGAAAGCCCCCGGCTTAACCGGGGAATTGCTGGGCGAACTGGCAGTCTTGAGGCAGGTAAGGGCGAGTGGAACTCTTGGTGGAGCGGTGGAATGCGTAGATATCAAGAGGAACGCCGGAGGCGAAAGCGACTCGCTGGGCCTGACCTGACGCTGAGGTGCGAAAGCCAGGGTAGCGAACGGGATTAGATACCCCGGTAGTCCTGGCCATAAACGATGTCCACTAGATCGGTGAACTTCTGACAGTGCGCCGGTCGAAACAAAAGCGTTAAGTGGACCGCCTGGGGAGTACGGTCGCAAGGCTAAAACTCAAAGGAATTGACGGGGGCTCACACAAGCGGTGGAGCATGTTGCTTAATTCGATGCAACGCGAAGAACCTTATCCTGGACTTGACATGTTTGGATGCCTCCCTGGAAACAGGGTTGGTTGCCCTTCGGGGTGAAACATTCACAGGTGCTGCATGGCTGTCGTCAGCTCGTGTCGTGAGATGTTGGGTTAAGTCCCGTAACGAGCGAAACCCTTGTCGTTAGTTGCCAGCGCGTTATGGCGGGGACTCTAGCGAGACTGCCGGTGTTAAACCGGAGGAAGGTGGGGATGACGTCAAGTCCTCATGGCCTTTATGTCCAGGGCTGCAAACGTGCTACAATGGCGTGTACAAACCGACGCAAGACCGCGAGGTGGAGCAAATCGGAAAAAGCACGCCCCAGTTCGGATTGGAGTCTGCAACTCGACTCCATGAAGTCGGAATCGCTAGTAATC
>JBKHCL010000198.1:0-3045 GCA_046541875.1 Phycisphaerae bacterium | reverse complement strand
TCTGGCTCATGCTGGCCGTGATCGTGCTGCAAGGCACGGGGCTTATGCATTCGCTTCATCTCGGATTGGAGCATGCGCCTTGCGGTTGCCTTGCTTCAGAGTCGGCCTCGGCCTGTCACAGTGGGGATCTCTATGAGAATCCCGGTCCTTCGGTCTGCAAGGATGCGGTACACGCTTCCACGCACCGCCACAGTCACAGTCCCGGGACCTGCCCGATCTGCCAGTCGCTGGGTGTACTCAAAGCCGCGACGGATGCACAAGACGCCGGGCTGTTCTTCATCCTTCCGCCCCCGTTGCAGTCAACAGCAACCGAGAGCTTTTCACTTCCTCAGATCGCGCTGACCACCCTCGGCCCGCGCGCCCCTCCCGTGTGTTGAGCCCTTCCTCAGTCTGAACCGTTCCGCTTTACACAGAATCACGCTCTTTCAGACACCTGAAGTGCGATGACCGTGCGCTTCCGGCGGCGCGACAAGTCACCTTGGAAGGCGACTTCGCGCCAACATGGCAGGAACACGTATCCCAGATGACTCAACACACTCGATAGGAGCTTTCTAACATGATCAACAACTGTACCGCCTTGACGATCCTCTGCGCCCTGGCGATTCCCGCCTCGACGGCGTTCGCGCACGCCCACACCCACGTCGGCCGAAACCAGGACCAGACGTGGGGAACCACCGACGACGATAAGCTGTGGCTTTTCTCTGTCCCCAGCACCCCCGGCTTCCCGAATTGGGGCGAGCCGCTCGAACTGATCTACCAGGAGTCCGGTCCGCTGGCCGGAAAGTACGCCTGCGAATACCTGTATTGCTGGCACTCAGCGCATCCCCCGCACGGCAACTGGCAGTTGGGCGGAACGGATGCGGGCACGACGCCCGACTGGCGGATCGCCATCGAGCGTGTGGCCTTCGACGAAGGCTTTTCCATGGCGGAATACGACACCTACTTCCCGGTGCTGACCAGCGACGGGGCCACCTACGAGTTGCCGAAGCTATTCCTCGACGACAAGTACAACGAGGACGGCGAACTCGGCGCGTGGGGATTCCATCACCATCAGTGGTTCATTGCGGAAGCGGCCGGCCCTGGCGAAACCTTCGACGCCACGTTCAGGGCCATTGACCTCGGCACGACCGGCTTCAGTGCGTCCGACGAGTACACGATCTCGTTCGTGACGGTGCCCGAGCCGGCCACGATGGGGCTGCTGGGCCTCGGCGGCCTGGCGCTGATCCGCCGTCGCAGGAAGTAGAGAACTCCGAATCGCCGGGCGGGTCGTTGCTGGCCCGCCTGGCTCATCCCCGCGAGGTCGCCATGCGCAACAAGGCCTTCACATTGATTGAGCTCCTGGTGGTGATCGCCATCATCGCCTTGCTGGTGTCCATACTCCTGCCCTCGCTGAGCAGGGCCAAGGAACTGGCTCGCGGAACGGTCTGCCTGTCAAACATGCGCAGTACGGGCCTGGCGATCCAGATGTACACCACCGAGAACGATGAGTACTACCCGCCAAGCTCCTGCGCGCTGCACGAGAATCCCGCCGAGTCCTGGTGGATCAACGCCCTCCAGCCGTATTCGGGCACCCGCCTGCTCTACCGCTGTCCGAGCGACCGGGCGGATACATTCCTGGACTGGGACAACCCGCCGCCGCAGGCGCAGTGGGGCGAATACCGCTGGGCGAGTTACTCCACCAATGCGAGGTTCGACAACAAGGACTTCTCTCGCATCAGCGGTGTCCCCCGGCCCATGGAGACAATCTACGCCTGCGAAACCCCCGAAAGCGTCGTCGGCGCGGATCACGTCCACCCCGAGATGTGGTTCGGTCCGTCCGATCCTCAGAATCACGTGGCGCATGAGCGCCACCTGGGCAAGGCCAATTATCTCTTTGCCGATGGGCACGCCGCCCAGATGACGCTGGAGGAGACCTGGAAGCCCGGCTCACGGAACCTATGGAACCCCAAGAAGGCCCCGACGTGGTCTGGGCCTTTAGATTACTAACACACAAGGAGAAAACGATATGCGATATGGACGAACTCTCTGCATGGCTGTCCTGGCGATGGGCGCGGCCGCTTCGGTTGCCATCGCGGATTGCCCGTACGACCACCTGCTGGTCGGGCAGGACGAAGGAACGTTGTTTCTGGACACCTCGCAGCTCTATCGACACTGGAATGCCGACTGGAGCACCAACCCGAATCCCTACGGCCAGGAGTACTACGAGTTTACCGAGATGTACGACGGCGGGTACATCCGCGTCGAACCCGGCTTCGGCCAGAACACCGACCCGACGTATGCCCTGGAGGGCACGCGCGGAACGGACTACAACATCCTCGTCGAGCGGGTCTTCGCCACACCCGACCTGCTGTTCTCCGATGACCTGATGCAGCCGATCCTGACCGCCGATGGGTCCACGTTCACGCTGAGCGATTACGCGAACCATCACGTCCACATGCGTTACCACCTGCCGGACGGCCTGGACCCGACGCTCCCTTACACGGTGTCGTATCGCCTCACGGACACGACCGGGACGTACGCGGACTCCGAGGTCTACACGTTCAATTTCGGCGCTGTTCCCGAACCGGCCAGCCTGTCTTTGCTGGCGATAGGCGGCGTGGCTCTCTTGAGACGGCGAAGCCGAAAGGCGTAGACACTTTGCCGCCGCAAGAGAACCGTGCAGTCCTGCGGCTCGGACGGCTCGCGATGACCGCTTGGCCGGTCGGGAGTGCAAAACATCACTCCCGGCCGGCTGAGCATTGGTGAAGGGACGCGGCGAATTGGGTAAGCTATGGCGAATCCTGGTTCGGTTCTGCCTGTGGTGGGCCGGGCTGTTCGGGCTGATCGGCACCGGCACCTGCCCATGCTGCGGCCAGGCGGGCTGCCCCGGCGGCGCGGCGGGAGCGGGCCTCTTTGCCGCACTTGCCGCATGCTTCCTCACACTGTTTCCCTGGGCGGACAGGAAGAGTCGATCCGTCGAATCGACTGAAGCACCTGACTTCCGCACTGGCCTGAAAACGTGTTGTAAGTCCTTATTTGACAAGGGGGGTGTTTCGGAACTGGGTG
>JBKHCL010000088.1:0-13651 GCA_046541875.1 Phycisphaerae bacterium | reverse complement strand
TCGACGCGCCATCCGCCCTGCCAGCCACGCCGGAGACAGGCACCTACGAACCGAGCGCGTGGGGGTCGGCTCAAAAGCCCGGCCGCCCGGCCCGACCCGCCGACCTGGGCGACCTCGAAGACGTCCTGGATCTCACCGCCCTGAAGACGCCGTTCTAGAGGTCTCCAGAGAACATCTGCTCGCCGATCGGCGTGGCCGACGCGAGGGGACGCCCCTGCCGGTTGACAGACGTTCAGACCGTGGTCGGACGGGATGCTTCGTCGCTGAAGCCTTCGAGGAATCGTCGG
Source organism: Phycisphaerae bacterium (assembly GCA_046541875.1). Classification (GTDB taxonomy): domain Bacteria; phylum Planctomycetota; class Phycisphaerae; order SM23-33; family SM23-33; genus CAZFPT01. The sequence goes on along the minus strand of JBKHCL010000088.1, from coordinate 13,364 downwards.
ACCCCGTCGGCGAGATGGTCGGCGATGTATCCGCCTTCCTGCACCACCAGCGTGGGCAGCTTCTCGCGTGCGATGCGTTTTCCCGCGTCGTTCAGCAGGGTCCTCCGCATGGCGAACCCGCCGGTGACGGGCTCGTCGGCATCGACGTCGACGCCCAGGGAGACGATGAGCGTCTCGGCCTGGTAGCGGTCGATGACGTCCAAGGCCTTTTCCAGCGCGTCGAACCACGTTTCGGCGCTGCTTCCGGGCGGAAGGGGCAGGTTGAGGTTGGCCCCTTCCCCGGCGCCCATGCCCGTCTCCTCGGCGTAGCCCCAGAAAAACGGGAATGTCTCAGCCGGGTCGCCATGGATGGAAACGAACATCACATCGGGCAGATCGTAGAAGATCGCCTGCGTCCCGTTGCCGTGATGCGTGTCGATATCCAGGATCGCCACGGGCCCGTCGGTCCGCAACACGTCGGCGGCGATGGCGGCATTGTTGACATAGCAGAACCCGCCGCAAAGCTTTCGCCCGGCGTGATGTCCGGGCGGTCGGCAGGCGGCGTACACCAGGCGGTGTCCTTCCCGGATGAACTGGGCGGCACGTTTCGCGGCGGCAGCCGACCCTCGTGCTGCCTCCCACGCACCGGGCCCGATCGGCGTGATCGTATCGGCGCAGTACCAGCCTGCCTGGAGCGGATGGAACTCCTTCGGCGGCGTGACCGGTCCACGTCGCGAGAACGCGTAGGGAATGGCATCGCTGCCGTCGGTACCCGCGTCGCGTGCCCGCTCGCTCATGCGCCGGATGAACTCCAGATAGTCCGATCGATGTACCCGGGTCAGTTCGTCAAACCCCAGCGGTTCGACGGCTTGGAAGTCGTAACGGCCGTCATCGCGCAGAGTGTCCAAAACCTGCTCCAGCCGACGGGCGCGTTCGATGGCGTCTTCTCGCTCGCCGTGAGCCAACACGACGGCAGGATCATGACGGGCATGGTGGGGATAGTACGTAACGGGAATCGTTACACCGGGTGGTGACATCACGGGATACGACCTCTGCTTTCTGCCGGGGAATCTGTTCGTTCTCTTCTTTGCCCATTGTATGGGGCTGCCTGCCAACAGATCGGGCTGCCATGCCCAAGCGACCGACAAGAAGTTGGGGATCGCACCGGAGAGGCAATATCCTTCCATGAAGGACTTCTCAACAGCGTTGCCCCGGCAGCTCCGGGCAGAGCACAGAAAGGACGTGACCATGAGTGCGACCAAACACATCTGGATCATTGGCATGTACGACCTGATTCGGCAGAAGCTCGACGCGTTGCGCCGGGCGAACGAGTGCGAGTTCCACCCCGTGCTTACCTACGGCGAGACCCACGGGGCCGATGCGTATCACCCCGACGATATGATGAACAAGGCAGTGGACATTCTCGACAGCGCCGAGGAACCGATCGACGCGATCGTCTCCTTCTGGGACTTCCCGGTGATGTGCATGACGCCGCTGCTGGCCGAGCGATACGGGACGACGTGGCATTCGCTGGAAACCATTCTCAAATGCGAGCACAAGTACTGGTCCCGGTGCAACCAGCAGGAGGTTATCCCCGAATTTGTCCCCGAGTTCTGCCGGTTCGACCCGCACGATGAAAAGCCGCGCGAACAGATCGACCTGGAGTACCCCTTCTGGATCAAGCCGATGATCTCTTTCGGCGGCCATCTTGGCTACAAGGTCGAGTCGGACGAGGAATTCCGTGAAGGAATCCAGGGCATGCGCGACGGCATCGATCGGTTCGCCAAGCCCTTCGAGTACTTCGCCGGCCGGCTTCCGGACGATACGGACTTTCCGGGAATGGACGGCGGGTTCGCCCTTGCCGAGAAGCCCATGGAAGGCAATCAATGCACCGTGGAAGGATATTCCATCGACGGCGACGTGCGCAGGCACGGGATCGTGGACTCACACCGGTTCCCCAATCTCTCGACGTTCTCACGATACCAGTACCCCTCCAACCTGCCCGAAGATGTTCACGATCGCATGAGCGACGCCAGCCGCACATTCATGGAGCACGTCGGGTTCGACGTGGGCGGCTGGAACATCGAATACTTCCACGAACCGGAGACCGGGGAAATCCGCCTGCTGGAGGTGAACGGACGAATCTCCGTTTCACACAGCGACCTGTTCGACAAGGTCGACGGGCAATCGAACCACGAGGTGGTCATCGCCTCGGCGCTGGGCGAAGAGCCCGACTGGCGCAAGGGCGCCGGAAAATACCCCGTCGCGGGCAAGTTCTTCGTGCGGAAATTCACCGACGGAAAGATCGTCCGCACGCCCACAGCCACCCAGGTCCAGAAGGTCCGCGAGATCGTCCCACGCACCATCGTGGACGTGCTGGTCGAACCGGACACGTGGCTGCACGACCTGCAATACCAGGAGAGCTACAGCTACAAGCTGGCCGCGATCTACCTCGGCGGCCGGGACGAACACGACATGCTGCAGCGATTCCAGGAAGTCATCGGCGAACTCGATTTCGCCGTGTTGACCCCCGAGGAAATCGACAGCGGTCAGTATGAAGGATCCGAACTGACGCAAGGAGCCCAACAGCAGACATGAATCACCGCAGCGATTTGCCGCGAAACGTGCGCACAATTGAAAATCTCTGGATCCCGATGTCCGACGGCGTGAAGCTCGCCGCGCGCGTCTGGATGCCCGACGACGCCGAGGACCACCCGGTCCCGGCGATTCTCGAGTACATCCCCTACCGCAAACGAGACGGGACGCGCCAACGCGACAACGCCGATCACGGCTACCTCGCCGGACACGGCTACGCCTGCGTAAGGCTGGACATCCGCGGCAGCGGCGACAGCGAGGGCGTGCTCACCGACGAGTACCTCAAGCTCGAACAGGACGACGCCATTGATGCGATCCGGTGGCTGGCCGACCAACCCTGGTGCGACGGGAACGTCGGAATGCGGGGCATCTCCTGGGGCGGGTTCAACGGCCTGCAGGTGGCTGCACGCCAACCCGAGCCGCTCAAGGCGATCGTCACCGTCTGCTCCACCGACGACCGCTACGCCGACGACATCCACTACATGGGCGGCTGTCTGCTGGGCGACAACCTCTCGTGGGCCTCGGTGATGTTCGCCTACAACTCCTGCCCGCCGGACCCGGCCATCGTCGGCGAAGACCGCTGGCGAGAGATGTGGCAGAAGCGCCTCGAAGAGAGCGGCCTGTGGATCGACAACTGGCTTCGCCACCAGCGACGCGACGAGTTCTGGAAGCACGGCTCGGTCTGTGAAGATTTCTCGGACGTGAAAACGCCCGTCCTGGCCGTCAGCGGCTGGGCGGATGGATACTCCAACGCCGTGTTCCGATTGATGGAAAACCTCGACGGACCCAGGCAGGGGCTGGTCGGACCATGGAGCCACCGATACCCGCACATGGGCATACCCGGACCGGCGATCGGCTTCCTGCAGGAGTCCCTGCGCTGGTGGGACCACTGGCTCAAGGGCAAGGATACCGGCATCATGGACGAGCCGATGATCCGCGCATACATGCAGGACACCGCTCCACCATCGACCGCCTATCAGCAGCGCCCCGGACGGTGGGTCGGTGTGGACGCCTGGCCGTCGGCGAATGTCGAAGAGATCACCCGACCGCTGGACGAGGGCTTCATCGGCGCGCCGGGACAGACACTCCCGCCGGCCGACGTCAGAACGCTCTCGCCCCTGAGCGTTGGTCTCTATGCAGGCAAGTGGTGCAGCTACTCCGGCGCGCCCGACCTGCCCCACGATCAACGCGAGGAAGACGGCGGCGCGATTGTATTCGAGACAGCCGAGCTGAACGAGGACATCGAGATCCTCGGGGCACCCTGCGTTGACCTGCAGATCTCCTGCGATCAGCCCCAGGCGATGGCGGCGGTTCGTCTTTCAGACGTCCGGCCCGGCGGCCAGGCCACCCGCGTGACGTACGGCCTGCTGAACCTCACCCATCGCGACAGTCACGAACAGCCCGAACCCCTCGAACCAGGCAAACGCTATACGGTGCGCGTGGGCATGAACGACATCGCTCAGCGATTCCCCGCCGGACACAAAATCCGCGTGTCGGTCTCGACGTCCTATTGGCCCCTGGCTTGGCCGTCGCCTCAACCGGCACATCTGACCATTCATACCGAGGGCAGCCAACTGACGCTGCCGGTACGCCAGCCCCAGCCGATCGACGAACAGATCTCCTTCGCTCCGCCCGAAACCGGTCAGCCTGCCACCGCGACCACGATCGACCCCGGCGAGCATACCTGGGAAGTCCGCCGGAATCTTGCCACCGACGAAGCCGCCCTGGAAGTGACGGACGATAACGGCGTCCAACGGCTGGATGATATCGGCACGGAGGTGGAACGACGCACCTTCGAGCGGTACTCGTCCTGCGGAGATGACGTCACCTCGGCCGTCGGCGAAGTGGAATCGGTCCGAAGCTTTCATCGCGACGACTGGGACGCCCGCGCCGAAACGCGAACCTTCCTCTCCTGCGACAAGGAGAATTTCTATATCCATGCCACCCTCGACGCCTACGAAGGCCGGCGACGGGTGTTCTCAGAAAACTGGAACCTGGAGATCCCGCGGGATCACGTGTGAGCAACCCGGACGCCGGCGGATGGGGATACCGCCCCCGCCGAGCGGGATCAGGAGCGTCAGACGTCCGACTTCCGGGGGTCGGAATCGCGGAGCATCCGTCGGCGGCGCCTGCAGCAGCCGGGCATGCGGAAAGTGTCGCGCTGAAACCGCCCTGCCGCGACGGCCGAGATGATCTCATCGACCTCGCCGCAGACCTCGTCAATCAGCTCGATCCCCTCTGCCAACACCGCCAGCCGCATCGGTCGAGTAATGGCTGCACAGACCAGCAGATCCACGCCCTTTCCGTGCAGGGCGCCGGCGCGGGCCCGCGGGTCGGCTTTGTCCATCGAAAGCATCTGTCGGCTGCGTTCTGCGCCTTCGTGGATTTCGACGATCAGAACGTGGACCGCCACGTCGAAAACGGGGCTTACGCGGCCTTGCCAATGAGGAATCGCGACATTCATTCCTCCCGATCCTTTTCAACTCCCGTGCCAAGGTGTCTTTTAGTGCTAAGATGTTATTTATGAAGTTTTTATGGACTCCATGCCCGGATTGCGGCACCGCCCTATTCGTGCAAATGTATAGACTCACAGTGGCGTTTGGTCGTATCATGCACGATTATGACTTGTTCAAATGTATCGGCTGGAGGCGAGATATGCTGAGCGCAGGTAAGGCGAGTGACCGGGAAGCAATCATTCTGGACTCGATCAACGAGGGGGTGTTCACGGTCGATCGCGACTGGCGGATCACTGCCTTCAACCGGGCCGCGGAGCGAATCACGGGCGTCCCGCGGGACGAAGCGATCGGGCATCGCTGCTGCGACGTGTTTCGCGCGAACATCTGCGAGACCGACTGCGCCCTTCGCCGAACGATGGACAGCGGCGAGCCGGTGGTGAACGCCACCGCCCACATCGTCAGCCAGGGCGGCGGGCAGATTCCGATTCGCATTGCCACCGCCCTGCTGCAGAACGACGACGGGCAGGTCGTCGGCGGCGTGGAGACGTTTCAGGACCTCCGCCAGGTGGAACAGCTCCAGAAGGAACTCCACGCCCGGTACAGCTTCGAGGACATCGTCGGGCGCAGCCCCGCCATGACGCGCCTGTTCGAGATTCTCCCGCAGATCGCCGAAAGCAGCAGCACCGTGCTGATCGAGGGGCCCAGCGGAACGGGCAAGGAACTCTTCGCCCGTGCGATTCACAATCTCTCCCCGCGTCGCGACGGGCCGTTCGTAGCCGTCAACTGCGCTGCCCTGCCCGACACGCTGCTGGAGAGCGAGTTGTTCGGCCACCGGGCCGGGGCGTTTACCGACGCCCGCAGCGACAAGCCCGGACGCTTCCCGCTCGCCGAGGGCGGAACCATCTTCCTCGATGAGATCGGTGACATTTCGCCGGCCATGCAGGTGCGCCTGCTGCGCGTGCTCCAGGAACGCACGGTCGAGCCGCTCGGCAGCGTTCAGCCGGTGCCGGTGGACGTGCGGGTGATCGCCGCAACCAACCGCGATCTGACCGAACTGACCCGCGCGGGGACCTTCCGCGAGGACCTCTATTACCGCATACGGGTGGTGCACCTCTCGCTGCCCGGGCTCAGCCAGCGACGCGAGGACATCCCCCTGCTGGTGGACCACCTCGTCGCACGCTTCAACCGCCTGCAGGGCAAGCAGATCGCCGGGGTGTCCGACGAGGTGCTCGCCCGCCTGATGGAGCACGACTATCCGGGAAACGTCCGCGAACTGGAGAACATCATCGAGCAGGCGTTCGTGCTCTGCCGCGGCGGGCTGATCGAACTCTCCCACCTCCCAGCCGAGCTGCGCCCGTCCGCCTCGCAGGGCGGTACAAGCCATCAGCCGATGAGCCTGCGGGCCGTCGAGAAACTCTTCATCGCCGAAGCGCTGCAGCGCCACCGCGGAAACCGCAAACGGGCTGCCCGCGAGTTGGGCATCAACGTCAGCACGCTCTACCGGAAGGTCAAGACCCTCGGAATCGACACTCCCGACGCCGACGGCCGGGGCGTGCGACGGCAATAGTGCATCCTGCACGACTCGGGCAGCCTATCGACCGGCAGAACGCGACTGGACCAATCGCCCATGAATTTGTAAGATACTTCTTCATAGCTTCTTACAGAACACGCATATTCCCGGTCCGCGGGGTTGGCATGGATCTTGCTTCTTTCCGGAAGAGAAAGGAGCAGGCCATGAAAATCGCCATTACCGCACAGAACCCGTCGCTGGAGTCACCGGTGGACACCCGTTTCGGACGGGCCGCCCATTTCGTCGTCGTGGACACCGAAAGCGGCGACGTTTCGACCGTGAGCAACACGCAGAATCTCCAAGCCGCCCAGGGTGCCGGCATCCAGGCGGGACGGGCCGTTGTCGCCTTGGGTGTCAAGGCGCTGATTACCGGCCACGTCGGGCCCAAGGCGTTCGCCACGCTGCAGGCCGGCGGGATCGACGTCTACACCACCACCGCCGAAACCGTCGCCCAAGCCATCGAGCAGTTCAAAGCAGGCCAACTCGCCCCCGCCGCCGGCGCCGACGTGGAAGGCCACTGGTAACCCCCTCCCCCTCCGGCGACGCCGGCCGATGCACCGCAATCGAAAGGACCACCGCACTCCATGAGTGAGCCCGCACCCCAAGCTTGTCACCCCGATGAGTCGCAACGACAGATGGACGAACTCGAACTCGCCACCCGCATGGAACGCATCGCCGAGAAATTCCTCGTCCTCAGCGGCAAAGGCGGAGTCGGCAAGAGCACCGTCGCTGCCAATCTCGCTGCCTCCCTGGCCGCCGCCGGCAAGAAGGTCGGCCTGCTGGATGTCGACCTCCACGGGCCCAGCATTCCACGCATGATCGGCCTGGCCGGCCATCGCATCACCGCCTCGCCCGACGGCGGCATCGAGCCGGTCCGTCTCTCGGAGAACCTCTCGGTCGTCTCGGTGGGCATGATGCTCGCCTCCCACACCGACGCGGTCATCTGGCGCGGGCCGATGAAATACAGCGTCATCCGCCAATTCCTCAAGGATGTCGCGTGGGGACAACTGGACTGCCTCGTGATCGACTCACCCCCGGGCACCGGCGACGAGCCGCTCTCGGTCGCCCAACTGGTCGGCCGGGGCGCCCAGGCCATCGTGGTCACCACCCCCCAGCAGGTCGCCATCGAGGACGTCCGCCGCAGCGTGAGCTTCTGTGGGCAGTTGAACATCCCGGTGGCAGGCATTATCGAGAACATGAGCGGGCTGGTCTGCCCGCACTGCAACGAGTCGATCGATCTGTTCGGCTGCGGGGGCGGCCGGGCACTCGCCGACCAGGCGGGGGTTCCCTTCCTCGGGCGCATTCCGCTGGATCCGCGAATCACCCTCTGCGGCGACGGCGGAACACCCTTCGCCACCGACGAGCCAGACAGCCCAGCCGCCCGGGCTTTCTCCGCCGCGGTCGAGCCGATCCTGAACCATACCAAGGAAGACGAATCGCTGTACCCGATCCGTAACCGCAAGGAGACATCAACCATGAAAATCGCTATTCCCGTAGCCGATGGCCGACTGTGCATGCACTTCGGCCATTGCGAGCAATTCGCCCTCATCGAGGCCGATCGCGCAAGCGGATCGATGCAAGAACCGGTCTATCTCGATCCGCCGCCCCACGAGCCCGGGGTGCTGCCCCGTTGGCTCCACGAGCAGGGCGCGAACGTCATCATCGCCGGCGGCATGGGCCAGCGGGCCCAGGGCCTCTTCGCCGAGAACGGAATCGACGTGGTCGTCGGCGCTTCGCCGGATGCCCCCCGCACCGTGGCCGAGGCCTACCTTAATGGAACCCTCACCACGGGCGAGAATGTCTGCGATCACTGACCCCAGCACCGAAACGCTGCGGAGAACGCGCCAGGCCCAGCACCCCCGCTGCGTGGTCTGCGGGAGGTGCGGGCCGGCGTCGCTGGGGCTGGAGTTCACGGTTGCCCCCGACGGCAGTGTCTCGGCGACTTTCCGCTGCCCCCGCCGCTTCGAGGGCTACAATGGCATGCTGCATGGCGGGGTGATCTCAGCCATCGCCGACGGCGCGATGACCAATTGCCTCTTCGCGCGCGGGATTCGCGCGGTGACGGCAGAGCTGACGGTTCGCTTCCGGCACCCCATCGTGCTGGAATCACCCTTGGAGGTGACCGCCCGGGTGACGCGCGAATCGTCGCCGCTGTTCCTCGTCGAGGCGACGTTGGTGCAGGAGGGCGAGCGCCGAGCCACCGCGACAGGGAAGTTCATGCAAACTCCGAAACGCCACACAGCCTGAACGCGCGCTCGATCCGGCGCAGGTGACTCTGGATCGCATCTTCCAGGCGGAAGAATGCTGCGAGGTGAACTTCGACGCCACGCGGTGGACTTCACAGCCGTCCGCAGCCAGGAGTCGGCCGACTTGTCACGACGAAGCGTAGCGAAAACGGACGAACCCCATGGCTTGCCGCGACCAAGCCGACAGGCGAAGACGGGGCCTCAGCCTGAAGAAGCTGCGGAAGAACCTACCGGTGCGGTGGGGTGAGCAGAGGGAGATGCAAAGGGGCTCTTCGCTGTTTCGTGTGGGTGATGTTGGGGAACCAGTCCCCCAAACCCCTTGGGATTTGTCGCTTTCTGATCGGTCGGCAGGTTCGGATGATAGGCCGCACTCGTGTCAACCTCAGTCCTTTTGGCTTGCATTTCGCGACAAAATCGGTAGCGTGAGGCAATCGCCAGCCACGATGACTGTATGCAGGTACCGATTGCCGTTGCGTCTCACGCTTACGTTAGCAGGAGGAAAGGAAGCATAATGCTCAATCAAAATCTACCTCACATTGCCCGCAAGTTTGTCGATAGGTCGCGCCATTTCACCTGCACCATTTTGCTTTTCGCTGTCGTTGCTGTGTCGGCCCCGGTGGCTGTCGGAGACGACGTTGCCGGCCTCGGAGCCGTTGGCGGCGAGTATACGATCAACTATGTGCTGGAGGAGGCGGGGCAGGTCTCGGCAGCGGTTTACAACCAGCATGGTCTGCTCGTTCGCACGCTTTTGCGGGCTGAGCCGCAGAAAGCGGGAAGGCACGTGCTGCATTGGGATGGCCTCAATCGCCTGGGCGAGCCGCAGCAGGCGGGAGAATATATCGTCAGGATTCTCTGCAAACCGCAGTTCAAGCGCGAATTCGTGATGCAGGTCGGGGTGAGTCCTGAGTCGAAGCCTTATCACCGCTGGATCGGCGATTTCGCCAGCGGCACGAGCGTGGCCGTCGACGATTCGGGGATGTACATCTCGAGCCGCAATGCCGAAGGCAATTTCATGCTGATGAAGCAGTCGATGGACGGCGAGAAGCGGTTTTGGGCACGGGACAGCGTGGATCCGTGGCGAGGCGGCCTGTCTCTGGCTGCGGACGGCAAGAGGGTTTACGTGCTCCAGCAAAACGGCTTCATTACTCTCTTCGACGCGAAAACCGGTAAGGCAGCAGGTCGATGGGACGTGCTGCCCAAAGACGAGGTGAACCCCGAGTGGAGCAGCCGGGATCGCCGCGGGCTGAAGTATACCGACCACGCGCCGCTGGCCTCGATGGACCTGGCCGTGCGCGGCTCAACCCGCGTTGTCAGCTATTTTCGAAAGAATCGCGTGCGATGGCTCAAAGACGACGGAACAACCGCCGCGGAGGTCACCGTTTCTTCGCCACGGGCCGTTGGCGTGGCTTCCGACGGAACCGTTCGCGTCATTTCCGGGCAAAAAGTGCTGGCGGTCTCCCCGCAAGGGAAGAAGAAAACAATCGTCACCGGCCTGACCAACCCTTGGCGGCTGGCGATTGATCCGAAGAGCGGCGATCTGTTCGTCGCCGAAGGGCCAGACGATTGGCGGGTGAAACGCTATTCACAGACAGGCAAGTTCCTGCGATCATACGGTCGTGAGGGCGGCCGACGCGAAGGCCCGTATGACGCCTCCGATTTCTACAAGTACGCGGATATCACCGCTGACGGCTCCGGCGGCTTCTTCATCGCCGAGCCGGAACACGCCCCGCGCCGCGTGGCCCGTTTCGCGGTCGACGGCACGGTGCTGGACGAATGGTACGGCGGCCTGACGTTCTTCTCACCTCGTTGGATCGATCCCGAAGATCCGACGCAGGTCTGGTATAAACCGGGGAACTCGCATAGGATAGTGCTGGCTGAAGTCGACTACGAGGCCGGCACGTGGCGGGTGAAGGAAACGCATCGCCTCGGGGGCGACGCCGGCGGTCTGGCCCGAGGCCCGAACAACCGCGATAATTTTCACGTCCGCTATCACGACGGCGAGCGCTACCTCGTCGGCGAAAGCTTCCCGCCGATGGTCTTTCACCACAAGAACGGCCGGCTCGAGCCGGTAGTCGTCGGTAATCGTAAGGGACATTTCCCGCAGGCCAAGACTATCGCGAAGTTGATGGAAGCTGAGGACGTCAAAAAGTGGATTCTCGAGAACCTCGGCAGCAAGACCCGCGACAAGAACACCTACCTCTGGACGGACCGCAACGGCGACCACATGCCCCAAGCGGAAGAAATCGTCCTCGGCAAGCTTGGCAACATCTATCACGGTCCGGGTATGGGGCCGTATATCGCGGATGATTTCTCCGTGATTTTCGGCAGCGGCGACTTCAACCCGGATTACGATCCAGATGGCGAGGCGCCGCGCTTTTATACGAGCATCGCCCGGCTGGCGCCCACGGACTGGATCGACGGCGTACCGCAGTATGAATTGCCGAAGACGGCGGCGGCGATGGACGTGGCACCGCTGGACGACAATCCCAAGACCGACCGATACGGTGGCCGGGCCAAGGTACGCCACACCTTCGCAGATGCCGATGGCGCCCTCTATGCCTTCTACAACTGGGGCAAGAACGGCCTCAGCAGTTTTCCCAACAATCAGGGCGGACGCTACGCGCGGTTATCCAAATGGTCTGCCGATGGTACGCTGCGATGGTCGGTGGGTCGCAAGGCCGATGGCTCCCCCTGTGCGGTCCGCCGCGCCTGGAGTCCTACCTATCCCGGCGATATCCACGACACCACCGAGATCGCCGGCGAAGTGCGCGGCACGATTGTCGTGTGCGATCGCGTTGTCAATCCCGGCATGGCGTGGACTACAGACGGCCTGTATGCCGGTTCGTTCTTTCCGGGCCGAGTGGACGACGGCCTGCCGGGTTGGGTCTACGCTTGGCAGTGGGACGAGAACATGGTGCACGGCATCGTCAACCACGACTGCCTCGAGGGCGGAACCGTCACCGAGCACAACGGCAAGGTCTACTACCTCTCGCCCGGCTGCAACAGCATCGTGGTGTATCGCGTGCATGGGTATGATGTGGACAAATGGCAGCGACTTAAACAGAACGTCCGCATAGCCCGGGCGCCCGAGCAGACCGAAGCCACCGGCGCCGGCCTGCGGGCGGAGTTCTACAGTGGCACCGAAATCAAGGGAGCGCCCGACGCCACGCTGGACGCCGCCTATCCGTCGGACCTCAAAGTGCCGGATGGCGTGGACGTCAGCAACGGCGTAGCCGTGCGGCTGACCGGCGAGATCGAAGCGATGTTGTCCGAGACCTACAGGATCGCCGTCGGCGGCGGTGGCGTTCGCTTGTGGCTTGACGGCGAGCCGGTGCTGGATCGCTGGAACGAAAACATCCGCTACACGCAGAGCGGCAAGTCCGAGCCGGTTGCTCTCACGACCGGTCAGCGGATGCCGATCCAGATCGATTTCTTCACCACCGACGCCAAACGCCTGAAGGATAAAAAGCTTTCCGTCTCGCTGCGGTGGGATTCGCTGAACACCGACCCCGACAATATTCCACAGCGGTTTTTGTATCCGACGCGTGTGGAGGCCGTGGATCGCATCACGCCGCGACCGGCGACCGACCGCATCATGGTGCAGGACCACGACCACGCGATCAGTTCGGACAAGGTCTATTACGACAACTTCCACTACCGACATCATACCGTCAACTTCGGCAACGGCGAGTATCTCGGTTTTCGCAAGGTCGATTTCGGCAACGGCGTATCGACCGTTCGCCTGAAGCTTCGCGGTGGCCAGCGCCCCGATGCGAAGATCGAACTGCGTCTCGACGCGCCCGACGGACGCCTGATCGGCACGGTCGACATGCCCGACCGCAAAATCAAATACGGCACGTCATACACGACCGAGGCGAACATCACGAAGACCCGCGGCGTGCGCGATCTGTATCTTGTTTCAAAGAGCCAAAACTCGCGCCACGGCGCCGGCTTCCGCTGGTTTGTGTTTGAATGACCCGTCAGCGTTCTTACTAAAGGTGGCCGACGCGGTTCCCGTCTCAGCCCCCCAGCACGTCGAGGACGCCAACGGTGCCAACCGGACGCTGATCGAGGCTATCGCCAAGGGACACCGCCGGCAGGCCCAGTTGGAATCAGACGACTGCGCCAGCCTGGAAGACCTGACCAAGAACGTTGGCTGGTCGCATCGTAGCCGCCAGGCGAAGATGGGCTGCGACCGCACCTACGTCGGGCGCATGCTCCGCCTGACCAGCCTCGCGCCGGACATCATCGAGGCGATCCTGCGCGGGATTGAACCCGTCGGGCGTTGGAACGATGAATCACAGACCACGGCTGGGTGTTCCGCCGATCATCGAAAGCGCCAGCCCACGACGCACTGCTGTTGAGGCGTTGTTTGAGACGCGACGACAGCAGCCTTCGTGAATATGCGTCGTCGGCTGACGTGGCTGAGCGGTTTCTCATGGCCGGGCTCACGCCGTCGGCGCGCGGTCGGGGTAATTCCGCCCGCAAGCAAGTTGCGGGCCCTACGGCGGATGTGGG
>JBKHCL010000197.1:0-3057 GCA_046541875.1 Phycisphaerae bacterium | reverse complement strand
CGAGGGCGAGGGCGAGGGCGAGGGCGATTCGGAAAAGTGAAGGTCGTCTCAACGGTTGCCTCAGCAACTCCCTGTCGATATCCTGCATCATCCAGACAGGGAGTGACCCATGAAGGATCGACTTGACCGAGCACTCGCGTCGGCCGACGCCGACTACTGCGAGATTCGCTTCGAGGAATCGGACGGGACGCAGATCGCCTTTCGCGGCGGGGAAATGGACGTCGCCGCCTCTCGCAAGACACGCGGGGGTATCGTCCGTGCCTGCACCAAGGGCGGGTGGGGGTCGGCCACGTTCGACTCTCTCGACGTGCTGGACGCCCAGGTCCGACAGGCATGTGAATCGGCCAGGCTGGTGGGGCAGGACACCACCGAGCTGGCGCCCACCGACCCGCCCACCGACGCCGAACACCGCGCCGCTTTCCAGCGCGACTTCCGCGGCGTACCGCTCGACGACAAAATCCGCCTGATTCGCGGCTACAGCGATCGGATCATGGATACTCACGAGGCCATCCAGACCTCGATGGTCCAGTACGCCGAGCGGTTCCGCACGGTCTATTTCGCCTCCACCGAGGGGGCCTACTTCCGCGAGGACCGTCCGGTGGTGCTGGTGGCATTCGCGGCCGTCGCCTCCGACGGCCGGCAGATCCAGCAGGCGCACGACTCGGCCGCTTCCGCGACCGATTACGACGTCGCCTGCGGGCTGGAGGAAACGGTCGACGACGTCGCCGCCCGGGCTGTGAAACTGCTCGACGCGCCCCAACCGGTCGGCGGGCCCACCACCGTCGTGCTGGACCCGCGCCTGGCCGGGGTGTTCTGCCACGAGGCGTTCGGCCATCTCTCCGAGGCCGACTTCCTCTACGAAAACCCCAAGATGCGCGAGCTGATGCATCTGGGACGACGCGTCGGCGTCAAAGAGCTCAATATCGTCGACGACGGCTCGCGCGAGGGGACCATCGCCACGCGGCGGTACGACGACGAGGGTACGCCCACCGGCAAGACGTATCTCATTCGCGACGGCGTGCTGACCGGCCACCTGCACTCCCGCCAGACGGCCGCGAAAATGAACGCGACGCCCACCGGGAACGCCCGGGCGATCGACAAGAACCACGCCCCCATCGTGCGGATGACCAACACCTGTATCGAGTCCGGCGACACGCCGGTGGATGATCTGCTGGCCGGCGTGGACGACGGGATCTACGCCTGCCACATGTACGGCGGGCAGACCATGATGGAGCAGTTTACCTTCTCGGCGGGCTTCGCGTATCGCGTGGAGAACGGTCAGCTCGGCGAGCTGCTCCGCGACGTGGTGCTCACCGGAAACGTCTTCCAGACGCTGGACAACATCGACGGCTTTGGCGACGACGGGCGGATCATCAATGCCGCCGGCGGATGCGGAAAGGGCGGCCAATCGCCGCTTCCGGTGACGTTCGGATCGCCACACCTGCGGATCCGAAACGTCGTGGTCGGCGGACAATAGCGAAAGAGGCCCCATGCAGAATTCCATCATCGAACCAACCACCGACGCCGCCCGATGTGCCATCGAAACGGCGCTGGCCGGCGGGGCGTCGGCAGCCCGCGTGGTGGCCGACCAGAGCGAAACCATCGGCTGCGATTTCGAGGCCGGCCGACTCAAAGCCATCTCCAACGCCCAGAGCGTCGACCTCGGCGTGACGGTCATCGCCGAGGGGAAGAGCGGCTGGGCCGGCGGGAACGACCTCGCGTCCCTGCCCGAACTCGCCGAACGCGCCACCACACTGGCCAGGGAAGGCTCCGAGGCGCACTTCGAGACGTTTCCCGCTCCGGCGGCCATCGAGGAAGTGCCCATGCATTCTGCCGCGACGCTGGCGATTGGACGGGAGGATCTCATCGAGGTCGGCCGACGCTACGCCGAGGCGATCAGGGACGTCGACGAGGACCTGTTCATCATGGCCGGCGGCCGGCGACGCGAAAGCGAGACGCTCGTGGTCACCAGCGGCGGGGTGTGCGAGTCATACCGCCAGACGCACTGGAGCCTCTCGGGCAGCGTGCAGAAAACCGGAGACGACGGCGATATCTTCATGGCCGGCGCGGGGCGATCCTGGCGAGACCCCGCCGGGATGTTCGGCCCCGACTACCTCATCGAACGGACCATCCGCGATTTGCGACGCGCCGAGACCACCGCCGAGTCGCTGCGCGGCAAGGTGACGGCCTTCCTTACTCCGGGCATGCTCAGGACGCTCCTGACGGCGGTGACGATGGGCGTCAATGGCAGAAGCGTCGCGCGAGGCAGTTCGCCACTGGCCGGCAGGCTGGGCGAGCGAATCGCCGCGGAGGGATTCTCGCTGATTGACGATCCGCACACGCCGTTCGCCAACGGCAGCTGTCCGATCAGCGACGAGGGCGTGCCCACCCGAAGAATGCCCATCATCGAAGACGGCCGGCTCAAGAACTTCCTCTACGACCTGGACACCGCCGGTTTGGCCGGTGCCCAACCCACCGGCCATGATGACTGTCGCCCTTACAGCCTGACCGTGACGCCCGGCCGGACGCCCAGCGAGGAACTGCTCGCCGACATCGACGACGGGATCTACGTCAGCTACCTCATGGGTTTCGGGCAGGGCAACCTGATGAACGGCGATTTCTCGTGCAACGTCGGCCGAGGGTTCCGCATCCGGAACGGCCGGATCGTGGGACGGCTGAAGAACACGATGATCGCCGGAAACGTGTACGACCTGTTGGGGAGCATTCGACTCAGCAGCGACACCGAACGCGACGTCCGCATGCCCTACGCCGTGGTCGAAGGCGTGAGCCTCTCGGCCGAGTGAGCGCGCGTCGCATGCATGCATGGGTGAAATGCCCATGTCGCGGAAGACCTTCTGAAGAAGCCCCCACCGTAAGGTAGGGGATAGAATGCACCCTGTAGCACGGCCTTCCAGGCCGTGTAGAACATGGGCTGGAAGCCCATGCCACGAAAAACCCTCCGAGGGAGCCCCCACCGTAAGGTGGGGGATAGAACGCACGCCGTAGCACGGCCTTCCAGGCCGTGTAGAACATGGGCTGGAAGCCCATGCCACGAAA
>JBKHCL010000087.1:0-13664 GCA_046541875.1 Phycisphaerae bacterium | reverse complement strand
AGGAACAGGGCTGCCTCGGGCAGTCGGCGCAAAAAGAAAGCCTCCACGCTGTGCCGGGACGGTGGATGTAAGAACCCAAACTTTCAAAGTGGGCAGGGCGTGACAGGCCTTGGCTCGTCAACTTCCTTCCCTAGTCGGGTCTTATCGGTTCTTTTGCATCGTAGCCGTCTTAACGAACACTGCAGAGGCTTCTATGGTGTCCTATTCTACACCTGCTTCATCGGTCTGCCAAGGGGGTCTCTTGAGACGTTGCGGCTCGATTCCGGGCAAGATCAGTCTGGGCGGAACCTTGCCCGTGTTGGAAAAAAAGTGCGGCCTCGCGTCGCTGCCCGCCATCAGGCCCGAAGTTCCGCCGAGAACTTCTCCCGGGCGGCCTGGAGGACCTCCTCGACCTGTCCGTCGACGTCTTCGCTGCGGAGCGTTCCTTCCGGGGAGCGGTAGGTCAGCGTGATCGTCACCGACTTTTTGCCCTTGGGTACGGGTTTTCCGCGATACGTGGTGACGTATTCGAACGTCTCTCGCATCGGCTGATCGACGGCGTCGATCGCGGCGGCCATCTCGCTCCAGGTAAGCTGCTCGTCCACCACCAGCGAGAGGTCTCGTTGCACAGGCGGGAACTTCGCCACCGGCTGATAGGTTCGCGTCAGGTCGGCGGTGTCGGCGAGGGTTTCCAGTTTCAGCCACCCGACGGTGACGGGCTTCTCCAGGCCGTAATGGCTTTGTACGTCGGGCGAGATCCGCCCGATCGCTCCCAGCGCCTTTCCGTCCAGCGAAAGCGTGGCCGCCGCTTCGCTCGCCAGCCCGGCCACCTTGCCCGGTGAGACAGTCAACGTCGCATCCGGAGCCAGGGTATCGACCATCGCCTCGGCAACGCCGCGCAGATCGCGGACGTCGCCGTGGGTGACCATCGTCAGTTCGTGGTGCTCATCGGCAAGCCTGTCGCCTTCACCGGCGGGGAAGACTGCCGCCATTTCCCACAGGTCCACCGACGCAGCCGAGGCGTCCTGGTTGACCTTGCATGCCCGCAGCAGGTTGCACGCCAGCGTCGGGCGAAGCGCGTTGTGCGTGCGGCGGACGTTGGGGTCCACGCGCACGAGCGGATCGTGGCCGAAGAGCTTCGCCTCGTCATCCTGCACGAACGCCAGCGTCAGTGCCTCGTCGAACCCCGCCGCCTGCATGACCTCGCCCACGCACCGCCGGATGCGATGGGCCCTTCCTTCGGCGACCACGTGATGGGTCACCTTGCCGCCGACGGGGATCTGGTCGTAGCCGACCAGCCGGGCGACTTCCTCGATGAGGTCGGCCTCGCGCCGCAGGTCCGCCCGGTGGGGCGGGATGCGGCAGGTGATGCGGCCGTCCAGCAGCTCGGGCGCCAACCCCAGCCCGTCGAGAATTTCCACCTGCAACTCCGCCGGCGTGACGATGCCCAGAAGCTTATCGCACCGGTCGGTTCGCAGCGTGACGATGGGGGCTTCGTAGGGCGTCTCCCATACGTCCACAATGCCCTCGGCCAGTTCGCCGCCGGCGATGTCCAGGATCAGCTGGCAGGCCCGCAGGCTGGCTTCGTCGACGGCGACGGGGTCCACGCCGCGCTCGAAGCGGTAGTTGCTCTCGGAGAGAATGCCCAGCTTCCGCGAGGTGTAGCGCGTGGTGAGCGGGTCGAACCGGGCGCTTTCCAGCAGGATGTTCGTCGTGCCCTCGCCGACCTCGGTGTTCAGCCCGCCCATGACCCCGGCGATGGCGACGGGCTTCTCGGCGTCGGCGATCACCAGCATGGACTCATCCAGTTTGCAGGTGGTCTGGTCGATGCTCACCATCGTCTCGCCCTCGGCTGCGCGACGGACGACGATGCGGTGGTCGGCGAGCTTGTCGTAGTCGAAACTGTGCAGCGGCTGGGAGTATTCCAGCAGCACGAAGTTGGTGACGTCGACGATATTGTTCACGCTGCGCAGCCCGACGGCTTCGAGGGAGTCCACCAGCCAGTTCGGGCTGGGTCCGACCTTCACGTTGCGCAGCACGCGGGCGGTGTAGCGCGGGCACAGGGAGGGCTCTTCGACGGTGACGGAGGTAAGCTCGTTCACGTCGCCCGAGGTCGGCAGGTCCGGAATCTCGGGTTTGCGGAACTCGCTTCCCAGGGCGGTCGCCAGCTCGCGGGCCACGCCGAGGTGTCCCAGCCAATCGGGGCGATTGGAGGTCACTTCCAGATCGAAAACGATGTCGTTGTCGCTCTCTTCGATGCCCTCGCAGTTGAGCCCGATGCGCGTGAACAGCTCGCCCAGCTCATCGGCGGGCATCGTGACGTCGACGTAATCCGTCAGCCAGTTCAGTGAGATATTCATGGGTTCGCCTTTCATCGAATCGGCCCGGCGGCGCACAATCGAAGCTACTCGGGCGGTTCGGACTGCACATCCTACCGGGCCTCGCGAAGGTGTCAAAGCGCTTTTGGTTGCGGGCAAACCGTGATGTACGACATGAATTGGTGGCAGGGCGGTCTGTGGTTCGTTTCGCCCTGCTTGTTCCCCCGTTCAGTTATCTCGCCCGCAACAAGTTGCGGGCCCTACGGCTCGTGCCCGATGCTCGATCAGCGGACGGATCCCCCGCCCCTTCGATTCCCGGCGACCTCCATGACCGATCGGCAGCCATCTCAATCCGTCCGTGACGCCCCCTCGCCCACGCCAGGCGCGTGACAGCGGCAGTGGAGGCAGCTATCATGATTCCCATGAATGCGGCAGGACGAGCCATCCGGATCTTCGCGACGGCGGTGCTGGTTGCCGGGGTCGGCTGTGAGAAGCCCACCCCGCCGGCAGAGCCCAACGACCCGGCCGAGCAGGCGAATCTCCGCCGATACGCCGAGGCCCTCTCATCTGCCAACCGGTTCTGCCATCTCTGGCGGGAGGGCGACTTCGACGCCGCCCGGGACATGCTCGATCCGCGCCTGGTCAAGAAGCACCCCGAATCGCTCATTCGCGGAGTGCTCTCGCAGAACGGCAACCCGATCCATCTGGCCTACGAGATCCATCCCGGTCGTCGGCTGGCGGCGGGGCGGTACCTCTTCGAGGTGAAGCTCTTCTTCCTCTATCGCGGGCAGAACACCGATCGGTTGGAGAGCCCGACCGGCCAAATCGTTCTGGAGGTCACCGACGATGGGCGCTGGCTGGTACGCAGCTTTCCGCTGCTGCCCTGACCCGTCGGAAAACCTTGCGGCAGCTTGATCGGCTATCTCCGCCTCGGTAGGATGCCTGCGATGATCCTGATCGTCGACAACTACGACAGCTTCACCTACAACCTCGTTCAGCGCATCGGCGAGCTTGGCCATGCCGACCGCATCGAGGTGGTCCGCAACGACGTGCTCCCGCCCGCCGAGGCCGAGCAGATCCACGCGCCCACGCACGTGATCATCTCGCCCGGGCCATGCACGCCCAACGAGGCGGGGTTGAGTTGCGAGTACGTCCGCCACTTCCACGGAAAGGTGCCGCTGCTGGGCGTCTGCCTGGGGCATCAGTGCATCGGGCAGGTGTTCGGCGGGACGGTCGTTCGGGCCGGCCGACTGATGCACGGGAAGACCAGCGAGATCCGCCACGATGGAAAAGGCGTCTACGAGGGGCTGGAGAACCCGTTCGTGGCCACCCGCTATCACAGCCTCGTAGTGGACCCCGACGGGCTGGACGACGAGTTCGAGCAGACGGCTTACACTACCGATCAGGACGAACTGATGGGCATTCGCTCGAAGACCCACCCCACCGAGGGCGTGCAGTTCCACCCCGAAAGCTTCCTCACCGATGCGGGATTCCGCCTGCTGGAAAACTTCCTCAAGCAGTAGGGCCGTGTAGCACCGTCACGCCGCTTTCTTTTTCTCGCCTTTGGTTTCCTGCTTTTCCGAGGGTTTCTCGGCGGGGGGGTTCTGCTTTTCTTCCTTCTTCTGCTCGATCTTCTTCTTGAGCTTGGGTTTCTGCTCGCTCCGGGGGATCTTTTTCGGGACGGCCTTGAGCGTCACGGGCACGACGCGATACGTATCGTCCTTCCGCAGGGTGAGCTTGAGCGTGTCGCCCACGTCGTGACCGGCGACGATACGCAGCAGCGCGTGGGAGTTGCTGACCCGTCGGCCGTCGACTTTGGTGAGGATCTCGCCCGGCCGAACGCCGGCGTCGTGGGCGCCGCTGTCATGCACGACGCGGGTGATGCGCAACCCGTCGACCTGCCCGCGCGTCTGGATGCCGATGTACCCCTGCTTGGTCCGCAGCCGAAGCGGCGGGTTCTTGCGTTTGCGCACCCAGCGTGCCCAGTCCTTCTCAATGGCGTCGATGTCTTTTCCGAAGACCTTTTCCATCGCGGTCTGCCCGGTTTCGTCGTCCTCGTAGCCGGCGACGTAGGCGTCGTACCAGGGTTTGAGGAGGCCCTTCTCCAGCAGGTACATCATGATGTACCGCGTCTGGCCGTAGGCGACGGCGCTTTTGTACTGGTGTTTCATGAATTCCGTGTGCGAGAGTTTGAAAAACTCCGGGAACGGGATGTGCTTCTTGCGTTTGACCTGCTTCTTGAGGCGAAACAGGCGGGCGTTGTCTTCCGGGACGATCCGTCCATCCTCCAGCCGGGACGATTCCATCAGCGTGGCGAACCCTTCGGTGATCCAGATGGGGTGTCGCTGCCCGTGGCCGTCCTGGTCGGCGGCATGCAGGGCGTGGGTGAACTCGTGCGTCAGCTCCATGCCGATGGTCTTGGCCACCAGAAGGCGCCGGCTGTGGGAGTAGAACCCGCCGACGCGCCGACTCTTGAGTGTGCCGGATTTGGGAATCACGATGGTCACATACTGCTCGAAGTGGTGCGTAAAGAGCATGGCCCACTCGGCGCGTGCCACGGCTGTGAGATACCGTTCCATGTCCAGCAGCGTGGGCTTGTCGGTGTTGGTGGCGAACACGAGCTTGTTCTTATCGGAGATGCGGTAGAGGTACTCGTCGCCGAACCGCTCGCGCAGCTGCTTGCCGATGCGCTCGGCCCGGGCGCGCTGGATCTCGTCTTTGCGCTGGAGAATTTCCTGGTACTGCTCCGTGCCGCGGATGGCGGCGAGGTCCGGGTCCCGCTGCATGTGGCGGAAGTCGGAGTAGCCCAGTTGGATCGATCGGCCCAGGGCATCCAGCGCTTTGGAGGGTTTTTCCATGCGGCTGTAAGCGCAGGCGAGGTTGTAGTGGGCGATGGTGTTGTTCGGATCGATCTGGAGAATCTCGCCCAGAAGCGCCTTGGCTTTGGCGTACTGAGCCTCCTTGAACAGCGGAATCAGCCGGCGGTTGATCGCCGCGATGCGTCGGGCGTCGGCGAACTTCTCCTTGTCGGAGGTGTCTTTGTCGGCCTCGGTGAGTTCTCGGCTTTGCTGCAGTTGGCGGGCGCGGGTGAGCAGGTCACCAAACGCCTTCTCGTGGTTCTTCCGCAGGGGGGCGAGATCGCCGTCGCGGGCCATCCCGTCGGCGTTGGAGTAGCCGTGTTCGACGGCCTGCGTGAGGGCGTCCAGTCCCTCGGTCCGATGGCCAAGCTTGGTTTCCACGCAGGCGAGGTTGTACCACGCGCGGGCGTCGGTTTCGTCAAGGTCGAGGATCAGCTTCAGCGTCGCGCGGGCCTGTTTGAGGCTGCCCTCGCGATACTGGGCGATGACCATTTCGTGGAGTCGTTCGATTTTCTCGGCCTTGGCGGCGTCGCTCTGGGGCGAGGCGTCCTCGGGTGTATTGGGGTCGGGGGCGGCCTGGGTGCGGGCGCAGCCGACGAACAGTCCAGCCGAGGCGGCCAACAGAACCGAAAACAGGATATTTCGCATGGATACAGCTCCTTCGTGTGGTTGGGTTCCCAGTGAAATAAACGAATGAGTCCGCAAAAAGTTCCCGCCCCAGGTCAAATGTCGGCCCGGTCATGGAGGCTGGGTCGCCGCTGCCCGGGGGCGCATGGAAACGCGGCGGGTCGAGAGGTCGACCCGCCGCGTGGAAAAGCGTTTCCTGGTGAGGGGTTCAGCCCTCGGAGGTATCGAACATGCTCTGTGCCTTGGCGACGATGTCCTCGGCGGTGAGGCCGACGAGCTTGAGCGTCGCTTCGGGCGTCTTGGCGGACTTGGGGACGTTGCGGACGAACATCGATTCGACCATCACGCCCAGATCGCTGCAGGCGGCGGCGGCGGCGATTTCATCGGCGATGCCCCCGACGTAGTTGTCCTCGACCACGAGGATCTGCCCGCGGCAGTCGTCGCCGACCTTGAGGATTTCGTCGGTTTCCAGGGGCATCGAGTAGGCGTCGATGAGGCTCGCTGAGAGGCCGCGGGATTCGAGCATCTCGCAGGCCTGCTTGGCGATGTGCACCATGTAGCCGCTGGAGACGATGGCGATGTCCTCCCCGTCGATGAGGTGTTTGAACCCGCCGACGGTGAATTCTTCGTCCTCGTCGTAGATGAACGGGACGTCCGGGCGGTGGGTCCGCATGTAGCACATGCCGTCGACATTGGCCATCAACTCGGTGAGCTTGAAGGCGGCCACCGCGTCGGCCGGCTGGAATACCCGCATCGCCGGGGCGCCGTCGACTCGCTTCGAGCGGCAGAACGAACGGAAGAAGGCCATGTCCGACAGCGCCATCTGGCTGGGACCGTCGGCCGCCAGCGAGACCCCCGCGTGCGAGCCGGTCATCTTGATGTTCGCGTTGGAGATGACGGCCATCTCGATCTGGTCGTAGGCGCGGGTGAAGAACTTCCCGAACGTCGAGACGAACGGGACCTTGCCCGCCGCCGAGAGCCCCGCTGCCACCGAGATCATGTTCTGCTCGGCGATGCGACACTCGAAGAAGCGGTCCGGGAATTTCTCGGCGAACGGCAGGGCGAAGGTGGAGTTCTTCACGTCTCCGTCGAGGGCGACGATCTGGTCGCTTGCAGTCCCCATCGCCACCAGGGCGGCTCCGTAAGAACGGCGGGTGGCCTGCTTTTTCTTCTCCAGGGCCGATTCCATCCCGACGACCTTGAGGGCCTCGCTGAACGAGCCGGCCGAGATCGTGATCTTACCGGGCACGTCGTCGTAGGAAGGCACCTCGACATCCAGCACGTCGGAGTCCTGCTCGTCGGCGCCGAGTTCGGTGGCCTTTTTCTCCAGGTCCACCATCGCCTGGTCGAGCTGCTCAGCAGAGAGGGGCTTGCCGTGGTAGTTGCCCGCCTGCAGCTCGTCGACGCCCCAGCCCTTGACGGTCTTGGCGATGATGGCGATGGGCTTTTCGCCCGCTTCGGCGGTGAGGGCATCGAAGACCTCGTCCCAGTTGTGCCCGTCGATGACCTTGACCTCCAGGCCATACGCTTCGAGCTTGGCGGTGAGCGTCTCGGCCGACTGCTGCGGGGAGACGTAATCGCTCTGTCCCTGCCCGTTGCAGTTGAAGATGGCCCGGACGTTGGTGAGTTTGAAATCGGCGATGTAGTCGACCGCTTCCCAGATCTGTCCCTCGCGCGATTCGCCGTCGCCGATCATGCAGAAGAACTTGCGATCGGTCCCGTCGAGCTTGGCGGCGTTGCCCAGCCCGGCGGCCACCGAGAGACCCTGCCCCAGCGAACCGGTCGCCGCGTCGAAGAGGGGCATGCCCTCGGCCGGGTTCGGATGCCCGTCAATGACGCTGTCGGCGTCCCGGAGCGAGAGGGCGTCCTCGAAGCTCAGCGCCTGGGGTTTGGAGGGCGATCCGACCACTCCGCCCAGCTCGCAGTAGGCGGCGTAAACCACCGGAACGGCGTGCCCTTCGGACAGGACGATACGGTCGGCCTTGGGGTTCCAGGGGTCCTTGGGGTCGTAGTTCATCACCCGGTACATCAGGGCGGTGGTCAGGTGCACCAGCGACAGGGCGCTGGACGGATGTCCGCTGCCGGCTTCGGTGCACATGTGGCAGATCTGCTTGCTGAGCTTGATCACCTTGCGATCAAGGTCACTGTATTGTCCCATAGTCATCTCCAACGAGGTTAGGCGTTTCCGGATCGTGGTTCCATATTCCATACATCCATGCCGCCGCAAACCGGGCGACAAAGACCGGTAGCCTACCCCAACAACGCGGGGTTCGCAATAGGCAATGGAGTGGTTTGCCGCCCAATTATGGGGCGAAATGCCCGGCAGGCACTCTTTTTCGCGGTCTGTGGGTCGACCAATTCTCTTGGGGCGACCCGGCGGCTGTGCTATACTCGAATGTACTGAGGCGTCAAAGCGGTGGCGGGTCGGTACATGTTCCCCCCAGCCACACCCCGGCCGATGGCTGGGTTCCTGCGCGAGCAGGTCATTTCTCGGATGTATGTGAAGGAGCAGGTTTATGGTGTGTTTGCCCCCTGATGGCGCCAGGACCGCACGCGGGTTTACGCTGATCGAGTTGCTGGTGGTCATCGCGATTATTGCGCTGCTGGTGAGCATTCTGCTGCCGTCGCTGAAATCCGCACGTGAGCAGGCCGAGCAGACCGTCTGCCTGACCAACCTGCATGGCTTGGCCACTGCGATGCATACCTACACCCAGGAGTGGAACGAGTACATGGTCCCTGCCCTGATGCAGGACCCCGACAAGACCCCTTCGCCGCCGTCGGCCCACGATCCGTGGGTGGACGACATTACCCACAGCGAGTCGTGGGCGACGATCCTGGTGAAGCTGGGGCTGGTGGCAGCCCCGACGGTGGAGAACCCCCAAGTGCTGGACAATGCGCCGTCGGCGTTTCGGTGCCCGTCGGGCAATACGGACATCTCGCCGCTGAGCAACAGCAGGGGGGCGGCTGAGGGCGACCCGCGCAACCCGAAGTGGAACGGCCCGTTGCCGCAGGCCTGCACCGTGGAGGACGACGACTGGTACGTGCACAACTGGTACGGCATCTCGGCCGACACGTACTACGTGCACAACTTCCCGTTCGCCAAGGTGCCCCGCGACGGGTACGGCGGGACGCAGGAGTTCCAGTATCAGATCACCGACCTGAACCGCACCAGCGAGCTGGCGGCCGTCTATGACGGCTGGAACGTTCATCGGGGCTGGGCGTGGTATACCATCGCCGGACGGCATGCACGGGGGACGGTGACCAACGTCCTGTGCGTCGATGGTCACGCCGAGAGTTTCCAGCGGTCCGAGCTGCCGCTGTTCCGCTTCGAGAAAGGCAAGTACTGCTCGGACGAGTACCTCACGGAGAACGCCCCGGCGCTGATCTGGCGGAACGACCAGTGGGACGTGGACTGAGCCCGGTCCGTCCATTCGGCAGGAGCGGGTCGCCGGGGCAGGGGGGGGCTGCCTGAATCGTCGTATCGTCCCATGTTGACAGTTCGGTCGTGGTTCGAGTATCACTGCCTCGACGGCAGGACGCCCTTGGTGCGTTCTGGGGATGACAGGATCGAACCGAGTCGCCTTCCGGGGACGGCTCAGCGACGGAACGAGTACTCATGGCCGAACTTCAGGATCGCGGCGATCGAGGGGCGGAGTCCTCCCCAACGGACCCGGCCGACGAAGCGCACCCGTATGAGACGGTCATCTCCGCGGACGCTCCTTTCTTCCAGGTTGGGTTGCGTGAAGTCTGGCGGTCACGCGAGTTGGTCAGCACGTTCGTCTGGCGCGATCTGAAAGTCCGGTACAAGCAGACGGTTCTGGGTTTTGTCTGGGCGTTGTTGGCCCCGGTGATCCGGATGGTGGTGTTCACGGTGATTTTCGGGAAGTTGGTGAAAGTGGACTCGGAAGGGTTTCCCTACGCGATTTTCGTGTACGCGGGCCTGCTGCCATGGGGGTATTTCTCGAATTCGTTCACGAGCATCGCCAACAGTCTTGTTTCTCAGGGACCGTTGCTGACCAAGGTGTACTTTCCGAGGTTGGTGATTCCGATCGCCGCTTTGGGGGGGAAGTTGGTGGATCTGCTGATCGCATTTCTGGTGCTGGTGGGATTGATGTTGTGGTATGACGTGCCGGTTGGTTGGCGGATTCTTGGGGTTATTCCTCTGACCGTGTTGGCGATGCTCGCCGCCTTGGGCGCCGGCGCTATGATTGGGGCGCTCAATGCCGCCTACCGGGATTTTCGGCATATCACGCAGTTTCTGATTCAGTTGTGGATGTACGTGACGCCGGTGGTGTACTCGGTGAAGATCGTACCGGCGGGCTGGCAGTGGTTGATCAGTCTCAATCCGATGACGGCCGTCGTGGACGGATACCGCTCGGCGATCCTGGGCAAGGACGTCGACTGGAGCAGCATGGCCATCGGGACGGCGGTGACGCTGGTACTCCTTCCGATCGGCCTGTTCTGCTTCCGCCGCATCGAGCGGAAGTTCGCGGACATTGTGTAAGACGACGGCGAAGGGCTTCCATTTGGCAGACACGGCAATCCAAGTCGAAGGGCTGGGCAAACGATACCACATCGGTGCGGCCGAGAGGGAGCGGACCGCCTCGCAGTTCTTCCGCGACGTCCTGATGGCTCCGGTGGATCGGATCCGACGTTTCGGCCGATCGTCACATCGCGAGGAAGACACCATCTGGGCGCTGAAGGATGTCTCGTTCGAGGTTCCGCGCGGGCAGGTTCTGGGGGTCATCGGCCAGAACGGGGCGGGCAAGAGCACGCTGCTGAAGCTGCTGACGCGAATCACCGAGCCCACCACCGGACGGGCGATCATCCGTGGGCGGGTGGGCAGTCTGCTGGAAGTGGGCACGGGGTTTCATCCGGAACTCACCGGCCGGGAGAACATCTTCCTCAGCGGCGCCCTGCTGGGCATGAAGCGCCACGAGATCCGGCAGCGTTTTGACGACATCGTGGATTTCTCCGGCGTTTCGAAGTTTCTCGACACGCCGATCAAGCGGTACTCCAGCGGAATGCGCGTGCGGCTGGGCTTTGCCGTCGCCGCCCACCTGGACCCCGAGATTCTGCTGATCGACGAAGTATTGGCCGTCGGAGACGCCGAGTTCCAGCGGCGCTGCCTGGGCAAGATGGAAGGGCTCACCTCCCAAGGCCGAACCATCCTGTTCGTCAGCCACAACATGCCCTCCATCGAGTCGCTCTGCGACCGGGCGATCCTCCTGCAAGACGGACAGATCACCATGGAAGGCGAGCCGGCAATCGTGACGCAGAAGTATCTGCGACGCGAGAGTTTTTCCCTGCAGGCCGAGATCGCTCTCCGTGATCACGATGGGCGGACCGATAGCAGCAGGCCGATCCTTCGCTCAATGACCTTCTTTGACGGGGAGAACCCCTCTGCACTGATCGGTCTTCGATCCCCATTGCATATCGAGATCGAGTTCGGTGAGGGCATCGAGACGATCCGATCGTGTCGGTTGCAATTACACGTGCTCAGCAACACCGGCTTGAGCGTCTGCCGCTTCATTTCCGACCAGATGGGGCTGCTTCCTGAAGGCCTCACCGTCGGGGATCGCTTCCGACTTCGGTGGGATCGTGTCAATCTCCAGCCGGGGCAGTACACCGTCAACCTTCATCTGCGGGACGGCGAGGTCAGCGTGGACAAGATCGTCTCGGCCGGGTCGTTCGAAGTTCTCGCCAGGGACATTGTCGGGACCGGAAAGTTGGACCACCAGGCCGGCGTATTTATCCCCGAGGCAAGCTGGGATGTCCTGGACAGCGAGGAGTGATATCAGCAATGCCGCCAAGCAGAATTAAGAGGTTATTGAGATTTATCAAGAACGGCCGAAAACCTGCGACCGATCGATTGTTCGACAGATTCGGACCCGACCGGCAATTGGAGTTGCTTTGCGAGAATCGTCTACGTCATGTAGTGCCGATTCGACAGCCGTTGGTGTTGATCTCGCAGATTCAGCGAAGTGGAGGGACGCTTCTGAGTCAGCTGTTTGACGGGCATCCACAAGTGCATGCACACCCGAGCGAAATTTATATTGGGCGTCCAAAGAAATGGAACTGGCCCGATCTGGATCTCTCAGATGAACCAGGAGATTGGTTTGAATCCCTGTACGAAGTGTTTTCGACACAGTACCTCAAAGAGGGGTATTACAAGTACTCCAAGGCGGCCGATGAGGGGAAACGGCGGTTTCCGTTTCTCTTTCTGCCTTACCTGCAGAGGCAAATTTTTGTTCGGCAGTGCCAAAGTCCCGTTTCATCCCAGCGGAATGTTTTGGATGCCTATTTTACGTCCTACTTCAATGCTTGGCTGGATTATCAGGCACTATACCAGCCCGGGAAGATCATTACCGGATTCATTCCACGGATCAACATGGTGCCCGACAGTGTTCAGCGTTTCTTCCGGGACTATCCCGACGGGAAGATGATCAGCATTATCCGTGACCCGGTCTCTTGGTACGCCTCGGCCGGCCGTCACGCGCCCAATGCGTATCCGGATGTTCCGACGGCGATAGAACGGTGGCGCCGCTCGACCCTATCATCCATGCGTAACAACGAGGAACACTCCGGGCGGGTCCTGTTGATCTGCTTTGAGGAACTCCTGAACCAGACCCGGCCCACCATGGAACAGGTGGCCCGGTTTACGGGGATCCGAATGTGCGACGAGTTGCTCTCTCCCACATTTCAGGGGATGTCCATCACGGCTGACTCGTCTTGGCATACACAAGAATCCGGGGTTTTGAAAGACCCGATCGAACGAGGGAATACGCTCTCCAGCGAGACGGTCGACGCAATTCTTAACGAAGCAGGCTCTCTCTACGACCAAGCGGTCTCCTGTTGTGTGGAGGGGGTGTGATGTCCGGATCGGCCAAGGCCCTGGTCTTCCTTCGCCACAACAACGATGTGGACCAGATCGTCCCCGTTCTGTGGAAGTGGCTGACTACGAGCGACGTATGCGTTAAGGTCGTCCTCTCCGGCGAGACGGATCTGTCGGACGACTATCGTATCGAGTTCCTTCGCCGGTTTGACCGGTTCGAGGCACAGCACATCTATGAACTGCTTGCCCCCGAAGAGCGTTCCATGCGCAAAGGCCGAATCCTTGAGGAACGGAGGCAACTGGCCCGACAGGAAGACCGTCGTCACCGAATGGAGCGAATCGACGCGCTGCCACGGTTTCATCCGCGCCGTATCCTTCGTGGGGTGTTGCGAAGAATGCGCGGTGGGGCCCAATCCTTGGTTCGGCCGCACTGGAGCATCCCGTGGGTTGGTCACGAGGAGTCGCTGTTCGCTCGCATTATCGAGCAGGAGCTTGGCGATGTCGGCCGCGCGTTGCTGGTGTTCGACTGGATCAGCGACAACATGGTCGATTACCGCCGATACGCCATGGGCTTCATGCTGGCCGCCCGTCGACGGGGCATTCGTACCGTCTCCCTGCCTCATGGAGACGAGCCACATGCCTGCACCATGATCCGCAAAGACGAGTTGGACCGCCAGACGCCGGACCTCTACTCCACCGGGGCTGAGTTCGACGCCGTCGTTGTGCCCAACGAATTATGCCAAGTGCGCTATTCGTCCCATCTTCCGATGGAAAGAGTGCCTGTTCTTGGCTCGGCGCGGTACAGTTGCGAATGGATGGACGTCATTGAGGGCCTTCTCCCGGAATATGAACCGCCGGCTGCCCGCGATTGCCTGCACCTGGTGATGTATCTGCGAAACTTCGGTTATCCGCTCTTCTGGGATGAAATCGTCCGCACGATCCGGATGCTCACCCGCCTGCCCGATGTGCATCTGGTCGTCGTCCATCACCCCCGGCATCGAACGCTGGACCCCCTGATTCAGGCATTCCCGGACTTGGCTACGGGTC
>JBKHCL010000018.1:0-42240 GCA_046541875.1 Phycisphaerae bacterium | reverse complement strand
CGTAGGGCCCGCAACTTGTTGCGGGCGAGATAGCTGAACGGGATAAGCAGGGTGAAGCGAAAACGAACCACGGACCGCCCTGTCCCAATATCATGTCGCGCCCCGTAGCACGGCCTTCGTCTGCCGGGCTTGTATGAGTCGCGGCGGGTCGCTACGATAGGCCGCTTTGACCGGCAGTTCCAAGGAGATGAGGACAGATGATTCGGTTGGGTCTTGTAGGAATCGGCGGGTATGGATGGTCGCTCGCCCAGGCCATTCACAAAGCACGCAAGCAGGCGGGATGCCGCCTGGTGGCCGCTGCCGACGCGCGGCTGGAGGACTTCCCCGAGCGGACCGCCGAGCTGGAAGGGTTCGGCGTGCAGCTGTTCGACGACGCGCAGGCGATGTACGACGCGATGGCAGGCAAGTGCGACGCGGTCTACATCGCCACAGGAATTGCCTCCCACGAACCGCTCGCCACGCGGGCCATCCGGGCGGGCTATCATGTGCACATCGAGAAACCCACCGCCGCGACGGTGCAGGAGGTGGACTCCATCCTCGCTACCCTGCGCGACGCCGAGCGGATGAGCATCATCGGCTACCAGGCGGTACACGGCAACGACATCCGCTTCCTGAAAGAGCACCTCTGCGCCGGGGCGATCGGCGAGGTGGAATCGCTCGTCTGCCACGCCGGTTGGCCGCGAAAGCGCTTCTACTACGACCGCAACCCCTGGGCCGGCGAACTTCAACAAGGGCGGCGCTGGGTGCTGGACGGGCCGGCGATGAACGCTCTGAACCACCAGATCAACAACATGCTGCACCTGGCGTCATCTCAGCCGGGCGCGTTCGCCACGCCGTCGGCCGTCCGGGCCGAACTCTACGCCGCCGGGCCCATCAACGCCCACGACACCGCCGCCATCGCCATCGACACCGTCGAAGGACCTCGCGCGACCTTTCTGGCGACCCACTGCCCCGATGGCTACTGGGGACCGGAAATGACCATTCACGGCAGCGAGGGGACCGCCTGGTGGCGCATGCGCAGCCAGGCCGTCATCCGCCCCGACGACGGAGAGGAAATCCGCTGCGACGCCGACAACGTCGAACACGGTGAGATGGTCGCGAACTTCATGGACGCCCTCCGACAGGAAGACCCGTCCATCATCCGCTGCGACGCCGCCGACGGGCGACAGGCGATTCTCGCACTGAACGGCGCCCACGAGAGCAGTCGACGCATCCACCGCATCGACCCGCAATACCTCCGCCGGAAGAACGAGGGCACATCCCGCGAGCAGACGATCATCCCGGGCGCCGAGAAGATCATCCGCGCCGCGGCCGAGCGGGGCTGCCTGTTCTCCGAGTTGGACGACGCCCCCGCATGGGCCGTCTCCACCGAGCGGTTCGCGTTGGACGGGTATACCGAGTTCCCTCAGCAATTCGTGGCCGACCAGGACTCTGCATGATCAAGGAACACAGCCAGATCATCATCCTGCTGACCGGAGTCGTGGACCTCGCGATCACCGTGTTGGCATGGGTGCTGGTTTGGTGGATCCGTTTCCCCAGCGGATGGATGGACTATCACGGCCCGGCCCCGTCGCTGGTGGACCTCGCCGACGTGATCATCATTACGCTGCTGCTGACACTTCTGGTATTCGGGCGGATGGGCATCTACCAACCCCGTCGCGGCCAGCCGTTGTGGCTGGAAACGCTGGACCTGCTCAAGGCCTGTGCCATCGTCTGGGCGGGTATGGTGTTCATGGGGCATTTCCTGCACTCACCGCGACTTTCTGTGAAAATGCAGGGCCTGCTTCTGGTCGCCTGGCCGCCGATGCTGATGACCTGGCGACTGGGGACGCGATCGCTGCTTCGCTCGGCCCGGGCGCAAGGGAGAAACACCCGCTCGGTGGCGATCGTCGGGGCCGGCCGAGTCGGCCAGACGCTCTTCCATCGCCTCCGCAAGCTCCGCTGGACCGGGTATACCATCCGCTACTTCGTGGACGAATCCCGCCTGGGCGATACGCTTCTGGGCGTGCCGGTCCGCGGGCCGTTCGAGGATGTCGGCCGATTGGTGCAGGAGTATCCGGTGGACGCCGTGTTCATCGCCCTGCCCCAGCGTCACCAGCATCGCATGGAGGAGATTCTCAATCGGTTGGGCCCGAACCTGGTGGACGTCAATGTGGTACCGGACCTGCTGAGCTTCCAGTTCCTGCGCCACCGCATCACGCAGATCGGTCGGCTGCCGGTGGTGAACCTCACGTTCAGCCCGCAGAGCGGCTGGAATTCGCTGATGAAGCGAGCGGCGGACGTGGCCGTTTCCACGATCGCCCTGGTCGCCCTGTTGCCGTTGATGGCGATCATCGCCGCTGCCGTCAAGCTCACCAGCCACGGACCCGTCGTATATCGCCAGCGACGCGCAAGCCTCGGCGGGCAGGAGTTCGACATCCTCAAGTTCCGCTCGATGGCCGTCGACGCCGAAGCCGACGACCAGCCCGAATGGCACGTGGAAACGGGCGATCCGCGGGTGACCCGGGTCGGTCGATTTCTCCGGCGATTCAGCCTGGACGAACTGCCGCAACTGCTGAATGTCCTGCGGGGCGACATGTCGCTGGTGGGTCCGCGACCGGAACGGCCTGAATTCATCGAGCGATTCCGCCGGCAGATTCCCGGGTACATGCTGCGCCACCACGTCAAGGCGGGGCTCACCGGGTGGGCCCAGGTCAACGGGTTCCGCGGGGACACAAGTCTGCGGAAGCGCATCCAGTACGACCTGGACTACATCAACCGCTGGTCGCTGGGATTCGACCTGTACATCATGGTGCTCACGGTCTTCCGGGGCATCATCAGCCCCAACCCCTGACCAGGCCATGTTCCCCGCCGGTGACACGATCGTCGCAGTCTCCTCCGCCGCCGGACCCGCTCCGCGCGCCATCGTGCGCATCTCCGGTCCGGGGGCGATCGCCTTGGCCGACGACCTGTTCACACCGCTGGGGGCGGATGTCTCGCTGCAGCGGCTGGGCGGCTTTCGCAGCTGCGAGGGAATCGTCACGCTCCCCGAGCCCCCCTGCCGGATACCCGCCCGGGCGATGGTGTTCCGCGCACCGCGCAGCTACACGCGCGAAGACCTCGTCGAGTTGCACCTGCCCGGATCGCCTCCGATCGCCTCAGGTTGTGTGGACGCACTGATCGCCGCGGGCGGGCGGCTCGCCCAGGCCGGTGAGTTTACCGCAAGGGCCTTCTTCTCCGGTCGGCTGGATCTCTCCGAAGCCGCCGCCGTCGCCGACATCATCAACGCCACCGACCGCGCCCAGCTGCGGTCGGCCGTCACCGTATTGCACGGACGGGTCCATCGCCTCTGCCAGGCTGCCTCGACGGCGATGACCGACGTGCTGGCGACGGTGGAAGCCTCCATCGACCTGGCTGAGCATGACATTCAGCCGGCGACGCCCGCTGAGTTGATCGCGGTGATGGCAGGGCAATCGGAGCAGTTGCGACGCGCCGCCCAGCAGGCGGGCGACCTGCCGGAGACAGCCTCCCTGCCGACGGTGGTCCTTGCGGGACGACCCAACGCCGGGAAGAGCTCGCTGCTCAACGCGCTGGTGGGTCACTCCCGGGCGATTGTCTCCGCCGTCGCGGGCACGACGCGCGACGTGCTCTCGGCGTGGATGGACCTGCCGACCGGCGGGGCGATGCTCCACGACGTCGCCGGGGCCGGGCATTCGCACGACCCGCTCGAAGCGCCGGCGACCTCCGCTGCCCAGGCCGCCATCGGCCGGGCGGAGGTCATCGTCTTCGTCGCGGATCTCTGTGCGGGCGGGGACGATCGAGGCAGCGAAGCCGACCTGCTCGACGAGATCCGATCGACCAACCCGCAGGCTGTCTGTCTGCTGGCTGCCAACAAGTGCGACCTGTCCGATACGCCGGCATCCGTGCCGGCCGACCGTCTCGGCGTGGATCGAGGCAGGGCATTTCGCGTATCGGCAGCCGACGGGACGGGGCTACCCGCGCTGCGCGAGACACTCGCGGAGATCCTCACCGGCGACGTCATGCGCTCGGGGCAGACGCTCGGGCTGCACGCCCGTCAGCGGCGGTGCCTGATCCAGGCCGCCAACGCCAACGACCGGGCCGCTGCGCTGCTGGGGGGGGTGGATGACATTGCCGCCTGCGCGGAGCTGGCAGCCGTCGAGTTGCGAACGGGCCTGACGCAGCTGGGGCAGATCACCGGCGAGGTCACAACCGAGGACGTCCTGGGACAGATCTTCGGGCGGTTCTGCGTGGGCAAGTAAGGCGGCGGTGAGCGCAAAAAAACGCGAGCGGGAAAGGGACCCACTCGCGCCAAGTTGGGCTTTCGATGAAAGCCCCGACCACTTTAGAGAGAATGCAACAGGTACATCCGGAAGCTTATCTCGGGGCGTTGCCCCGTGGTTGTCGTTTTCCTTCGTCCAGGTCCTGGTCGGCCCGACCTGCGGGCCTCACACTCCCTTTCGGAAACGCGTCGGGCGAAATCCTACATCTTTTGACTTTTTTGTGAAGTCGCCCTCGGCGCTGCCGACGTCGGCCAAACATGGTCCCGCCTGCAGTAAGGCGCGTATAATTCATCGGAATGGTCTCGGGACGTGTGTGCCCGGACATGTCATTTTCGATGGCGAAGGTCGGCGAAAGGTCTCACAGCCCTGTCGGCCGGGAAGGCAGCGCACAATGAAACAACTCCAGAACTATCTCAGTGAGAACAACGTGGCGTTCACCGTGCATGAGCACGTGCCCGCCTACACCGCCCAGGAGCTGGCCGCCGAGGAGCACGTCAGCGGGCGGAAGACCGCCAAGCCGGTCATCGTCAAAACGCCCGGCGGCTTTGCGATGTGCGTCCTGCCGGCCCATCGGAAGTTGGACCTCGCCAAGGCAGCCAACGCCCTCCACGCCAAGGAGGTGGAGTTGGCCGGCGAGCACGAGCTGGGCGAGTTGTTCCCGGATTCCGAGATCGGGGCCGAGCCTCCCATCGGCGAGCTCTACCGGATCCGCACGGTGATGGATCGCGAGCTTTCCGATGCCGACGAGATCGTCTTCCAGGCGGGCACGCACCGTCACAGCATCCACATGGACGCGGGCGATTACGTCTCTCTGACGCACCCGGACATCTCCGACATTTCGGTGCGCAGCTGAGGGTCAGGGCAGCCCCTGGGCCCGGGCGGCGGCGTCCTCGATGAGCGTCTTGATCCCCTGGGGGTTCGAGAGGTGCTGCCAGATACTCTCCCGCAGAAGCTCCTTGCCCGAGACGGATTCGATCAGCAGGCTGCCCACACCGAGCACGCGTTCGCCGGGCGAGATGCACAGCGAGACGTCCCGCAGGTGAATCAGCGGAACGCCGTGCACTTCGGGCCGGCTGAGCCCGCGAACCGTCAGCAGGCGCAGGTTCGTCACCAGGTAGAGTTTGCCCGCCCAGGCGATCGACGCCAGCACCAGTCGGATCAGCACCACAATCAGCAGGGCTGCAACCAGTGGACGATGTCGACCATCGGCGTCCATGCCCGTCACGCGGCTCACCAGGAGAAGCAACGCCACGCTGCCCCCGCCCAGCAGAATCCAAGGCCAGCAGCTCAGTACGATGGACCACGCGCTGGGGCGGGTGGCCAGGAGAATCTCCTCCCCGTCGCTGAGCAGCTCAGCGGGTAGCCCGTCGGTGACTTCCGCCAGCTGGGTTGCCTGCTCGCTCGGGCTCATCGGGGTGTCTCGGCGTGCTGTCGGAGAACGCAGATCTCCGGCACGTTGCGGTAAAGGTTATCGTAGTCCAGCCCGTAGCCGACGACGAACTCGTCGGGCACGTCGAAGCCCACCAGGTCCGGTTCGTGGCGCCGTGTCAGATCGGGTCGTTGTTTGCGCAGCAGCACGCAGGTCCGCAGGCTCGCCGGGCCCATCCGCCCGATCTCTTCAATCATCGCCTCGAGGGTTTGGCCGGTCTCGACGATGTCGTCGACGATGAGCACATGTCGGCCTGAAAGATCTGTTGAAACAGGCAGTTGCCATCGCACCCCCCGGGAGCGGGTGGCGGTTCCCGGGTAAGAGGAGATCGACACCACGTCCAGCCGCATCTGCAGGGGAATCTGACGGATCAGGTCGGCCAGGAAGATCATCGCCCCGGTGAGCACAGCCATGATGGTCAGCTCGCGCCCGGCGTAGAGCCCGGCGATGCGCTCTCCCAACTCGCGGTTGCGCCGTGCGATCTGGTCGGCCGACACGACGACACGGGCAAGCTGGTCCGGTGGTATGAATGCGGGCTGGGCCATCCGTAGAACTCCTGGTTGCATGCTACCGCCCCGGATGGGGCAATGCAATCCCACCCGCAGGCGGACGAGGGGGAGCTTCCGGTCGATAAATTTCTCACCCCGGGCGAAATATTGGACCGCGTAGACCGTCTAGGATGGAAGTAAACTGTGCTCTGGAGAACTAACGCCCCGCCTGTCGGTGTGTCCGCTGAACTGAACCCTTGACACCGCGGGTAAAACTGCGGTTAATCGAATGTTTCGGGGAGCAAAGAGAGCAATCATGTATCGGAAAGACAAATCAGCAAAGGAGAGCACCATGCGTTTGACCCGACTGACCGCTGCCGTCCTGTCTGTCGCACTGGCGAGTACCCTCGCAGTCGCCCAGGTCCCCGGCGTACCCCGCAAAGCGACCGTTCTGAGCGAAATTCCTTCCGGCGTGATGGGTTTCGCCGTCATCAACGATCTGAAAACAACCTCGACCAAGGTGGACGCGTTCATCCGCCAGATCGGACTGGGTCAGATGGCCAACCAGGCCATGCCCGACGGCGTGCTGAAGATGATCGTGAAGGAAGCCCGTCTCGGCGACGGGTTCACCGGCGAGGGCGACGTGGCGATCGCCATGCTGAACCCCAAGGACGTCGGAATGGACTTCAGCAAGCTCGTCGAGGAGCGGATGAACACGATGATGGGCGACGGCGGCCAACAGCCTCCCAAGGAAGTGCAACTGCCCTTCGTCGTTTGGCTGCCGGGCAAGAGCATCGAGTCGGTCTTCCCGAAGAAGGATTACAACCCCACCAAGAAGGGGGCGTTCACCGAGCTGTCGCTCCCGACGGGCAAAATGCTGGCGATGGAGAAGGGCAAGTACGTTATTCTCTCGCCCAACGCCGAAGCGCTGACCGTGGTCAAAAAGTCCAAGCTCGGCGTGCTGAAGGACCTCCGCAACGATCATGCCCTGGAGATCCTCCGCACCGAGATCGGCATCCACATGGACATGAAGGTCGCCGGGCCGATCCTCAACGACATCATCAAGACCTTCGAGAAGTTCATCCAGAAGCAGAAGGAAGCCGGCGGCGGTGGAATGGGAATGATGATGATGGGGCCGATGGCCATGATGGACAAGATCATGCCCACCTACCGCGACCTGCTCGAGCAGGTCAGCGCCGTGACCGTCACCGGCAAGTTCGTGCCCACCGGCGTGGTGGTTCGCGAGCTGGCGACCTACAAGACAAACTCCGAGTTCGGCCGGATGATCGCCGCCTACAAGCCTACCGACAAGGACCTGCTGGGGAAGCTTCCGGACCACAACTGGGTGCTCGCCGGCGGCGGCCATAACCTCCCGGGCATCAAGAAGGCCGTCTCGCTGTACCTGGACATGATGGACTCTGCCCTGGAGATGTCGCCGGTGGGCGGGCTGGGGCAGTACCGCGCCAAGTTCTCCAAGCTCACCGAGGACATGACCAAGGAGATCGACACCCTGCAGTTCGTCATCGGCGGGGCCGCCCAAGGCAACGGGATGTTCGGGATGACCTGCGTGATGGAAGGTGACAGCGCCAAGAAGATCACCGGCGTGATGAAGAGTGGTACCGAGCTGATCGACGAGCTGATCAACAAGAAGTTCGGCCAGATGGATCCCAGCACAGCCATGCCGAAGATCAGCTACGTCGAGGACAACGCCGAGATCGACGCCGGCAAGCTGGACGTGATCGACATCACGCATCCGGAGTTGGCGGGCATGTCCGAGCAGGAACGCGGGATGATGAAGAAGGTCCTCGGCGAGGATCGCATTCGCTTCTACGTCGCCCAGGCCGACAAGAACACCGCGGTGGTGACCATGGGCGGCAGCACGCAGCAGATGGCCGTCTCGCTGAAGTCCGCCAAGGCGGGCACCGGGTCGATCATGAACTCCCGCTGGATGACGGTCCCCAAGCAGTACCTGCCCAAGAAGCCCGCCATGATCATGGTGTTCAATGGCTCGAATCTCTTCGACCTGATTATCTCGGGCATGAAGAAGGTGGCCCCGGAAGCGGAACTGCCCGCCGGCCGAATTTCCTGCCGCACGCCGGTGGCGATGGGCATCGCGTTGGAAGACGATACAGCGAAATCGGTCATCTACGTGCCCACCAAACTCGTGAAGGATTCGGTCGTCCTGTTCCTGTCCATGCAGGGCGGGGGCGGCGGAGGCGGGGGCGCCGGACCCATGGGGCCGGGCGGTTTCTAGAAGCCCGACTACCCAACGCACCAGAAAAGGCCGACGACGGAAGCGATTCCGTCGTCGGCCTTTGTTCTGCGCCGTCGGAAGGGTTGCGGATCAGTGGCAGTAGTTGCGCACGTCGTTTTTGAGGCGCGAGAGAAACCCCTGCAGCAGCTCGGACGGAATGTCCTCCAGCGCCGGTTCGATCGCCTGACCGTTGAGAAAATCGTCCACCGCCTTGACGCCCGTGAACTTGTGCTCCGCCAGTCGACGGGCATTGTTCTCGGCCTCTTCGAGGTCACTGCCGGCCATCGCCTGACAGTAATTCACCACCAGGTGGTGAAGGTCCTCGCTGGAGACATCCCCGCCGGCACCCAGCGGTGCTGTCGGCTCGCCGCCGCTTTGAGAAATCAGTTCCTCTTCCTGCTCCAGCAGGCGGCGCTCTTCCTCGGCGCGGCGTCGTTCCTCTTCTTCGTCGATCGGCGCCAAGGGGATATCTTCATTCACCGACGGATCGGGAATGTAGTTGCTGCCCTGGCAGTACGGACACTTGCCACGCTTCCCGCCCGCTTCGTCCGGCGCCTTGACCTGCTTTCCGCAGTGCTCGCACGTGAAAGAAATCGCCATAGCAGTCACCTTTCGCCACGCCGCTTGCCGGCCGATGCCTCACTCGCCGAGGATTCTCACCAGCAGACGCTTACGGCGCATCCCATCGAACTCATAATAAAAGATATGCTCCCACGGACCCGGGTGCAATGCACCGTCCGTGTGTGCGACATGAATGGGTGGCAGAGCGGACGGTGGTGCGGTTCGCTTCGCCCTGCTTGTTCGCCCGGTCGGTCATGCTCCGCGCCGATCAGCCCAGGCGTTTCTGAGACTCCGAACCGATGCTCGATCAGCGGAAGGATCACACGCCCCAACGCGGCCGAAAGAATGTAGCCTGACCCCCGCTGCTCTTTGGTCATCTGTGATGCTCCCCATTCCGGGCCAACTGAACGGGAACCTGCATCTCTCGCATGAAACGCATTATGCAGGGAGCGACCAGCTCCTGTCAAACAGGACGGTACTTCGTCGAGCAGCGCTTGCCCGGCCGGGGCGGGGGGCCTACAATCGTCGGCGAACTCAAGCCAACGAGGACCACCATGAAGCGAAGTGAAATCAATGCACGGATCGACCAGGCCATCGCCTTCTGCAACGAGCAGAAGTTCTACCTGCCCAAGTGGGCGACCTGGTCGCCGGACGACTGGAAACAGGCCGGTCCCGAAGCCGACGAAATCCGCCAGCGCCTGCTGGGATGGGACCTGACCGACTTCGGCTCGGGCGAATACGACAAAAAGGGCCTGTTGCTGTTCACCATCCGCAACGGCGAGCTGTCCGACGACGGCGGCCGGATGGCGAAGGACTACTGCGAGAAGCTGCTGCTGATGGGCGAGGAGCAGGTCACCCCGACGCATTTCCACTGGGCCAAGATGGAAGACATCATCAATCGCGGCGGCGGCAATATGGTGATCGAGCTGTGGAACGCCGACCCGGACACCGAGGAACTCGACGACGTCAACGAGGTGACGGTGAGCGTGGACGGGATCGAGAAGACGGTCCCCGCCGGCGGGAAAGTCGTGCTCGAACCCGGGGAGTCCATCACGCTGCCGCCGTACATGTATCACACCTTCTACGGCCAGGCGGGCAAGGGCAGGGTGCTTGGCGGGGAGGTCTCGCGCGTGAACGACGACGCCAACGACAACCGCTTCCTTCAGCCCCTGCCCCGCTTCCCGGAGATCGAAGAGGATCAGCCAGCCCGGTACCTCCTGTGCACCGAGTATCCGCCGGCCGCCGGCTGAGCCGCGCGAAACCTGCCCCGTACATCCGCGCGTTTGATTATCTCCGGTGCATCGGCCACAAGGGCAGGTAGAGCGTCACCGGCCGGTAGGTTTCGGGGACGGTTTCACGCTGCCCTCGGCACTGCCGGAGCGGGATTCGCGCTTCTCGTAGACCCCGTCGTAGCTGCCGGCGATTTTCGTTCGCGTCACAGCCAGGTCGATGTTGAACTCGCACGGGATGTCGTGTGGCGGCACGTGGCCGTCGGTGGCGATGATCACATCCATGGGCCCGACCAGCCGATTGCCCTTGAGCGTCACGTCCGAGAAGTCCACCTTGTGGGCGGCACGGGTGTATCGCGGGCTGCGGGCCTGGGTGTGCACCGCCTTGCCCTTGCGGAGCTCGACGCTGACGCGCAGGTCGCTCTTGTTGGGCATGACCCCTTCGAGCACAAACTCGTGCATCGCGTTGGCCGGGTCGAGGGTCGTATCTTTGGGCACCTCGAACGTGCCCCAGATGCCCTGGTTCACCTTGCTCCTGGGGGTGATCTCGCGACCTTCGTACCACGAGCGATATGACCCCGAGGGGCGATTGCATACGACGTCGGCGGTGAACTTCACGGTATAGAGCCCGCTCTTGACGAGGTTATTGCTCTTGAGCTTCGCGGTGAACTCTCCGGTAAGCTTGCTGCCTTTCTGGGTAGCTGAGAGCTTGACGATCTCGCCCTCCCACGCCGCGCGGGGCACACGGGCCTTGATGTCGGCCGTGTCGGCGACGGACTGGCCATCTTTCATCTCGAATGTCAGGTGCGTCTCGAAGCATTTGTTCTGCCCGCCGCACCACTCGCGGCGGATGCGCAGGTTCACCGTGCCGGTCCCGTCGACCACCGGGCGGGATTCCCCGACGATCTTGCCTTTGACGGGATTGGCCTGGAAGCGGTCATCCCAGTAGCCGGCGACCTCGTTGCCATCGACCTCGACGTTGAGTTCCATCGGATAGGACCGCCCCAGGACCAGCGCGTCGAATCGGCCATGGAGCCGATCGTCGTCGAACTTGAGCGTCTCGGGGAAGACCCACTCGGGTATGGGATGATCGGAGCTGGAGGTGATCCAGCTCTGCACAATCCTGCCCTTCCGGGTGCGCAGGTGCAGCCGCAGGTCTTCGCCCTTGGGGGGCTTGATGCTCCCGCCGCGCTGGCTGGCCATCTTCAACCCCTCCTCGTAGATCCGCGCGCACTCGAAATTCACGGTGTACTTCGCGTTGGCGGGGTCTACCTGCTTGCCCTCCGCCGCGACGGGCGGAGGGTCCTTGCGGAGCTCCCAGCAGTTGACGGTGTACTCGCAGCCGCGATGGTAGAGACGCCCCTCGGCGTAGGTGGGCGTGGTGGACCAGAGATACTCGGGATAGATCTGCCCGAGGTGCTCGGGGTTCTCGGGATCGGCACGGAGCATCGCCAGTGAGCAGCCCTGCTGGAAGAAGATTCGGCCGTCGCCGGCGACCAGGGACGAACAGCCCAGATGTCCGCCATCCACCACAGCCGTGAATCGGCCGGTCTCCAGCTCGACCACGCCGATGGCGCCCCGGACGCCCTGGTCCCGCCACCGCTGCAGCAGTTCCCGCGTGAAGACCTTCCCAGCGAGGTTGTGGAGGTAATCGCGTTCGTCCTTGCGCCAGCGACCCGGCTCGCGAAGGGCCATCCATACGTGACCTTTGTAGATGACCGGACTCTCATAGACGCAACGGATCGGTCGATCGAGAATCCAGAGGCGCTTGGGGCCTTCAAGCGTGAGCTTCAGCCCGCTCCAGCCGACGGCGTCTTCCCCGTCGTACCCCTGGGCGACGAGGATGTCCCCGCGGATCGGCGGGGTGTTTCCGCCGTAGCTGCCGGACCTGGCCAGGCCGCTGGACCAGAGCTTCTCGCCGCTCCGGGCATCGAAGCATTTCAGCCCGCCGCGAGTCAGCCCCAGTACGTAGTGCTTGCCCCTGTGTTTCCAGACAACCGGAGCCCGGGTCGCGGTGGTGACCCCGCGCTGCTGCCAGAGCTCCTTGCCCGTGTCGGCGTCGAAGGCGACGAAGGCTCCGCCCGGGGTGTTGGTGACGACGACATCCTCGCCGGCAGCGATCACGGGCGAATCCCAGCCCCAGCCTCGGCTGCCTTCCAGCCCGAGCTTGTCGCGCGTTCGGGCCCTTGCCTGGGCGTCTTCATCGCAGAGGTCGCCGCTGTCGTTGTCCTCGGGTTCGGGCGAATCGACCTTATTCCGGCTGTTTTCCCGGGCCTTCTGCCACTTGTAATCGCGGCTGGGTTGGCGGGGCATCTTCCGCTCGCGAATGCACCAGGCGCGATACCGGGCGGTGTGCTCGGCCCAGCCGTCGATGGGGCGGTCCCAGATGTGCTCGCCTGTCTCAGCGTCCACGCAGTACATCCGTCCGATCGTGCCCACCCAGTACACTCTGCCATTGAGCACGCACGGAACATAGTGCCCGCTGTTGGCGTGTTCAACCATGTTCAGACCCTTGGCGAAGGACGCCTTCCATAAGGTCTGGCCGGTATCGGAATCGATGCAGTAGAGCACATCGTTGGCTGCCACCCGGCGAAGGAGCTTCGGTGCGCGCCGCAGCTTGCCGGAGGTGCGCTCGGCGATGGGGCCGTTGGGCTCGTAGGCAGCCACGTACACGCGCTTGCCCACCACAACCGGCGGGCCGAACCCGCCGTTACCGCACTGCCTGGCCGGGCGAACCGCCGAGCGATGCCACCCGCGGGGTAGCGGACCCCGCTGCTCGCTGGCCCAGAGGAGCTTCGCATCGGACCAGGAGGCCACCAGCTTCGCGCCGCTCTCGGCAGCGGCGCCGCTGCCGCGGGGACCCCGCCATTGCGGATAGCCCGCCGAACTGGAAGACCCTTCGCCGGCGACGCACCAGCCGCTCAGTGTGAGGATCAGCAGACCTGTGAGAATCGTTGTTCTGCGCATGGCACACCTCGATGGGATCGGAACTGGGGTCGGTTCTGCCGACCTTCGGCCTTTCTGAAAACGATATTCTACCATGCTGAAACGCGCCGGACTACGCAAAGTGCCGGGTGGATCTGGCAGTTTGAAGTAAATCGACTCGGGCAGACGTTTTTCCCGGTTGGTTCAAACAAGCAGACCCCGGCCGACGTATACTGGGATAATGGCGCTCGATCGGCGGGCGCACGCAGACCTCGCGAAGGGGTGGACTCCATGTCGAAGGCGGGTTCTGGGCCTTCGCATTTGTGGGTAGAAGCACTTCTTTTAGTGCTTAATGGTCCGCGAAATCAAGTAAACCTTGACAAAATCAGGACAGAATCGGTATACTTCGCCGGATCATGGCTACCGCAACGCGCTCTAAACGAACCCGCTCCACCACTGCACGCAAGAAGCCCATCCGCACCTACGATGCGGCCTTGCGGTATCTCTACTCGCATACCGACTACGAGCAGATGCTCCGGGTCCGATACAATCGGGATACGTTCAGCCTCGACCGGATGAACGGGCTTCTCAAGAAGCTCGGGAATCCGCACAAGAAGCTCACCGCTGTTCATATCGCGGGAACCAAGGGAAAAGGTTCCACCGCGATGATGCTGGCGGCGATGCTCCAGAGCTGCGGGTACAAGGTCGGGTTGTATACCTCGCCGCACCTGTGCGACCTCCGCGAGCGGATCCAGGTGAATGGCAGCATGATCTCGATGGCCGCCCTGACGCG
This sequence comes from Phycisphaerae bacterium, assembly GCA_046541875.1. Taxonomy (GTDB): domain Bacteria; phylum Planctomycetota; class Phycisphaerae; order SM23-33; family SM23-33; genus CAZFPT01. The sequence goes on along the minus strand of JBKHCL010000018.1, from coordinate 28,281 downwards.
CGAAATCGCCAAGGTCGAGCCCATCCTCGAGAAGATGCGAAGCGACAAACCCACCTTCTTCGAGATCTTTACCGCACTGGCGTTCGACCACTTCGCCGATCAGGAACTGGACATCGTGGTGATCGAGACCGGCCTGGGCGGACGTCTGGACAGCACCAACGTGCTGACCCCGAAAGTCTGCGGACTCACCAGCATCTCGATGGACCACATGCACCAGCTTGGCAAAACGCTCAAGGAGATCACCACCGAGAAGGCGGGCATTCTCAAAAAGAGCATCCCGGCTGTCTCCGTACCCCAGGACCCCGAAGCCGAGCGCGTCCTCAGGAAGGTCAGCAAGGAGAATGGCACGAAGGTGCTGTTCGCCGGCAAGGACATTGATTTCAGTTACCGCGTGGAATCGTCCCGCATGGACGGCTGCCACACGCGGGTATGCCTGACCACGCCGCGAAGTCGCTTCGAGCACCTGCCCGTTCCGGTCCTCGGCGAGCACCAGGCCATCAACTGCGGACTTGCCCTGGCGCTGCTGGACCAGCTGAAAGAAAGCGGCATGGACATCGACGACGCCAAGGCCATCAAGGGCCTCAACGACGTCCACCTGCCCGGACGGATGGAGCTGCTGTACAAGGATCCGCGCGTGCTGGCCGACGGGGCGCACAACGCCGCCTCGGTCCAGGCACTGATGCGCGGAATCGGGCAGCACATTCCGTACGACTCGATGGTGATGATCTTCGGCTGCAGCGGCGACAAAGACATCGAGGGGATGATGCGGCAGATCGCCACCGGCGCCGATAAGGTGATCTTCACCCGGGCGGCCAACAGCCCCCGCGCAGCCGATCCGAAGGAACTCGCGGCGATGTACGAGGAATACTCCGGACGAGTCGCCCAGGTGATGGACAACCTCACCGAGGCGATCCGGACGGCCGGTTCCGCCGTCAGCCGGGAAGACCTCATCTGCATCACCGGGTCGTTCTATCTCGTGGGCGAGGCGAAGCAACTGCTGCAGAAGGCGAAGTAGCCTCCCGCGCCCCGACGGACCCCGACGACCTCACCCGAACGACGCGTATGGTTTCCGCGTCTTTCCGAGATGCTGTATAGAGAGCGAATGCTCGCCTTCGAGGACTCCCGGCGGGCATAGACTGAAGACAATCCCGGTCGGCCGCAGGCCCGAGCCCCTCACCGGGCGACGATCACCCCGTCGTGTCGGGATGGACCCACCGCCTGCGAGCCGCCATCAGAACGGCGAGGAACGATTCGCGCGTCGCCCAACCGCCAGACCAGGCCAAAACCATGAGCACAATCACGGACACGTACCAGAAGCTGTTCTTCCAGGCCGAGCAGGACCGGCGAGAGAAGAACGAAGCCGGAAAGATCCGCATTCAGGTCGGGTCGGCCACCTGCGAGAACGCCGCCGGCGCAGACGAGATCTACGACGAGTTCCGCAAGCACGTCGAAGCGTCAGGCCGCGATGACATCGTTCTGCGGCGCACCGGGTGTACCGGTCGATGCTCCTGCGAGCCGATCGTGGGCATCATGGCCCCGGGCGAGATGCCCGTGAAGTATCAGCGGGTGGACCGCGAGCTGGTGCACAAGATTTTCACCTCCCACATCGTGCAGGACGAGCCGGTCTACGACCAGATGCTCGATTCGCACACCGAGAAGATCAACGAATACGAGTTTCTCTTCTGCTCCGGATCGCGCTGCGGGCGGGGGTTCGCCAGGAACATCGACGCGCTGTTCAAGGAAAAGCTCCTCGCTGCCGGCGTGGACGTTACCCGAATCAACGTGATCCGCGCCAACTGCTTCGGGCTCTGTCAGCTCCCCGAGGAAGGCGATTACACCCACGTTCTGGTCCGCCCGAGCATGGTGATGTACCGCATCGAGAAGCCCGAAGACCTCGACGAGATCATCGAACAGCACATCAAGAACGATTCGTTCGACCAGGACCTCCGCGTGGCCGATCGACCGATGAGCCAACGGTTCTTCAACCTCTACGGCGACGTGGCGTTCTTCAACCAGCAAAGCCGCATCGCCCTGCGAAACAGCGGGATCATCAATCCCGAGAACATCAACGAGTACATCCACTACAACGGCTTTGAGGCGCTGGCGCAGGTGCTGGACGCCGGCGATCCGCAGGTGGTCATCAAGGAAGTGACGGACTCGAAAATCCGAGGCCGCGGCGGGGGCGGGTTCCCTACCGGGCTGAAATGGGCCAACGCCGCTGAGCAGGACTCCGACGAGAAGTTCGTGATCTGCAACGCCGACGAGGGCGACCCGGGCGCGTTCATGGACCGCAGCATGCTCGAGGGCGACCCCTACAGCATCATCGAGGGGATGACCATCGGCGGCTTTGCCGTCGGTGCCGGCCGGGGGTTCCTCTACATCCGTGCCGAGTACCCCATGGCCATCCGTCGCGTGGAAAACGCCATCCGCCAGGCCCGCGAGAACGGCCTGCTGGGCGAGAACATTCTCGGCTCGGAGTTCAGCTTCGACCTGGAGATCCGCCTGGGGGCGGGGGCATTTGTCTGCGGCGAGGAAACCGCCCTGATCCACTCGATCGAGGGGCTTCGAGGTCAGCCTCGCATCCGCCCGCCGTACCCCACCCAGAGCGGTCTGTGGGGCAAACCCACCGTCATTAACAACGTCGAGACCTGGGCGAACATCCCGGTGCTGCTGTATTACGGGGCCGACTGGTTCCGCCAGATCGGCACGGAGAAATCCGGCGGGACGAAGGTGTTCGCATTGGCCGGCAAGGTGGAGCACACCGGGCTGGTCGAGGTGCCCATGGGCACGACGCTGCGGGAGATCGTCTTCGACATCGGCGGCGGGGTCGCCGACGGCCGGGAGCTCAAGGCCATCCAGACCGGCGGGCCCGCCGGCGGATGCATTCCCGCCAAGTGGCTCGATACGCCGGTGGATTTCGACACGCTCAAAGAGGCCGGGTCCATCATGGGCTCGGGCGGGATGATCGTGATGGACGAGACCGACTGCATGGTCGACATCGCGAAGTTCTTCATCACCTTCTCGCAGGCCGAGAGCTGCGGAAAGTGCACCCCCTGCCGCGAGGGCACCACGCGCATGCTGGAGATTCTCACGAAGATCACCTCCGGGCAGGCCACCGCGGACGACCTGGTGACGCTCGAACGCCTCGCCAAACTCGTGCAGCGCGCATCGTTGTGCGGTCTGGGACGGGCCGCCCCCAACCCCGTGCTCAGCACGCTGGAGCACTTCCGCGACGAGTACGAAGCCCACGTGATCGACAAGACCTGCCCTGCCCACAAGTGCACCGCGCTGGTGCGGTTCGAGATCGACCCCGACAAGTGCGTCGGCTGCACCGCCTGCGCGCGGAACTGCCCGGTCTCGTGCATCCACGGGACGCCCAAACAGGTCCACGAAATCGACCAGTCGCGTTGCATCAAGTGCGGCCGCTGCTACGAGGTCTGCCGGTTCGACGCGGTCAAGAAGCTGTAGCGATTCAACCCGCCGCCTTCCCTTGGCGGGGCGGGCGGCCCGAGAGGACAACGGACACCAAGATGGCTGAGAACAAACAGATCAACCTGACCATCGACGACGAGGCGATCTCCGTGCCCGCCGGTACGACGATCATGGACGCCGCCGAGACGCTCGGGATCCACATCCCGCGGCTGTGCTACCACCCCGACCTGTCGCTGGCGGGCTCCTGCCGCGTGTGCATCGTCGACGTCAAGGGCATGGGGTTTTTCATGGCCTCCTGCAGCGTGGAAGTCTGGGAAGGGATGGAAGTCCAGACCAACTCCCCGGAAATCCGCCAGGCCCGACGCGACATCATCGAGCTGCTGCTGGATAACCACCCCAAAGACTGCCAGACCTGCGAACGCGACGGGCGGTGCGAACTGCAGAACCTCGCTTACTCCCACGGCGTCCGCGAACGGCTCTTCGAGGGGGAGCGCAAGGAGTTTCCGATCGAAGCATCCAGCCGATCGGTCGTGCGAAACCCCAACAAGTGCGTGCTTTGCGGCCGATGCGTGCGGGTCTGCTCGGAGATCCAGGGCGTTACGAACCTCTCGCAGCAGGGCAGGGGGTTCGGTACGTTCGTCTCGCCCGCCCACGAAGCCCACATGGACGAGTCGGTCTGCATCCAGTGCGGCCAGTGCATCAACGTCTGCCCGACGGCGTCCTTCCTGGAGAAGAACCACACCGAGGACGTCTGGAACGCCATCGCCGACCCCAACAAACACGTAGTGGCCCAGACGGCGCCGTCCATCCGGGCTGCCGTCGGGGAAGGGTTCGGCCTCGAGCCGGGAACCCCCGAGACCGGGCGAATGGTCACCGCGCTGCGACGGCTTGGCTTTGACGCGGTGTTCGACACGAACTTCGGCGCCGATTTGACCATCGTGGAAGAGTCGGCCGAGCTGCTACGCCGCCTCGACGGTGAGGGTCCGCTGCCGATGCTCACCAGTTGCTCGCCAGGCTGGATCAACTTCCTGGAGAAGTTCTACCCCGAGCTGATCCCCAACGCCTCGACCTGCCGCTCGCCGATGACGATGACCTCGGTGCTGGCCAAGACGTTCTACGCCGAAGAGCTCAACATCGACCCCGAAGACATCTACGTCGTCGGGATCATGCCCTGCGTGGCCAAGAAGTTCGAGATGGAACGCCCGGAACACTTCCTCAAAGACGGCGTGCCCTATACCGACGCGGTCCTCACCACCCGCGAGCTGATCTTCATGATCAAGTGCTACGGGATCGACTTCGTCTCGCTGCCCAACGGCGAGTTCGATCGGCCGCTGGGTCTGAGCACCGGGGCTGCCGACATTTTCGGGACCACCGGCGGCGTCATGGAAGCCACCCTGCGAACCGCCTACGAGAAGGTCACCGGCGACCGCTGCGAGAATCTCGATTTCACCGAGGTCCGGGCGGTCGAGGGGCAGCGCGAAGCCGACGTCAAGCTCGGGGACACCACGCTGCACGTGGGCGTCGCCAACGGCCTGGACAACGCCAAGCAACTGCTGGACCGGGCCGCCTCGGGCGAGACCACGTTCCATGTTCTGGAAGTGATGGCCTGCCCCGGCGGATGCATCGGCGGCGGCGGACAGCCTTATCCGCCCACCGGCCATCAGGTGCTGGACCCCGAACTGCTCCGCCTGCGGGCCCAGGCGCTCTACAGCGTCGACGGCGGAAAGCAACTCCGCCGCAGCCACGAAAACCCCGCGATTCACGAGATTTACGAGAAGTTCCTCGGCGAGATCGGCGGCCCCAAGGCCCATGAGCTTCTGCACACCCACTACGCACCCCGAACCCCGCGAGGGATCCGATGAGCGAACAGACCAATACCGACAACCGCCGGGAGGTGATGGCCGCCTCGAAAGACGTGCTGCCCGAGCACGTGGCGGATTTCATCGAGGAATGCCGCGCCAAGGAACACTCCGAGAGTCAGTTGATCTCCGTGCTGCACAAGGTGCAGGACCATTTCGGCTATCTCGCCCCGGACACCCTCGATGCCGTCGCGCAACTGCTGCAGGTCCCTGCCGCCACCGTCAGCGGAGTGGCGACGTTCTACCACTTCTTCCGCCTCACGCCCCGAGGCCGATACGTCATCAGCGTGTGCATGGGAACCGCCTGCTACGTGAAGGGCGCCGAGCGCGTGGTGGACAAGTTCAAGGACGAGCTGGGGATCGACTTCGGTGAGACCACCACCGACGGGATGTTCTCCCTCGAAGAGTCCCGCTGCCTGGGAACGTGCGGACTGGCGCCGGTGGTGATGATCAACGATCACGTCCACGGCAAGGTCACGCCCGACGAGGTGCCCATCCTCATCGAGTCACACCGCAAAAAGCCCGCCCCGACCGAGTGAACTTCGCCGGGCAACCCTCTGCCGCCGTGCGCGATGCGCTGATCGCCTGGTACGCCGACCACCAGCGCGACCTGCCCTGGCGACGCACATCCGACCCGTACGCGGTGTGGGTCTCGGAGATCATGCTCCAGCAGACGCGCGTGTCGGCCGCCATTCCGTATTACCAGCGGTGGATGGAGCGGTTCCCCGACGTCGCCGCCCTCGCCCGGGCGGACCTCGACGAAGTGCTCAAGCTCTGGGAGGGGCTGGGCTACTACAGCCGAGCGCGAAACCTCCACAAAGCCGCCCGGCAGGTTCTCAGGGACCATGACGGACGCCTGCCCGCGACGGCTGAGGAACTCCGGGCGTTGCCGGGCATCGGGCGATACACCGCCGGGGCGATCGCCTCCATCGCCTTCGGACTGGACGAACCGGTACTGGACGGCAACGTGGTGCGCGTGCTTTCGCGCGTGTTCCGCATCGAAGCCGACCCACGCCGACCGGCCGTCCGCGAAGAGCTCTGGTCGCTGGCGCGCGGGTTGATCCCACCGGGCCGGGCCGGCCAACTCAACCAGGCGATAATGGACCTGGGCGCCACCCTCTGCCTGCCCCGCAAACCGCTCTGCGGGAAGTGTCCGCTGCACGAACACTGCGCCGCCCGAATGGCCGGCGTGCAGCACGATCTGCCGCGCAAGGCCCCCAGGCAGACCACACCGCACCATACCATCGCCGCAGCCGTGGTCCGCAGGCGGGGACGCATACTCATCGACCGTCGCCCGGAAGCCGGCCTGCTGGGCGGATTGTGGGAGTTCCCCGGCGGCAAGCAGCAACGCGGCGAAACGCTCGAACAGACCACTGCCCGTGAAGTGCGCGAGGAAGTCGGCATCCGAATCCACGTCGGTGAGCAGATCGCCGTTGTGAAACACGCCTACTCGCATTTCCGCATCACGCTGCATGCCTTCCAGGCCGACTGGGTCTCGGGGCAGGCCCGGGCGATCCACTGCGACGCGGTCCGCTGGGTTTGGCCGTCGCAGCTGCGGCGGTACGCCTTCCCAAAAGCCAACCAGGCGATCCTCGATATCCTCGATCCGCCGCAGTAACCGTGGCCGCAGGGAACCACGATGCATCGTCCACGGTTCGCTCGCATTGTGGCCGGGGCGGCGGGGTGCTATGATGGAGCACATGCCCGAACGAACCGGCAATACCGAGATGAACTTCAATCTCTGGGCCCCTTGGCGGATGGCGTATATCCGTTCACTCTCGGGCGACCTGCCCGACGGCTGCTTTCTCTGCCGCTACCGCGACGAGCCCGAGAAGGACGATGAAAACCTCGTGATCTGGCGGGGCAATCGCTGCTTCGCGGTGATGAACCGCTTTCCGTACACCGGCGGGCACAGCCTCGTGAGCCCGATGGAGCACGTGCCCTCGCTGGCCGACCTCGATGGCGAGACCATGCAGGAGATGATGGAGATGACGCGCGACCTGCAGGAAGCGCTCGACGAGGCGGTTTTCGCCCATGGCTACAACGTGGGCATGAACATCGGGCGATGCGCCGGAGCGGGCCTGCCCGGGCACCTGCACCTGCACATCGTCCCCCGCTGGTCGGGAGACACGAACTTCATGCCCGTCTTCGGCGATGTCCGCGTCGTGCCCGAGTCGCTGGAGGTCATCCTCGCCCGCCTGCGAGACGTCTCGAAAAAGCTCGGCCTGCCCAAGCTGTCCACCTGACATGACCCAACCCACCACCACACCGCGGGAGTTGTTCGAGCGGGCCCAGCAGGCCCGGCTGGCGAGCTACGCCATTCTCGAGTCGGCCTCCGGCGGACGGGCGTTTCCCGAGGCAGAACACCACTACCGCACCTGCTTCCAGCGCGACCGCGACCGCGTGATGCACTGCTCGGCCTTCCGACGGCTGGACTTCAAAACGCAGGTGTTCGTCCCGCACGCCCACGACCATCAGCGCACCAGGCTGACCCATACCCTCGAAGTCGCCCAGATCGCCCGCGATCTCGCCCGGGCGCTGCGCCTCAACGAAGACCTCGCCGAGGCGGTCGCCCTCGCCCACGATCTCGGTCATCCGCCCTTCGGCCACGCCGGTGAGGCGGCGCTGGCTGAACGGATGGCCGACCATGGGTGTTTCGAGCACAACCGCCAGTCGCTGCGGATTGTCGACTACCTCGAACACCCCTACCCGGACTTCCGCGGGCTGAACCTCAGTCACGCGGCCCGTGAGTGCATCGCCAAGCACGAAACACGCTACGACACGCCCGTCAGCGATGACTTCGACATGACACTGTCGGCTCCGCTGGAAGGTCAACTGGTGGACCTTGCCGACGAGATCGCCTACACCGCCGCCGACCTCGACGACGCCCTTCAGCTGCGCGTGGTAGCCGCGAACGATCTGGCCGAGCTGACGCTCTGGAGCGAGGCGATGGAACGCGTCCATGCGCGCTGGGCCGACGCCCGCGACGTGCACAAGCAGATCCGCGCCTGCAAGGAGGTCCTGGCGCTGCTGGCCGACGATTTGATCGAGACGACCCTCTCGCACGTCGATTCGCTCGAGTTGGATTCCCCCGACGCCGCCCGGGCCGCCGGCCACAAGACCGTCGCATTCTCCGCGCGGATGCGGGAGTCGCTCTCGGGCATGCAGGAATACCTGCTGACCAACGTCTACACCAACGAAGCGAACACCCGCCAGGACCAGCAGGCCCGCAAGCTCATCGGCGAGCTGTTCGCACGGTACCTCTCCCACCCAGACCTCCTGCCGGACCGCTACCGCAAACGCGCCAACGACGACGGGCTCCACCGGGTGATCTGCGATTACATCGCGGGCATGACCGACCGCTTCTGCCGCGAGGAACACGCCCGCATCTGCCGGCCACGCGCCTGAGACCTCGCCGCGGCAGTGCGGTTAGTCCAGCTCGCCACTGCGCTTATACACTCGCGTTTCGAGCGTGCGCTGATACGGGGTCCAGGACGATTCCCCGTCCGGATCGGACTCGATGAGATTCGTGGTCATCCACATTTTCGCATCGAGGTTGTCCAGGTAGTGCAGGAAGAACGCCTCGGGGATGGCCGGCAACTTCGGGCTGCCGAACCCGTGCTCGCCGTGATGGGCGAGGATGATGTGCTGCAGCAGGTCGATGGTCTTGCGGGGGATTCTCTCGCCGGTCTCCTCGGCGACCAGGGCGGCCTTCTGCTCGATCCACACCGCTGCCATCGTGATGTGTCCGACGAGTTGGCCGGCATCGGTGTAATTGATCGCGGTGGTGGCTGCAAGCTCAGCCGTCTTGCCGATGTCGTGCAGGAACACGCCGGCCAGGACCAAATCGGCGTTGACCTTCGGATACAACGGCAGCAGCGCCGCCGCCGACCGCGCCACGCCCCAGGTGTGCTCCAGCAACCCGCCGATGAACGGATGGTGCATCTGCATTGCCGCCGGCGACCGCTTGTAGGCAGCCACCAGCTTGTGATCTTCCACGAATTTCTTGATCAGCAGGCGGAGGTGCTTGTTGCGAATGCCCCGGAGAATCTCCAGCAGCTCGCCCCACATTTCCTCGACGTCGCGCTTCGTCGCGGGGAGAAACTCCGAAATGTCCACCTGGTCGGCGGGCACCGGTCGACACGCCTCGATCACCATCTGCAACTGGCCGCGATACTCCTCGGTGCGACCCTTGACGTGCAGAAACCCGCCTTGGGGAATCGAGTTGAAAATGCTCTCGCTCGCCTGCCACATCCGGGCCGAGATCTTCCCGGTACGGTCCTGAAGCTGACAGGTGATGAAATAATCGCCCGACCGCGTCGTACGCAGCTCCTTGGACGCCACCAGGAACGTCGCCTCGACGGACATGTTGGGGATCAGCGCCTCGACGGTATCTCGTTCGTTCGCCATGGCCGGATTGTATCGAGGGCGCCGGCGAATGTGGAGGGAGAATCCGCGCGGGATGGCCGTCCAGCGAGCGTTCACCGAAGGCGACATCGATCGGCCGGGATGCCCACGCCACGTCGCGTGGATTGAAAACTTCGCCCCCGGCGGGTATAACGCTGTGCCTTGGAGCGCCGCTGCTGCGCGCTTCGCCAACCGACCCAGAAACCCGGAAAGCGTCTCATGCGATACAGTCAGTTGTTGATTCCCACGGTCAAGGAAGTACCCGCCGAGGCGGAGGTGGTCTCGCACCAGCTCATGATCCGGGCGGGGTTCATCCGCAAGCTCGCCAGTGGAACGTACACCTACCTCCCGCTGGGCTGGCGGACGCTGCTGAAAATCGTCGCCATCATCCGCGACGAGATGAACGCAGCCGGGGCGCAGGAAGTCTCCATGCCCATCCTTCAGCCGATGGAGCTCTGGGAGCAGACCGGGCGCGACGTGGTCTTTCAGGACATCATGTGCGATTTCGTGGACCGTCACGGCCGACGCAACGTGCTGGCTCCCACTGCCGAGGAAGTGGTCACCTCGCTGGCGGCCAATGAGATCCGCAGCTACAAGCAACTGCCGGTGAACCTCTATCAGATCAACACGAAATTCCGCGACGAATTCCGCCCGCGGTTCGGCGTGCTCCGCTCGCGCGAGTTCCTCATGAAAGACGCCTACTCCTTCGACGCCGACGTCGCGGGGGTCGATGAGTCGTACCGGAAGATGTACGACGCCTACTGCCGCGTGTTCAAGCGGTGCGGGCTGAACTACATCACCGTCGAGGCCGAGTCCGGCGGAATGGGCGGGACGGACACCGAGGAGTTCATGGTCGCCTGCGACGCCGGCGAGGATACCATCGTTCACACTGCCGACGGCAGCTACGCGGCGAACATCGAGAAGGCCGAGGTCGACCCACCCGCGCCCAGCAACACCCGAGGCGGCGAGATCCCGGCGATGGAGCCGGTACACACCCCGGATGTGGGCACCATCGAGGCGGTCTGCGAGTTCCTCAAGACCGATCCCAGCGAGATGATCAAGACCCTGGTCTTCTGGAAGACCGACCCGGCCATCCAGAAACGCCTCGGCGAGCTGCAGGACGCCATCGTCGCTGAGCAGGCGAAACTGGCGGCCGACGAACGGGCCCTGGCCGACGCAAAGGAAGCCGATGAAAACAACCGCTCCAGCGGCGAGTTCACCCAGGAAATGGACGATCTCCAAGCCGCCGTCGAGATGCGCCGCAATCGGCTGGCTGAGCACAAGGAGGAGCTCTGCAAAGAGTACGGCAGGCTGGACGTGCTGATCGCCCTGCTGCGTGGCGACCACGAAGCGAACGAGCTGAAAATCGCCGCCGCCGTCGGGCACGGCGTGGAGTTGGCCGACGAGCATACCATCGAGGAACTCACCGGGGCGAAGGTCGGTTTCGCGGGGCCGGCCGACCTGGTGGACAAGGTCTGCCGCATCGTGGTGGACCCGGCTGTGGCGGCGATGCCCTCCGGTACGACCGGCGCCAACCGCACCGACTACCACATGCGTAACGTGGTTCCCGGACGCGATTTCCCCCTGGAAGGGCCGAACGTCACCGTCGCGGACATCCGCAACGCAGCGGAGGGCGACACCCACGACGGAAAGGAGCTGCTCTTCGCCCGGGGCATCGAGGTGGGACACGTGTTCAAGCTCGGAACCAAGTACAGCAAGCAGCTCGGCGCGACGTTCCTGGACGAGGACGGCAAGGAACAGCCCTGCGTAATGGGCTGCTATGGGATCGGCGTGAACCGTATTTTCGCCTCGGCCATCGAGACCGGCTACGACAGGAATGGGTGCATCCTGCCGGTGAGCATCGCCCCGTTCGAGGTGATCGTGGTGCGGCTCAACGCCGACAAGGACGACGTCACCCGCGAGGCGGAGCGGATCTACCGCGAGCTCAGCGACGCCGGGGCGGACGTGCTGATTGACGATCGCGACGCGCGGCCTGGAGTGAAATTCAAGGACGCCGACCTGCTGGGCATCCCGCTGCGGATCGTCGTGGGCGACCGCGGCCTGAAGGAAGGCAACGTCGAGATCAAGCGTCGCACCGACGAGAAACCCACGCTCACGCCGGTTGGCGAGGCGGTGGCATCGGCGATGGAGATTCTCGAGGAGATGCGGGCGTCGCTCCAGCCCGAGTAGATCCCGTGCCCAAGCGCAAGAACAGAAAACGCAACCGCATCCTGGATTACTTCGTCTACGTACTGGCGAGGATGTTCACGGTGCTGCTGCACCTCTTCGCCCGGCGGGCCAACTATCGCACCGCGAGGCTGGTGGGCGACCTGCTCTACCGATTCGACGCCAAACACCGGCGGATCGCCCTGGAGCATCTGCGGCGGAGCTTTCCCGACTGGCCCCAGTCGCGGCTGGAAGAGGTCGCGCGCCGCTCCATGCACAACATGATTTACCTCGGGCTGGAAGTGCTCTACACCCCCCGCCTGGTGACGGTCACCCGCTGGCCGGAGTTTGTGCGGTTCAACAACGTCGGCCCGGCCCTCCGTCTGCTGCTGCAGAATCGCGGAATGATCGCACTGACCGGGCACTTCGGCAACTGGGAGGTGCTGGGATACACCCTGGCGTGCCTGGGGTTCCCGACCTACTCGGTCGCCCGGCGGCTGGACAACCCGCACATCGACCGGTTCATTCTCGGCGTGCGCGAGGACCGCGGGCAGGTGATTCTCGACAAGCGCGGTGCGACGGCCCGCATTCCCGAGCTGCTGGCCAAGAATAAGCCCGTGGGTTTCATCGCCGACCAGGACGCCGGGCGCAAGGGGGCGTTTGTGGACTTCTTCGGCCGAAAGGCCAGCACCTACAAATCCATCGCGCTGCTGGCGATTCAGCACGAGGTACCCGTGGCGGTGGGCTATGCCCGGAGGGTGGGCGAGGACTTCCGGTTCGAGATGGGGGTCGAGCGGATTATCTACCCCTCCGAATGGGCCGACGTGGACGACCCGGTAATGTGGATCACCCAGGAGTACACCTCCGCCCTCGAGCGGGTGGTGCGGCGGAATCCCGAGCAATACCTCTGGGTGCATCGTCGATGGAAGCATCGCCCTCGCGGTGAGCCGCCGGCCGAGGGTGGCGTCGCCTGAGAGGCAACTGCGAGCAGCCGCCCGGCTGTGTCAAGACTTTTTTCCAGGAAAATCCCCCATGCGTTCGGGAATAGGAACCGGCGTGCCTACAATTCCTCAAAGCCGAGCCGGAAGTGGAATCGCGGTTCCGGCTGCGGTGTCTGCAGTAAACCATCCCGGAGCGATCCGGGAGCAAACGGAAGGAGACCAGCCATGAAAGCTTTGAAAGGCTTGGACTTCGTCGCACTGCTGTTGATCGTAATTGGCGGGCTGAACTGGGGCTTGGTCGGCCTGTTCGGGTTCAACCTGGTATCCGCCATATTCGGAGAGATGAGCATGCTATCGCGGATCGTATATGTGCTGGTGGGCCTGTCGGCTGTCTATGCAGCCGCTCGCAGCCCGCACTTCGCGCACCTGCGTGAGCATCGGCCCGTCCATCAGCATCAACCCGAGTCGGCGTCCTGACGTCGAGCAGACTTCTGCCTGCATCATCCTTCGCTGCGTCTCCCCCTCGCAGCAAAGGACGAACAACGAGGTGGTCCTTGCTTCCCGCGAGGATCACCTCGCTTGCTTGTGCGGACTTCGGTTTCTCCCGGCCCGCTCAGAATTCGCGGGTCAGCAGCAGACCTACCCCGCCGCGGGGGTCGGTATAGGGCAGCACGTCCATGCCCAGAACTTTCGGCTGATGGTTGCCGGCCACCACGTGCCCGACGGCCATCCCGATCATCGCCCCGGAGATCACGTCGGCAAAGTCATGGTTGCGCGCGTCGATCCGCTCGTATCCCACGAACGAGGCGAACGCGTACAGAGGCAGTCCCACCGCCGGGCCGTAATGCTCGTACATCACCGCCGCGAAGCAGAAGCTCGAAGACGTGTGCCCGCTGGGCCAACCGAACTCGTCGCCGTTGGGGCTTTCGGTGCGGGCGGCCACCTTCAGACCCATGGTCATCAGCCCGTTGATCGACAGGGCCGACAGCATGGACTTGGAGACCTCGTAGGTTTTATTGTCTCCGTTGGCCTGCGAGGCGAAGTAGGCTGCCCCCGCCACGGCGAAGTGCAGGCCCGGGTTGCCTCCGACGTCGCCCACGGCGTCCCAGAAGTTGCTGAGCTGGTGGCCGTTCTTGGTGAAATGCTCGGCCACCTGGTCGTTCCCGCGATTGCCGCTCAGGGCGATACCCGCCGCCCCCGACGCGCTGAACATGATCCACGCGAATTTGCTGTTGGCGATGGCCTTGGTGTCGTCCCACACCATCGGGAGGAACTCCTTGGCATCGCGCCCGAAGCTGTGAAGGATGTCGCCCGGATAGGCTGGGCCAATGCGCTTCTCCCAGTGGACGTATCCCTTGCCGTCCTCCGGGGCGGGAGAATCATCCTCCGCCTCGTTGGATTCCGACGACGTAACCTCCGCAGAGAGCAACGCGTCGGCGGGAATCCGGATGTGGGTCGCCTCACGCTGCAACTGCCGGCCGACCTTGAACCAGTCGGTGGGCCCGACCTGGGCAACCGGGGCCGATTCATCGCAAGACGCCTCGTCGCGCTGGGCCCACTGGGCACGGCCGCGAAGCGTATCGTAGAAGGACTCGTCGGTGTCCTGCGAGCAACCGGCCAACAGGGCCAGTCCGAAACAAAGCGTCAGCATCAGAGACGTGGTACGCATGTCGGGCTCCTTTCCCATGGGATGGTGTGAGCATAGGCCCAAGGGGCGTCGGCCTCAAGAGGTCTCTGCAGCAAATCGCTTTAGTGCGCGACTAGAATTGGTGGCAGGGCGGTCCGTGGTTCGATTCGCTTCGCCCTGCTTGCCCCCGTTCAGTCATCTCGCCCGCAACAAGTTGCGGGCCCTACGGCTGAGCTACAGTCACCATTTGGCCGGGATTTCCGGCGAGTCGAGCTGTTGTATCGTCGCGTGGGGCGGTGTCAATGGGGGTTTTGGACGGTTTGTCGGCTGCGCGCAGAAAACGAAGCGCACCGGGCGGGCGCGCTTCGGGGGTGTTTCGGTGGTCGACCCGTTGCGGCGGTCGACGGAGCCTGTTGTCGGCCGACGGTTTGAGGCGTCAGGCGGAGGCGGCGACGTGCCGGCCGCGTTCGGAGGCGGCGGCGTTTTCCATGGCGGCCGAGATGGCTTCGGTCAGCTCGCGGGCGTGGAAGACGGGCTTCATGAGCAGTTCGTCTCCGCCTCGCTGCCAGGCGCGCCAGGCGCGGTCGTAGCGATCCATGTGTTCGGAGATGATGACGGCTACGCGTCGCGGCAGGCTGCCGAGTGCTTCGAGCAAGTTCGTGTCTTCGGTGTGTTCGGCGGCCAGGATGACCAGGTCCGGCTGCCACTGGTGAGCATGGCGAAGGGCGTTTTCTGCCGAGGGCAGATTGACGACCAGATGAGCCTTCGACTCCAGATACTTCGCGGCCTTCTTGGCAAACCGCGTGTCCGGATCGATGATGAGAATCCGCATAACAAGCTCCTTTCCGTGCCCGCTGCAAGATGTGTGGCTGGGCTGCACGCGGGCGTTTCATTTTGTTTATCGGCAGAAAGCGCGATGGGTTGAAAGAGAGATTGTTCGGATTATGTGAAACTGGGTAATATATGTGGGTTGGCCGTCTGTAACGGATTCATCGGCAGCAGGTTACGCCGTTACCTGTAGATCGCATAAATTCCTCACTGGTCGCGATTTGGCGTCCTGGTGGCCGGGCAACCCTTTTAGAGGGGCGTTGGTCAGCGTTTGTGGACGTTTTCAACGGCGCGGATGGAAATCATGCGTTGCAGCGCGATTCGGGCGTCGTCGGCGACGTCGTCGGGCACGGACACGCGGTTGGGCGATCGGCCCGCCGCCAATTCGTCCAGCGTCCAGGCGAGGTGCGGCAGGGTGATCCGGGCCATCTGCATGCACAGGGCCGGTGCGTCGGAGAGGGTGAGGACGGTTTTGTCGGCGTGCTGGGTGTTGAGGCGGGTTACGAGGTTGCTCTCGGTGCCGACGATGAGCGTCGAGCCGGGCGGCGCGTCGGCGACGGCCTGGATGATCTGCGAGGTCGAGCCGGCGGCGTCGGCGAGGTCCACCACTTCGCGGGGGCATTCGGGGTGAACGATCACGGTCGCGTCGGGGTGTTCGCTGCGGGCCTGGCGGACGTGCTCGGGGGTGAAGAGTTGATGCACGTAGCAGTGTCCCTGCCAGAGGACCACGCGGGCCGAGGCGATCTGCTCGTCGGTCAGTCCGCCGACGGGTTGGAGGGGGTTGTAGACGAGGATCTGCTCTTCGTCGATGCCCATGGCCAGTGCGGTGTTCCGGCCGAGATGCTGATCGGGCAGGGCGAAAAGGAGGTCTCCGCCGCCTCCGTTGTTGTCTTCGCTTCGCAGGGCCCACTCGTAGACGTTGCGGACGTTGGACGACGTGCAGCACGTCCCGCCGGCCTTGCCGGTGATCGCCTTGATCGCGGCGGTGGAGTTGACGTAGGTCACCGGCAGGACCTTGCCGCGGCGGCGGGCCTGGAGTTCATCGAGGGCGGTCTGGACGTCGGCGTCCTCGGCCATGTCCGCCATCGCGCAGCCGGCGGCGATATTGGGCAGGTAGACGGCCTGCTGGTCGGACGAGAGGATGTCGGCAGACTCGGCCATGAAGTGCACGCCGCAGAAGACGATGGATTTCGCGTCGCGCTGGTCGGCTGCCAGCTGGGAGAGCTTGAGGCTGTCGCCGCGAAAATCGGCAAAGCGGATGACCGCGTCGTTCTGGTAGTGGTGGCCGAGAATGACCAGCTCGTCGCCCAATTGCTGTTTGCGTTCGGTGATGCGCGCGGTGAGTTCATCGCGGGACTGCTGGTGGTATTCGTCGGGGATGGTCGTCTGCTGCATGGTGGTCTCCGGGGTTACCTGGCGCTGGATTGTTCATTGTAGCGGCCGACGGGGAACCCTGCCGGCTATGGCGTTACTCGGTGGGTTTGTCTTCGCGCTTCAGGGCGCCTTGGAGCAGTTCGCCGAGTTCGGGCATGCCCAGCAGGCGGGCAGCCAGCAGGAAGGCGACGGCTCCGGCGGGGACGGCTGCGGCGACGATGATTCCCGGCGATTGCCCGGCCAAGGCGTGTCGCACGGCAAGCAGCACGCCGGCCATCACCGCGGTGGCAACCAGCGATCGGGTTGCGCTGAGGGCGAGTTGTCGCCCTCCCAGCCGGCCGAGGCGACGACGCAGCAGCCAGACCAGCAGCACGGTATTCAGGGCCGCCGAGACGACCGTACCCACGCCGAACGCACCGGCGGCGATCGCGGGGATCCACATGGTTCCCAGCACTGCCGCCAGCCCGACGAGCATGACGCCGCAGGCAACCTTCAGGGGCGTGATGGTATCCTGCAGCGCGTAGAACCCACGGGCGGAGATCTGGTAGGTGCAGATCGCCCAGACGCCGACGGCGTAGAACCGCAGCACGTGGGCCGAGGAGGCGGCGTCGGCGGCGGTAAAACGGCCATGCTCGAACAACAGGCGCGTGATCGGCTCAGCCAGCAGGAAGAGTCCCGCTCCGGCGGCGAGCCCTTCCATCAGTGCCAGGCGCAGGGCCCGGTTGAAGCTGGATCGCAGGTTGGGCATGTCGCCTCGGCTGGCGTATCGACTCAGCAGCGGGAAGACCGCCACCCCCAGCGAGATCGCCAGCACGCCCATGGGGAACTGGTACAGTCTGCGGGCGGCGTCGATGCGGACCAGGGCCCCTTCCTGCAGTGGTTTGGCGATGGACCACGGGCCCAGCTGCAGCGTCGGGTGGGTATCGGTGGCGGCCAGGGCGTACGCCAGGGCGCTGTAGAGCAGCTCGGAGAGTTGGAGGAAGCCCAGTCCGATGAGCATCGGGCCGGCGAGCTTTACCACGCGTCGGCTGCCGCCCAGAACCGGACGAAGGCGCAGCCGGCAGCGAAGCCCCATCCGTCGGAGCATGGACAGGGCACCGATCAACTGAATGACCCCGGCGATGGGGACGGCTGCGGCGATCACGTACAGCCTTGGGACCACCTCGTCCGAGATCGCCGGGGCGACACCCCACGCCGCCAGGATGATCGCGATGTTCAGCAGGACCGGCGCGAAGGCCGGGAAAAAGAAATGCCCCCGGCAGTTCAGGGCAGCCGACACCAGCGCAAGCGTGCAGACCGTCAGGGTGAACGGCAGCATGATGAGGGTGAGCGTGCTGAGCAGTTGGTGGTCGGATCGGTCGGTGAGCAGCGCCCAGCAGGTCAGCCCCATCGCCACCAGCACGAGCAGCGCCGAGAGGAACGCCGTCAGCAGGGCCAGGGCGTTTCCCAGCAGCGCGCGGGCTCGGTCGTCGCTGTCCTCCAGCGATTCGGAGAAGACCGGTACGAAGGCCGCCGAGAGGGCCCCCTCGCCGAACAGTCGGCGGAAGAGATTGGGAATCTGGAACGCCAGGCGGAACGCGCTGGTAGTGCGATATGCCCCCAGCGAGTTGATGGCGATGTCCCGCACCAGGCCCAGCACGCGCGAGAGTATGGTGGTGGCGGCGACGACTTTGGCGGCCCCGAAGAACTGCTCGCGCTCGTTTTGTTGGTCCGTATCGGTCATGAGGTTGCGATTATGACGCCCTTACCCGCGCCGGTACAGTGTGATTCGGCAAGACGGCAACGGCAACCGGGCTGCGACCCCAGCCGAGCGGGTCGACGGACGAACACGGAGTGGAAGCTGTGGCGGGCGGTCTGGTATGGTGCGGGGCGAGCATGAAGATCTGTCACGTCATCACGAGGTTGATTCTGGGCGGTGCCCAGGAGAACACGCTGCTGACCTGCGAGGGTCTCCACCGCCGCGGGCACGAGGTGACGCTTGTTACCGGACCGCCGCGGGGGCCCGAGGGTGAGTTGCTCCAGCGGGCACGGGCGGGCGGCTATCGCGTGGAGGTGGTTCCCGCGATGCGCCGCGAAATTCATCCGCTGCGCGACGCCGTTTCGTATCGCACGCTGAAACGGCTGCTGCGGGAGATCGCCCCGGACGTGATGCACTCGCACTCGTCGAAGGCGGGCATTCTCGCTCGCAGGGCGGCCGACCGCCTCGGCGGGATGAAGATCGTACACACCATTCACGGCCTGCCGTTTCACCGCTACGAGGCGGGGTGGCGCAACCGGATGTACATTTCCCTGGAACGTCGGGCCGGTCGGCGAACCGACGCAATCGTCAGCGTTGCCGACGCGATGACCCGCCAGGCGTTGGCGGCGGGCGTGGGACGTCCCGAGCAGTACACCACCATCCGCAGCGGGATGGAGATCGAGCGGTTTGTGACCAGGCCTCACGAGGCAGAGACGTTCCGGGCGTCGCTGGGGTTGCCCGACGAGGCGGTGCTGTGTACGCAGGTCTCGCGGATTGCCGAGCTTAAAGGTCACGCCGACATTCTCGAAGCCGACGCGTTGTTGAACGATCCGCGCGTGCATTTCTGCTTCGTGGGAGACGGAGCGTTGCGCGGTGAAATCCAGCGGCGCATCGCTGCCGGCGGGCGCGGGGAGCGTTATCACCTCACCGGTCTGCTCAGCCCGGAGCGGATTCCCGCGGTCCTGCACGCCAGCGACGTGCTGATTCACGCCAGCTACCGCGAGGGTCTCGCCCGCACGCTTCCCCAGGCGATGTTGGCGGGCAGGCCGGTGGTCAGCTACGACGTGGACGGCGCGGGCGAAGTGGTCGACGACGAAACGGGCGTGCTGGTGACAGCCGGCGACGTGGCAGGGCTGGCAAGAGCGATCGGGCAGTTGGCCGATGACGCGGATCAGCGGGAGCGCATGGGGGCCGTCGGTCGAGAGCGTGCGCGGGCCATGTTCAGCCACGAGGCGATGGTGGACCGGATCGAGCGGCTTTATCGATCACTGCTGGAGGAGTGATCGCACCTCGGCGGGCGAGACGGTCTCCAGCGATTCCACGATGCGGTCGGCGTCGGTGAGGTCGCCCGGGTCGTACGACGTCGCGACGGCCAACACGTTCATGTGGGCCGACTTGGCGGCGGTGATGCCCGCGGGGGAGTCTTCGATCACCACGCACCGTTCGGGGGGGATGTCCGAACCGGTGCTCGCCGCGAGGCGCTCCCGTGCGATGCGGTACCCTTGCGGGTCGGGCTTGCCGGCGGCGACATCCTCAGCCGCCACCACGTGGAGAAAATGGTCGAGCACACCCACGCAGCGGGCGGCGATGAGAATCTCATCGCGCAGCGCCCCGGAGCAGATCGCCAGCGGAACGCCGTCGGCTGACAAATCGCGAATGAGCGAAACCGCGCCGGGAAGGGGTTCGATTTCCGCGGAGAGGGCCTGCTGCATCCACGCGGTCTTCTCGGCGATGAGCGACCGGATCGTCTCGCCATCCAGCGATACGCCCTGGTCCCGGGCCACCACGGCAAAACAGTCCTCGTCGTCGTACCCCAGATAGTGTTGGTAGTAGGCCTCGCGCGTGAGCGTGATGTCGACGCGTTCCAGAACGCGGCGGAATCCCTCGAAGTGCAGGGGTTCGGAGTCCACGATGACGCCATCAAAATCGAAGATTATTGCGTGTAAGTGCATGGCGTTTCCCAAAAAGCGGCGGTATACTGTTCACAGTCGGAATTCTAGCATATTCGGATCGCATCGCAATAGATCAATGCGTATAGTAGGGATATATAGCTGATTGCACGGATGGTACGATGCGAATGTCAATTCAAATGGGAGCGCAGGGGAAGGCGGTAGAACGATGCCCGACAAGCAGATTACGGTGTTTCTCGCGGATGACCACGCCATGGTGCGTGAGGGTCTTGCGGCGTTGGTCAGTGAGGACGAGAACATCAAGGTGATCGGTCAGACCGGTGACGGGCTGAAGGTAACCGAGGAGGTCCGGCGTCTTTCCCCCGATGTGGTTCTGCTGGACGTGACCATGCCCGGGCTCAACGGCCTGGACGTCTGCCGCGAGATCAGCCGTAAGCTCAAGGACACCGCCGTTTTGATTCTCACGATGCACGACGACGAGCAGTTCGTCGCCACAGCCCTGGAAAACGGGGCGTCGGGTTACATCCTCAAAGAGGGTGCCGCCGACGAGCTGTGCGAGGCGGTCCGCAAGGTGGCCGAGGGCGAACTCTGCCTCGGGGCGGGCATTCCCAAGTCTGTTGTCCTTCGGGCGGTACGAGGCCATGAGGACCCCTACAACAAGCTCACCACGCGCGAGCGTCAGGTGCTTCAGCTGATTGCCGAGGGCAAGACCAATCGCAGCATCGCCGAAGAGCTGGGCCTGGCGGTGAAGACGATCGATACCCACCGAAGCCGACTGATGCGCAAGCTGGGCATCCACGACCAGACCTCGCTGGTGAAATACGCTCTGCGCAGGGGCATCGTCTCGCTGGACTGATCGCGCCGCGGCCCGTTCGTCACGTCGCCGACGCTCACCGTCCGGTAAGCTGTTTCCCTCCAGGAATTACCCCGAAGGCTCGGATTCTCTCCGAAGGTCGCCTCGAATCTGGTCGATAGAATGTACGCGGGACCGGATGCTTCCGGTATACACACCGGCGGCCAAAAGGATTGGACGGGCAGAAACGGTGCGAACACTCAAACTGACATCTCCGGGACTGTTGCTGATTCTGGCAACGGCCGCGGCGTGCAGCATCTTCCTGCTGGACCTGTTCTACCTTCAGCCTCAAAGCGCGCAGCAGGCCGAAGACGCCCTGCGCGAACGGGCCGTCCGCGCCGAAGAAGCCACCCGACAGGCGATCGCCGGTGAGACGCGATCCCTTCAGCGATACGCCGCCGCCTGGTCCGAATCGCCCGAGATGCGCGACGCGATCGATCAGCCCGCCTCCATCGATGCCCGCATGACCCGCTCGCTGGAGCTTTCCCAGGCTCGCTACGCCTGGCTGAGCGATGCCGACGGAACCATCCTGCGAGGCTGGCAACGCACCGACGAAGGGCGGATCGAACCGCTCGCCGCCGACCGGGCCAAGCAGTTCTTCGCCTCGGACGGGGCGATCGTCGGGCCCGATGAGGGCGAGCCGGAAGGTCTCCTGCACACCCCTGCCGGTTCGCTGGTCGTCGGGCGAAACCCCATCGCAGTGTCCCCCGGCGGTGAGCCCGTCGGACAGGTCTGGGTGGCCCAACGGCTTTCGGGTCGGTTGCTGTCCTGGCTGACGCCGGCGGTAGGCGGCAATGTGCGTTTCCGACACGACACAGCCTTGCCCTCGCAGCCGAACATGATCGTCTCGAAGTCCAACATTCTCTGGATCGAGGGCGAGGATGAACTCGCGGTCGCCTGGATCACCCACAATATCCAGTCCGAGCCGATGGGCTACTTCCAGGCGACGGTCCCGGTGGGGAGCATCATGCGCCAGGTCGCCGGCGGGCGACGGATGGTGCTGATTGTCCTGTCGCTCTCGATGAGCCTGGCGTTGCTGGTGATCGTCGGAACGCACATGTTGGTCACCGGGCCGGTGATTCGCCTGCTGAAGCGCCTCCAGAAGATCGAGCTGGGCGAAGCGGATGCCGGCGACCTCGCACGGAACATGCACGGCGAGCCGCTGATGATCGCCCGTCGGCTGGAAGAGGCGTTCGACAAGCTCGCGCACCTCTCCAAGACCGACCAGCTCACCGGGTTGGCCAACCGAAGGCACTTCGAGCAGGTGCTCGACGCGTTCTACTACCAGGCCCGGCGGTACAATCGCCCGCTGTCGCTGATTACGCTGGATATCGACTTCTTCAAAGCCGTCAACGACACCATCGGCCATGCCGCCGGCGACGACCTGCTGAAGATCGTCTCCGAGGAGCTCGAAGCCGCCTGCCGAAAGGCCGACCTCCCCGCCCGGCTGGGGGGCGACGAATTCGCCGTCCTCCTGCCCGAGACACCGTCCCAGGCAGCCGGCCAGGTGGCCGAACGATTCCGTCTGGCGCTGCACGACCGCCCCATGATCGCCGGGGGCGTCGAAATCAAGGCGACCAGCTCGATCGGCATTGCCGACCTGAACGCCGGTGCGATGGATTCGCCCTCGGCCCTGATGGCATTGGCCGACAAGGCGCTCTACGCCGCCAAGGAACTGGGGCGCGACCAGACCGTGCAGGCCCACGACCTGACCGGACTGAACCTGCACCGCGGACCCAACGCCTCCAGCGAGGCCAGGCATATCCACAGTAAGCTCAGCGGCCTGGATGACGAGTTCAAAGACCTGTTCCTGCGGGCGATGGAGGAGATCGTCAACATCCTCGGCGAGCGTGACCCGAACATGGCCAACCACGCCCGCAATGTGAAGCATTACGCCACGCTGATCGCCCAGGAAATGGAGCTGCCCCAGCGCGTCGTCGAGCGGGTGCAGGTGGCGGCGATGCTGCACGATATCGGCATGCTGGCGATGCCCGACTCGGTCCTGCTGTGCGAAGGCAAGCTGGACCTCAAGCGGATCGAACACATGCGGCAGCACACGCTGCTGAGCGTACGCATTATGGAGGGGATGGACTTCCTGGAACAGGAGATCCCCGCCGTCCGCTACCATCACGAACGGTGGGACGGAAAAGGGTATCCCGAGGGCATCGCCGGTTCGGCGATTCCGCTCTCGGCCCGCATCATCGCGGTGGCGGACACGTTCGACGCGATCACCTCGGCCCGCGTGTACCGCGGCGCCAGCGACCGCCACGCCGCCCTGGGCGAGATCCGCAAATCCGCCGGCACGCAGTTCGACCCGGTCGTGGTCGAAGCGCTGATCGCCGTCTCGGATCGGCTGGACGAGGAGATGATGCCCGAATCGCAGCGCAAGCAGGCCGGCGAATACGCCATCAGCGCCGCTCACGCGGCGGATACGGACTCCTGACCAACCCCCCTCGCCGGGCGGATCAGTCGCGCCGGCGCGTATGCTGGCGGGACGGGCCCTTGCGGCGGGTACGTTTCTTCTTGCCCTTCCCTTTTCCCTTGCCCTGCGTGCCCTTCTTGGTGGGCTTGACGGGTACGAGACTCATCTGCCGTCGCGCGACGTCCACATTGGCGATGCGCACCTCCAGAAGATCCCCCAGCCTCAACGTCTTACCGGTGACCTGGCCGCGGACGGTACCGGTCTTGGCGTCCACCTCCCACCAGTCGTCGCCGAGGTCCTCCAGGCGCAGCAGCCCCTCCACGAGGAACTGGGGCGACTGGACGAAGAGCCCGAAGTTCGTGACGCCCGTGATGACGCCCTCGTACTCGTCGCCGACATGGTCGGCCAGGAACTGCAGAATCAGCACGTCGCGCAACTCGCGCTCGGCGTCCTCGGCCCGGCTTTCGGTATAGGTGCAGTGCTTGCCCAGCTCGGTCAGCTCGCCGATGTCGGCGGGAGGCATGTTCTCGAGCTGTCCGCGGCAGAGGGCCTCGATCAGCCGATGGACCGTCAGGTCCGGGTAGCGGCGGATGGGGCTGGTGAAGTGGCAGTAATTCGTGCTGGCCAGCGCCCAATGTCCAACGGCCATCGGCGAGTATTCCGCGGATTGGAAGGTCTTGAGGATCGCCAGGTTCACCGGGTAGCTCTGGGGCTTGTCCTTCACGCCGGCGAGCACCTGCTGGATGTCCTCGCGCGAGAGGCCCTTGGGAATCTTCTGCCCGAAGGCCCGCAGGAACGGCCCCAGCCGCTCGGTATCGTCTTCCTGGGGGGCGGGGTGGATCCGGCGGAGGAACTTGCGCCCCTCGCGGTCCAGCGTACGGGCGACGGCTTCGTTGGCTTCGACCATGAACATCTCGATGATCGTGTGGGTGTAGGCGTCGTCCTCCTCGACGGCGTCCACGACTTTCCCGTCGTCGTCCAGCACCAGTTCCACTTCCGGCAGGTCCAGGTGCAGCATGCCCGCCTCGCGCCGTCGCTGCTCGATCCGTCGCGCGAGCGATTCCATCTGCTTGACCAGTTGCACGACCTTGCCGTCGTAGCCGCCGATCTTTCCGTCGCAGATGTCCTGGGCTTCGAGATACGTCAGCCGCTTGCTGGATCGGATGACGCTCTCGCAGACCTTGGTCGCCACGGGGTTGGCCCCGCCGTCGTACTGAATGAACACGCTCTTGGCGTAGCGTTTTTCGCCTTCCTGCAGGCTGCACACGCCGTTGGAGAGCACCTCCGGGAGCATGGGCACCACGCGCGTGGGGAAGTAGGTGCTGGTCCCGCGGTCTTTGGCTTCGGCATCGAGGTCGGTTCCTTCGCGGACGAAATGCGAGACGTCGGCGATGTGGATCCCGAGGGTGACCGTTCCGTCCGAGGAGGTCTCGATGCTGATCGCGTCGTCGAAGTCGCGCGCGGTGTCCGGGTCGATCGTGGCGATGACCATGTCGGTGAGGTCTTCGCGGTGCTCGAGTTCATCGGGGTCGTCCGGGTTGAACGCACCGACGGCCGACCGGGCGTTCTGCAGGGCCGCCTCGGAGAACTCGTCGGGCAGGTCGTGTGCCCGGATGACCGCGAGGGTCTCCACGTCGGCCTGTCCGGGTTCGCCGAGAACCTCGACGATCACGCCCTTGGGCACGTCGCCTTGGCGCTTGGGGTATTCGAGGATTTCGAAGACCACCTTCGTGCCGGCCGGCGGGGTGGCAGCCACGGGTGTCCGGTCGGCATGGCGATCGGATGCCTTTCCCTTCTTACCTTTGCCCTTTTTGCCCTTGGCCTTGGCGCCCTTCTTGGCTTTGTCCTGCTCGGCCTTGGCGAGGTGTTTGGGCACGTCGCGCACGACGGCAGGGGTGAGAATGCTGTTGCCCTCCGGCAGCACGAACCACGTATCGCCGCTCTGCTGCAGCGTGCCCACAAAGCGGTTCTGTCCGCGTTTGATGATCTCGACGATCTTTCCGGCGTACCGCATCTCGCCGTCTTTTTCGCCGCGCTTGCGGACGGTCGCCCGGACGGTATCGCCGTCCATGGCGGCTCCGCTCTGGCCGGGCGGGATGAACAGATCGCCGTGGGCGTTGGGCGTCTCGGGGACGACGAACCCGAACCCCCGCGGATGCGAGCGGAACTTGCCCACCATCTCCTTGCCCATCGACGGCAGCGTCAGGGCGTTGCCCGAGCCCAGCACGATCCGCCCGCTGTCGCGAAGGCGTTTGACCGAATCGCGAAAGCTGCCGTACTCGCTCTCGCCGATGCCCATCTGCCGGGCGAGCTGGCGAGGCTTGAGCGGCTGGCCGTCGCGCGAGGACAGGAACTCCAGAATGGCTTGTGTGTATCTCTCAGGCATGGTGTCTCCGTGTAGGGGAACGTCTTGCGTGCACCGAATCGTATCCGCCCGAGGGCCGGCTTACAATGTCGGTTCCGGCGCGACCGACTCCAACCGACGCCTGGAATGGGATTTGCTGTTGGACTCCGCGCCGGCTGGGCTCTACCATTCCATGCGGAATTCACGAGACTTCAACAACGTCAGGAGACGATTGTGGCCGACGAAGACATCATCCAGGCAGCCCGGAAACTGGGCGAAACCATCGCTGCATCCCCCGAAGCCGGCGCCCTGAAACAGGCCCGCGAGGGACTCAACAACAGCGAAGACACCAAGCAGCTTCTCAACCAGACCCAGCAGCACGTCCAGACGCTGCAACAGAAGGAACAGCAGGGCCAGCCCCTCGAACCCGAAGACAAACAGAAGATGGAAAAGCTCCAGGGCGAACTGATGGCAGACCCGACGTTCAAGAGCTTCAACGCCGCACAGGTGGAATACGTCGACCTCATGCGGAAAGTCAACGACACCCTCCGCGAACAACTCGCCGACATCGAAGGCGAATAGATCGTCGAGCAAGCCCGCTCTGCCCTCGCGCAACGGCGCGAGGGCAGAACGCCTTGTTCCGGCCCGGACGGGCTGCTATAGTGAAGCAACGTCGTTCGCTAGGGGCGTCCCGTCAGTGGGACTGAGATGACCCTTCGAACCTGATCAGCAAGGGCGCGCGTTGCTCGTGCCCAAGTTGCGTAGGAAAGCGGACGGACTTGGCTGTCCGCGATTGGATGCCTTGGCCGACCGGTTTTCCCGCCATCGGCCTTTTTCATGCGCGGGTCGACAGAGAGGACACGATGACCCAATACACCCAAGCCCGACAGGGCGTTGTCACACCGGAAATGAAACGCGTCGCCCGGCGAGAGAACCTCCCAGCCGACACGGTCCGCGAGGAGATCGCCGCCGGGCGCCTTGTGATTCCCGCCAACCGCCTGCACCTCCAGGGCATCGGCGAGAGTGACGTCGCCCTGGACCCGTGCGGAATCGGCCGGGCCGTCTCGACGAAGATCAATGCCAACCTCGGCGCCTCGCCGCTGAGCAGCTGCCGCGATCTGGAACTCCAGAAACTCGAGTGGGCCGTCCGGTATGGTGCCGACGCCGTGATGGACCTCTCCACCGGCGGCGACCTCGACGAGATCCGCCGGTATCTTATCGCCCACTCAGCCGTGCCGATCGGGACGGTGCCGATGTACTCCATGATCGTCGATACGCCCATCGAGGAACTCACTCGCGATCAGATTCTCGCCACCATCGAAAAACAGGCCGCCCAGGGCGTGGACTTCTTCACGATCCACGCGGGCATCCGGCGAAAGGACATCGACCTTGCCCGCAAGCGGACCATGGGCATCGTCTCGCGAGGTGGGAGTCTGCTGGCCAAGTGGATGGTGCACAACAACGCCGAGAACCCCACCTACGAGCTGTTCGACGAGATCAGCGCCATCATGAAACAGTACGACGTGACCTACTCCCTGGGCGACGGCCTGCGCCCGGGCTGCCTGGCCGACGCGTCGGACGAGGCACAGTTCGCCGAGCTGGACACCCTGGGCGAACTCGTCCAGCGGGCCCGCGAAGCCGGCGTGCAGGTGATGGTCGAAGGTCCCGGCCACGTGCCGTACCACGAGATCGAGATGAACATGAAACGCCAGCAGGAGGTCTGCGACGGGGCGCCGTTCTATGTGCTGGGCCCGATCGTGACCGACGTGTTCCCCGGCTACGATCACATCACCTCCGCCATCGGCGCCACCGCAGCGGCCGTCCACGGGGCGAGCTTCCTGTGCTACGTCACGCCCTCCGAACACCTCGCGCTGCCGACGCCCGAAGACGTCAAGCAAGGCTGCATCGCCTACAAGATTGCCGCCCACTCTGCCGACGTCGCCCGAGGCCTGCCCGGCTCGCGAGACTGGGACGACGCGATGGCTGCCGCCCGGGCGAAATTCGACTGGAACGAGCAGTTCCGACTCGCGTACGACTCGGAGCTTGCCGGAGAAATCCGCAGCCGGGACGGCGAAATCGACGAGGAGTACTGCTCCATGTGCGGCAAGGACTGGTGCGCCGTGCGCCTCTCACGCGAGGCGATGGAAGGCTCGCCCGCACCGGAATAGTGCGGGAAATAGAGCGATGTGTGCGACATTTTCCGGGGTCGATTCATCAGGCGGCCCGTTGGCGGGTTGATCGGGAAGCCCTGTTCGTAGACAGAAACTCTGACGA
This sequence comes from Phycisphaerae bacterium, assembly GCA_046541875.1. Lineage (GTDB taxonomy): Bacteria > Planctomycetota > Phycisphaerae > SM23-33 > SM23-33 > CAZFPT01. Next base: position 106 of record JBKHCL010000018.1, on the reverse strand, counting down.
ACGGAAGACGACACCTTCGGCGGCGGGTGGTCGAGCCCTGAAGGGGCGAGTGATCCGTCCGCTGATCGAGCATCGGTCCCGAGCCGTAGGGCCCGCAACTTGTTGC
>JBKHCL010000017.1:0-42332 GCA_046541875.1 Phycisphaerae bacterium | reverse complement strand
GGGCGGCTGTCCTGCGGGCGCTACAGTTTTCGGATGACGCCGATGACGACGCCCTGGATATGGACGTCATCGACGAGGATGGGTTCGTAGTTGGCGTTGGCCGGCTGAAGGCGGATTCGGCCTTTTTCGCGGTAGAGGCGTTTGAGCGTGGCTTCGCCGTCGGGCAGGAGTGCGACGACGGTTTCGCCGTTGCGGGCGGTGTTGCGACGCTCGCAGACCACGTAGTCGCCTTCGGCGATGTGGTCTTCGATCATGCTGTCGCCGGTGACCTCCAGCACGAACGAGTCGGGATTCGCGAAGAGGTCCTCCAGGTCGAGCTGCCGGCGGTCCTCGATGGCCTCGATGGGCGATCCGGCAGCGATCCGCCCGGCGATGGGCAGGCGGCTGGGCTTCTCGTCGGGGAACTCAGCCTGCGGCGAGACCCGCAAAGAGCGAGCCTTGTGTTTCGCGCCGCGAATGAGCAGGCGTTTTTTTACGAGAGCGCGAACGTGCTCGAACACGGTGACTTTTGTGAGGCCGAGCTGGTCGCCGATCTCCTGCATCGTCGGGGAATAGCCGAAGCGATTGCGATAGTCCCGTATCAGTTGAAGAATTTCGAGTTGTCTCGGTGTGACGGATTCCATGTTCGGTGTCCTCTTGTTGCACGGGCGAATAGCGGGGCGCGAGCCCCTCGGCGGCGCGGAGGCCGACGGTGGCGCGAATCGTACCCGGTCGATGGCGGTAACGGGCAGCCAGCTGCGCCAGCGGCGCGCTTCGCTGCGAAACCACTGCCGATGGCGTCGCCGGAAGCGGCCTGATCGGTCTGATCGAACCGGCCGGTGTCCGTCGCGGTGTGAGCTTCTCCACCAGCGAGCGGACCGCGGACAGCAGCGCCTTTCCCGGCGCGGGCAGCGTCCACTGCAACGGCCCGGGCCCGGTCTGAACCAGGGGCGGCCGATAGCCTCGGCGCATCTTCGAGGCGGGGGATTCGTATTCTGTTGTTACCGTCTCAGCCGCGAGTATCCCGCGACCTGCCGGCCAAGGACGCACGTAGTCGCCCCCGGGTCCCAGTTGCACCAACGGAGGATGGTTCATCTTTCGTCCACCTTTCCTCACATCGGGCGAACAGAACGCAGCCTCTTCCGGACACCGCCCCACACAGGCAGGGCTCCGCGCCATAGCCCCGGCGGGCCAGAGCGCTCATCGCTCCGCCGGCGGCGAAGCACTCTCCGGAAGCAGCCAAACGTCGGCCTGCGAATTCGCCCAACCCAGCGTTGGTGAGCTCGGCGCCGATTGTTCGGGTACTGTTCGATTGTGAGTGTATGCTAACATCGGCCAAACGTCAAGTGATCGATCAGATTTTTGTTTGATTTCTGTACGTTTGGCGGCGGGCCAGGGGGCATTGTCGTCGGCGGATCCCACATCTGGGGTCGCGCGCACCTTGAGCCCCACATCATGTACGTACCGTACATCGGTCGCGGCCGCGATGATTCTTGAGCTGTTCCCCCCGGCCCGTTGGGCTGAGGGTGCGGAAGGGCGGAATCGCGGAAGGGGAGAATCGAGAAGGCACAGCCGAGCGGGTCGGCTGTGCCTCCTGTTTCGCACTGCAGGGGTGTTTGGGTTTGGGCTATTCGTCGCGATTGTCCATCCGCCGCTGGAGCATCTGGCGGAGGTACTTGTTCTCGCGTTTGGTTGCTTCGAGGTCGAACACGAGGTACTTCACCTGCAGCCGCAGGTGGTCCAGGGAGTCGCCCGGCGTGTCGCTGATGGCCGACTCGCTGGGGACGTAGGTTCCTTCGCTGACGTTCATGCCCGCTTTGCCGACGGCAGGGCAATCGGCGAAGAGCTGGGCGACTTCTTCGATCTTCGATTTCAGTTTGGCATCATCCATAGCAGGTGCCTCTCTTCCATACACATTATACAGGTGTGAGGCTCGGTGCCCCATCATTCTTCCTTGTGCAACCACTATGCCAAGACACCCCGGAAGCCTTCTGCGTTAGGCGAATCTGTAACAGGTCTATATGAAGCTACTTATGAAGGTTGTGTTGCCGAATGATTATTCTGGCTCGTCGGGGGATCACACCGACAATGTTGCCTTAGTGAAACATTCATAATGAGTACCGGCGCTGTTGGCCTGTAAGCATTGTTAAAATAATGTGTTATGGTTCTGTAGGCGTGCATGTGTCCGAAAGGCAACATGTTGCGGCGTTGCTACACGATTGTCTGCGAGTCTGGATTCGGGGCGGGTCCGACCGGCGATTCTTCCTGAGAAACGTCAAAATGGGGGCAATCCGTTGGCCGTTCGGGCGGGTTTCATGTCATACTGGCGGATCGAGCAGGCAGGGCGTGTACTTCTGCGCGTCCGGCGGCGATAATGAGGGGGGGCAGAAAAACCATGAAAACCCACGTGAACAACCTGGTGCTGGCGTCCTCCAGCCCCCGACGGCGAGCACTGCTGTCCGAGGCGGGCATCGATCATGAGGTGGTTTCACCGCCCGTGGACGAGCCGCACGACGTGGCTGCAGGCCTATCGCCGGCGCAGTTGGCCGAGGCGCTGGCCTATTTCAAGGCCCGCGCGGTGGCCGACGAGGTCGACGGGGCTGCCGTGCTCGGGGCCGACACGATCTGCGCCGCCGACGGGCACGTTCTGGGCAAGCCCGCCGACGCCGACGAGGCCCGCTGGATGCTGCGAACCCTCTCGGCGTCTCCGCATTTTGTGATTACCGGCGTGGCGGTGCTGGGTCCGAGCGTGGGACGGCTCATCGCCTCGGACGTGACGCGAATCACCATGAAGCCGATGACCGCCGCCGACATCGAAGCCTACATCGCCACCGGCGAGTGGGACGGAAAGGCCGGGGCCTACGCCATCCAGGAGTCGGCCGATCGATACGTAACCGAAGTGGACGGAAGTTTTTCCAACGTGGTCGGGCTGCCCATCGAACTGGTGGGGCAGATGCTGCGCCGCGTGGGGATCGCAACCCCGGAGCGATGAGATGACTCTGCCATGGCGTGATGCGATTCGGACGGTTCTCATTCTGTCCGCCTGCGTGGCCGCAGTGGGGTGCGGTTCGTCCGAGGGCGAGCCGAACGCCGTCGATCCGGTGCGGGTGACGATCGGCGATCGGACCTGGACGGCCGAGGTGGCCGCAGGTCGGCATTCCCGCTGGAAGGGGCTCAGCGGCAGAGAGTCTCTCTCGGCCCAGCGGGGGATGCTGTTCGTATTCCCCTCGGAGGATGTCCGCTCATTCTGCATGCGTGGCTGTTCGTTCGACATCGACATCGCGTTCATCAACGCCAGGCGCGAGATCGTCACGATTCATCAGATGAAGGAAGAGCCCGACCGTCTCGGCGTCGTGCCGTATTCCTCCGAGGTGCCCGTGAAGTACGCCCTGGAGGTGCTGGGGGGCGAGCTGGGCCGAGCCGGCGTGACGGTGGGCGACCGCGTGGAGATCGACGGCAACCTGCCCGTGCCCCGCTGAACGCCTTGCCGACACGGCCTCGCCGGCGTCCTTTTGCGCATTTGGTCGGCCGCGATGGTCGCGGCAAAATCCGCTCCAACCCGTTCTGCTCGAACAGGTTGTCTTGAAGGCGCCCGCACAGCAGTTTCGGAACCGCCGGTTCTGAGCTAAAGGGGCCTCCCCGCGATGACGATGAGAAGATGGACCGCGACGGCGAAGGTCTGTCCTCTGCAGAAGGATCGCATGGAAACCAAGACAGCCACACTGATGAGGGCCCTGTGGACCGGAAGTCTGCCCATTCCGGAGAACATCCGGACCGGGCTGGAGCAGGGCGGATGGGACCTGGTCCCGTGTGACCCGGACGGAGATTTCGCCCGCCAGCTGGAGGGCGTTTCGCTGGTGGTGCTGGGTCCCGACGGAGTTATCAAAGACGCCCACGCCCGCGAGGGGTTGTTCTCGGCGTTGGACGACCTGCCGGCTGTCTCGCTTTCGATCACCCAGCCGGGCAGTGACGCGGTGGACCTACCCGCCGGTGCGCTGCAGACCACCCCGGACATCTCACCGGGCGAGCTGACCGCCCAGCTCTCCGCGGTACACACGATGGTTCCGACCATCGATCGCCTGCGTGGCGAGTTGTGCATGCTGCGTCGTTCACGGGCGGGGGTGGATAAGCGTCTGGAGATTCTCGACGAGGAGATGCGTCTGGCGGCCCGACTGCAGCGAGACTTCCTGCCGCGACGGATGCCCGATATCGGTGGCGTGCAGTTCGGCGTGATGTTTCGCCCGGCCGGTTGGGTCAGCGGGGACATCTACGACGTCGCTCGGCTGGACGAGACACACGTGGGCTTCTACGTTGTCGACGCGGTGGGTCACGGCATGCCGGCTGCCCTGTTGACGATGTTCATCAAGAAGTCGCTGCAGACCAAGCACATCGTCGGCCACAGCTACGAGATCGTCCCGCCGAATGAGTCGCTGGCGGAGCTGAATGACGACATCTGCAGCCAGAACCTATCGAGCTGCCAGTTCTGCACGGCCATTTACTGCGTGCTGGATACCGCGACGATGGAACTCAGCTACGCCCGCGCCGGTCATCCCGAGGCGATCCTTCTCCGCGCGGACGGCTCGGTGGAAACGTTGGCCGCCGAGGGCGCGCTGCTGGGGATTTTCCCGGAGGCCGAGTTCGAGTGCAGCCGCATTCAGCTTCGCGAGGGCGACCGGGTGGTGCTCTACACCGACGGTGTGGAAGACGCCATCGTTCAGCCCGAAGCCGACGGGGACGAGTTCGTCAATCGCGTCGCCACGCTCTCGGGCACGCCGCAGGATGAAATGCTCCTGCAGGTGACCGCGTGGATCGACGGGAACATCGAGAACACCCATGAGGACGACGACGTCACGATGATGCTGGTGGACCTCGGTAACCACGTTCGCACCGAGTGACCTGCGGTTCGTACCGGCCTCGTGCTACGCCTCGTCGCAGCGGGCGGGAAAGAGCGACTCGATTGTCATTCTCAGCCACGATCTCCGGATTGTCCCGGCTTGGAGATCCCCGGCAAACTCGCCGACCAATCGCGCGATGATCTCATCGGCGGCCAGAATCGGCTCCTCGTCGAGGTAGCCATTCTCCAGAAAGAACTCGCGGAGCTTGTCGGTATTGCTGCTGTGCCACCGCGCGACCTGCCTGTCCTTCAGGGCCTCAAGAAGGTCGGCCGCTGACCCGCCCAGTTGATTGGCCAATGCAGAGACCTCGTCGATAAACTTCTCGCTCACCGCGCCCGAGTCTTCCAGGGCGGCCCGGTTTACCGGTTGACCCCGGCCTTGGCGCCAAAGCCGGCAGGCTCGTTCGATGGCGTGGGCCCGTGCTAAGGCGGCGGTCAACTCATTGGCCTTTGCATCCAGCGACGCCCCGGAATCCTGCATGACGGCCAATTGACCGCACGTGGTCACGCCGGTTTCCAGCAGTTCGTGCAGCGTCTCCATGTCGTCCACGACGTGCCAGAGATGCACGTCCCCGGGCGGTCGGCGCGGATCGATCCCAGCCACGCGCAGTGCCTCTCCGTACTCCTCCCGCGAACGGCCGGCGGGAGCGGGAATCTCCGGCGGACGATGGGCTGTGAGGTTCATCGGTCGACGCGCGACGGCCGACAGGTTCCGCCGCTCGGCCAGGTCGATCTCGCGATGGGCCACCCCCGCCTCCTCCAGCCGGGCCAGCCACTTGCCCACCTCGTCATGCTGAGCGGTGAAGTAGAACACCTGCCTGCCCCCGCGGGCGATCTCGATGAGACTGTCGATGATCGCCTCGGCGCGGGCGTCGTCGGTGGTGCCCAGCGCCTCGTCGAGAATCAGCGGCAGGGCGGCCGACTCCTCCTGCTCCACGAACGCCAGACGGACGGCCATCAGCAACTGCACCCGCTCGCCGACCGAAAGCTCATCCACCGGACGCGGAACACCCTCGCCGCTGCGGGCAAGGAACCGTGGCGGGTCGGCTGCGTCCTCGATATCCAGCGAGAGGGCGCCCCGCGTGATGCTCGCCAGAATCTGCCTGGCCCGGCGGAACACCTCCGGGCGGGCCCGTTCGACCGCTTCGGTGCGGACCCACTCGATCAGTGCCTCGCCCGCTGCCTCGGCGAGTTTCGCCTCGCGCGCGTCGGAAAGCTGGTCGGCCAATTCGTCGCGACGGGACAGCGCGTCGGTCAGTTCGTGGCTGTGTTTGGCGTGTCGGATCTCGCTTTCGATCTCCGTGATCTCTTTGAGAAGTTCCTCGGCGCGATCGGCCAGCTCGCGCTGGTTCGCGATGCGCTCATCGAGGGCGGCCTCGTCCAGCTCCAGAAGTTCCCGGTGCTCCACCAGCGCGGCGGCTGCCTCGTCGCGGATGGCCTGCTTGCCGGTGAGTTCGTTGGTCAGCTCGCGGTAGTCCTCCAGCCGGGCCAACCAATCGTCCAGTTCTCCCTCGGCCGACTCGTCCACTCCCAACCGCTCGAAGAGTTCCCGTCGCTGGTCGGCCAACTGCTGCAGCGCCGGTTCGATCTCGCTTTCGATGCGTCGGCGGGCCTCGTTGCGCTGCCGACAGGCCTCCCGGCGTTGATCCTCCCGGTCGAGCAGATCGCTGACCACTGCGCGGGCGTGCTCGGTCGATGTCGGCCGATCGCATCCCAGCGGGGCAACGGTCTCGCCAATCTCCCCCAGCAGTTCCTCCCGCTCATCGATGAGTCGGTCGCGGGTCTGGGATTTGGCGGCGGCGTCGGCGGAGGCGTCCTGCCACGCCTGGAGGTTGCCCGCCAGCACGGGCAGCCATTCGTCGCGCGTGGGCCAATCGATGCCCAGCGATTCGCGCAGCGCCTCGCGCTGTTGCCGGTAGGCGTCCCGCTGCTCCTGGAGATCGCGTTCCTCGGCGGCGAGCACCTTGCGGCGTTCTTCCTGCTCGATCCAGGTGGCCAGCCTGGCGGCCATTGTGTGCAACTCCTCCATCCGATCGGTGACCTCGTCGACCCGCCACGCTGTCGGGGCAGGCTGCGACGTTCTTTCGTAGTCCCGGCGGTAGGTCTCACGCTCATCATTCTGTCGACAGACGGACGAACGCCGCCGGTGGGCGATTCCCGCCAGCGCCACGGCAGGGACGGCTGCCAGGATCCACAGCCAATGCAGCGCCACCGCCAGCACGCACGCGAGCACCACCGCCAGGGCGGCTGCCGACCACGCCGGCCAGGGCAGGGGCAGATCGCCCGTCGCAGCAGGGCACTGCAACCAGCGCGACAGCGCGTGGATCGCGGCGTGGAGTTGGCCCGGTTCGATCCCGGCAAGCTCCTCGGGCATGGGCTCATTCAGCAGAGCCCGTTGCCGGCGGAGGGCTTCCTCCCGGGCGGTGAGCTTGTGCGCCCGGTGGGCCAATTCATTGGCGGCGTCCAGCTCGACCGTTTCCAGGGCGGCGAGTTGGTCGTCTTCCAGGGCGGCCCCCAGGCGCTGTCGGGCGGTCCGGGCGCGGGCGTCGGCCTGCTCGGCCTGCTCGGCGGCCCGGTCCAGTTCATTCTGCAACTGCCCCAGCCGCTCGACGGCTGCCTTCAGACGCTGCTTGGCTGAATCGCTCAGCCCGTCCTCGGGCAGGTCCGCTTCCCCCAGCGTCGCCTCGGCACGGGCGATCTGCCGCTCCATTTCACCCCGGGTCTCTTGCTGGGTGGTGGCCGACTGGTCGATGCGAGTCAGGTCCTCGCGCTCCCGGCCGGTCAGTCGGCCGACGGGGTCGGGCAGCGCGTCGATCTGTCGCTGGAGTCGTTCGCATTCCTCAATGGCCCGGCGATGGGTCCGCGCCTTCTCCAGCCGATCGAGGTCCCGGGCGGCCTGGCGGGCCTGATTGTGCTCGCTTCGCAGGGATTCCAGCTCCCGGGCGCGGTGGTGGAGCTGCTCCTGCAAACGGCGAGCCTGTGTGACGTCTTCATTGGCTTCGGCGAGTTGCTGTTTGAGCGTGCGAGGGGCTGGGCCCGTGTAGGTTCGCAGGTTCCTGCTCGCCTCGGTCAGGTCGTAGCCGCCCTGGCTGACGGTGACGATGGTCTCGGCGAAGCTGCGATTGTCTTCCACGATCAGCTCGTGCAACGCCAGGCGATATCGCCCCCTCTCGGCCGCCGGCCCGAAGTCCGGAACCTGCCCGGGTTGCCCGTCGCGGACGGCGGAGACGGCGCCGGCGTCGAGATCCACCAACCAGCGGACGTCTCCCTCGGTGTACTCGCCCCGGGCGGTGGGGCGTGGCAGGTCCGTCCTGCCCGGCCAAAGCAGCGCCTGCAGCACGAGGGCGGTGGTCGTCTTGCCCGAGCCGTTGGGCCCATGGATAAGGTTCACTCCCGGCGACAGGTCGGGCAGTTCGAAGCCCTCGCCGTGGTCGATGCCCAGCGCCCGCGTGACGGCTACGCGATGGAATGTCACCGCCCGATCGCTCATCGCCCCGCCTCCTGCTGGCGGACCAGCTCGGTCAGCAGGGCCATGGTGCGGCTGCGAAGAGTCTGACGGGCCCGGTCGCCGTCGATTTCCAGCCGATCGATGCCGGTGTACTCGCGCGACGTGGCTTCCTGGCGCAGGGCGCGGGTGGTCCGGTCGAGAAGTTTCCCGGTCGCCTCGGACAGTTCGCCCCCGGCGTCCAGCTCTTCCAGCACGCGGGCGGCCGCCCCGGCGGCGGAGGCTTGTCGGGCGTATTGCCCCACGTCGATCACCGGCAGGACCGCCAGCTCCGGCGGCTCGACGGAGACGGTTGCCTGACCTTGAGTGAGACTGAAGTCGGAAAGTGTCGTGCGCAGGGCGTTCGGATCGCGCTGCAGCGTGGACGCCACCGGCGTTCGCCCGACCAGTCGCGGGCGAAGCAGCAGGTGCGTGAGGCGATCACCGCCGGTTTCGATGAGCGTGTCGGCTTCGTCGCGGATTCGTTCGAGAATCGTGCTGCCGGCTGAGTCGATGTCCTCGCAGTCGCTCAGGTCGATCTCCAGCCCCTCGTAGCGGACGCTCGAATACGGGATCTGCTCGGGCGGGGCGAGGTGCCCGTCGACCAGTTCCGCCAGCCAGGGCCCGTGGGATCCGGTCTCGTCGGGGTCCAGTGCCTGGGGCGAGCCCGGGTAGAGCAGCCAGCACGAGCGGTCGCTGCGAAGCGCGGGCGTGTGGATGTGCCCCAGCAGCCAGGCGTCGGGACCGACGGAGGCAAGCCGGTCGGACGACAGCGGCCCGTAGGGGCTCGAGGCGGCATCGAGGTCGCCGTGGACCATTCCCATCACCGGAGCATCGTCGGGGCGGGGCAGGTCGTAGCTGGTCAGTGGGTCGCGGGTGACGCGCTTCTGCGGAAACGACCAGCCGTCTACGTGCAGTTCGGATCGGCCGGCGTCGTCGGTGAGCGTGTGTCGCTGCCATTGGCCATCGCGTCCGAGCAGGACGAAGTGCTCGGGGGGAAGGTTGTCGGCCAGCCGAACCAGCACGTCGTGGTCGTGATTCCCCGAGACCGCCAGCGTCGGAATGTCGTGCTCGGCCAGCTGCGCGATGCCTTCTTCCAATGGGCCGATCGCCTCCCAGAAGCGGTTGTCCTGGTCGGTGATGTCCCCGGAGAGGCACACCGCGCGAACGCCTTGGCGGATGGCGAGCTCGCACATCGCGCCCCACGCCTCGGCGGCGCGGTGGGCGCGGGGCTCGTCGACGCGCGTCGAGGCCCGCCCGATATGAATGTCCCCGCTGAGCAGCAGTTTCATATGGGCCATTCTCGCCGCCGACGCGGGCGGATGCAAGCCGTCACGGAGATCCGACTCAGCGGGCGGATCCTCTACCGTTTGTCGTCGATCGTTTTGAGCAGTTCATTGGCCTTGCGGGCGTCGGGCGTGCCTTTCCGGGTCCGGGCGATTCGGCGCAGCATCGCCTCTGCTTGGCGAATCTGCCGACGCCGCACAGCCGACACGTCGGCGGGATGGTCCACTTCACGGAACAGCAGATTCACGCGCCATTCCGGCTCGGCTGCCCGCACGCCCTTGCTCGGGTGGGCCTTGGCCAGCGCGTCCGGATCGTCGGTGGTCAGGGCGCCCAGCGACGTGACCGACCAGCCCTTGCTGCCCGGTTTGACGCGGCAGGCGACGACGTGCTTGCCTTTGTCCAGCGACACGCTGAAGGTGTGGGCTCCCAACTGCGTGGGGGCCCTCATGTTGCCCTTGGACAGCGTGCTGTAGACCTGCATTCCGTCCACGAACCATTCCATGAACCAGTCGGCCGATGCGTTGACCACCAGCGTCCCATCGGCGGGGATGGTGATCTCGGCCATCGCCCAGGCGGACTGCTGCTGCTTGACGGGTGTGGAGCGGACGGTCTTGCCGACGTCGGGTTTTCCGCCCTCGGGCAGGTCGATGATGGCCGTCAGGTCCAGCGTGCGCCCGATGGTCGGAAGGGCGATGCGCCCGAAGCTGCTCTCGCCGAGCTCGAGCGTTTTGGGAATGCTCTTGAGTTGCACGGGTTTGGGGGCTCCGCCGGCTTCGGGGATGGGCCCGAAGACCGTCCACGTCGTCGGCCAACCCACGTCGGTCACGCTGTCGGCCTTCATCGCGGCGGTCACGTCGATCGGCGGCGTGGGGCGTCGGCGACGGAATGCATCGGGATCCACCCGAACCACGAGCGGATACATCCCCGCCTTCAGGTCCAGCGGCTGACCGGCGGCAATCCGACGGCCGGCGAGGTACGTCGTCAGCCCGGCGTGGTCCATCGTCGAATACATCAGCCGACGTCGCGGATTGTCCACCACCGCGGCAAGGTAGTACACGCCTTCTCCCCGTTCGCTCAAGGCCGAGAGGTCCAGCCGACGAACCGTGCGGCGGATCTGCCAGTCGTCCAGCCTGCCGTCGTTGTGGAACGTCGTCTTCATCGAGATCAGTTCATCCGGCAGCGGCGTGAGCTTCGCCGAGGTCTTGCCGATCGTCAGCGTCTCGCCCGCGCGGGCCGTGAGACCATCTTCCGGCGGGGTGTTGGCATTCTTCGGGAACGGGCCGGCGACCAGCCAATCGCTCAGCGAGGCACCGCCGGCCAACCGCATGACGGGCGTATCGCGACCGGGCGTGGCGGCAAGGGGTTCGGGTCGTTCAGCGACCCGGTCGGCCGGTTCGTCGTAGATGCGTTCGAAGACGTGTCGGGCGAGAACCTTCTCCTGGTAGGCCAGCCCGTCTTCGCCGTCGATAGCAACCCGCACGATGGAATCGCCGCAGCGCATGAGCAGTCCGTTCTCGCAGGCCACCGGCGGGGCGGAGATGTTCGGTGTGGCGTTGCGGGCGAGCAGGACGGGTTGTGCGTCGGCCGAGATCACCACGACCTGCCGCTCGGGCGGCGTGCCCCCGCTGTGCGCGCCGCCACGAGTATCGGCGAGGTAGAGGTAGTTGCCGATTTTCACGGGCTGGACCGCGCGATTGGTCCCGCTGATGGCGGGCTTGACCCATCCGACGCGTTGGCCGGTGGCGGCGTTGAACACGTCCAGCTGCAGCCGAGTGGCCGGGCAGTGCTTGGCGTGCTCGCCCACGCGACGCCAGACGAAAAAGTGCGTCCCGTCGGCACAGCCATCGTTGGGCCCGCCGGCGACGTAGGCGTGCAGGCGCGTCGCGTTCCACATGGTTCTGCTGCCCAGGCCGCTCCCGCTTAACCACATGTCGGCACCGGCTCGGCCGCCTTCCCAGGCGCTGAACAGGCGGCGCCCGTCCGTGGTGGCTGCGAGCCAATCCCACATGCCCAGATCGATCAACTCCCGCAGACGGGTTCCGTCGGACGGGTCATACGCCTCGGCCGACCGTGTGATCAGCACCGGCTGGGTCTTGCCGTCCGGTCCGGGCAGGTCCATGCGAATCGGCGGACCGGCAAAGGTCCCCGCTGCCGGGCGGGCCCAGGCGACCGTCCCCTTCGAGGTGATCGCCATCAGTCCGTGTCTGCGACCGTCGCGAAGCTTTCGCAGGCGGTCGACCGTGTGGTTGCTCGACGAGCCATAGTTGTGTCCGGCGCGTTTGACGGTCTTGCCGGAGAACCCGTCGGTCTCGATGTCATTGGCTTTGGCCCAATCATCGAGGGCGGCGCCTTCGACGATGACGTTACCGTCCATGATCGTGACTGCGGCGTGGGGCATGTACGTTCGGTGCATCCAGTGGCGCTTGCCTTCGGCGTCGAAGCAGGCCAGCACGCCCTGTCCGGTGTGGAGATAGACTCGCTTGCCGTCCCATACCGGCGAGGTTATCTCGCCCCGCGCGAAGGCCTTGCCCAGGTGCTTCTCGATGAGGTCCTTTCGCTGCTTGGCGTCGGCGGTCTCAAACGCCTTGGCCGCCTCGGCGTTGACCAGCTCCAGGGCGTTGGCGGATCTGCGCCAGAGCTGTTGGCCGGTCTTGATGTCCAGGCAGACCAGGTCGTTAGGCCTGGCTGCGATGAAGACCATTCCGTCGGCTACGACGGGCCTGCCGCGGGCGCCTTCCACGGGCGTGGAGAAGGCGACGTTCACGCCCTTGTCCAGGTCCCACGCCACGGGCGGCTCGGGTGCCGGCGAGGTGGTCTGCTTCGCTGTCGCCGTCTCAGGCGGGGGCGGCGTGACGGCGTCGGAGGCCCCGGCGACGCAGAAGCTCACGCGCGTGAAGCTCTCGGCGCGGTCGTCCCGCACGCGGAGCAGCAGGCGGTTGATGCCCTTTCTCAGCCGAACTCGAAAGACGGCCGGTCGCAGTGTGCGGTAGTTTCGCTGTCGTTCGGTGTCCTGCCAGACGAGTTGGTCGTTGGCCCAGAGCAGTGCGTGGTCGTGGGCGTCGACGGCGAGGTAGACCTCTTGGGCGACGGGGCTTTCCACGTGCAGCGTCGCATACCAACTGGAGTTCTCGCGGCCCGGTTTGTCAAGTCGACCTTTCTTGTTCCACGTCCACGGGGGTGGCAGGAGCGTACCGTCGGGGGACGTCTGAACCGTTTGCCACGTCAGCGTCTTCGCTCCGCGGTAGCTTCGCCCGAGGGCGTTGGGGTCAATGGTCCGACCCGCGCCGTCGGCGGGGATCAGTCCGGGCATGTCGATCAACGGTTGATGGTGCGACGGTAGAGTCGCCAGCGGCCCCAGTACCCGCCAGGTGCCCGCATATCGCCAGGTCTGCCGGCCGGCGTCGCGGACGGTGGGCAGCTTGACGACGCCCTCGGCGTCGGATTCCAGGGCCTTCGGTCGGCCGAAATACGGGCCGAAATGCGGGTTCTTTGCGGCGGGTCGCCCCTTGGCCGGGGCTTTGTGGAGCTCCCGGCCGGCCTGCTGTGCAATGCTCGCGAGGCGGCGGAGGTAGGCAGCCCGGGCGGCGGGGTTGGGGGTGTCCCAGGTGGGGGCGGGCATGTCGCAGGCCGACAGCGCCTGGTGCATCGGATAGCCCGGGCGGGAGAGCATCATCCGCATCGCGCGGATCTGGTTGTAGAGCGTGGTTGCCCGGCCGGCGGGTTCGCCGGGGGGGGCAGTCAATCGCTTCTCAGGTCGACTGGTCGGGGGGAGCACGCCGCCGACAACCCGGCCTTGGCGCTTGCCCAGGGGGCCGGTGGTTTCGTAACGCCCGACCACCATCGGCAACACCGTGCCGGTCACTGTTCCGGTGTACCCGGCCGGTCCGCTGCGGGAGGGTCGCTGCCCGTTTTTGTTCTGGCCGCTGACTTTCACGTAGTCGCCCTCGGCGATGGACGCCTTGAACGTGCCGCCGGCCAACCCGTCGTCGACCGGGACGTCCAGTTCGTACGTGGCGTACCAGACCTTCTTAGGCCACCACGCGTCGGGATTGAACCGAACGCGCAGTTGACCGGTGAGTCTCCCGTCCTTCATCCGCAGGTCGTTGGCGTCGGCCTGGTGGACCCCGGCGTTCCACGTGGGGGCCTTGACGCGGACGTCTGCCCACTGCCCCGAGGGGACGGTCGCGGTGAGGTGCAGGGGGCGCGTGTCGATCCCGTTGTGCAGCACGAGATGCACGCGGCGGACGTCGGGAAGGACCTTCGCATTCAGCGTGTAGCTCTGCGTGCGGGGCGTCACGCGCGGGCCCACGTACCACTGGTCCACCAGCGACCATCGTCCGTCGGTGGTGTAGAGGTGTCGTCCGCCGGGAGGCATGCGGACGTCGCGCGGCAGGTCCAGGCGATAGTCCACGGTGAGTGTGCCGCCGAGGCGATGGCCGTCGATTTTCAAGCCGTCGCCGTCGCCGGGGATGTTCACGGTGTAGAGGAACTTGTCGCGGTGCACGCTCGCGCCGCCGTCGCGGTGGCGGAAGTTGAACTTCTCCTTCTGTGTCTCCTGCCGCCACCAGGGCACCGTTGAGACCCCGCGGGTCTGTCCGGCGAAGCGCGTGAGCGTCATCAGGGCGTCGTCGCCTTCCACCGCGCCTTGCAGCACGAGGCGGTATTGCCCGTCGCCCGGCTTGGTGGTGGCGAGGTGTTTGCGGAGCTGCTGGGCCGTTCGGCTGTGGACGGCCTGGAGCGATTCGAGGTCCTTGTCCGCCTCGCCCCATGCCGGATGGGGCGCACAGAACAGCAGGGCGGCGAGCACGGTTACTGCGGCGCAGGTCAGACGGTTCATGGTCGGTTGTCCTGTCATCTTGTCGACCGACCGGCCTGGGGTTGGGCCGGTCGGAGTGGGGGGCTGGTTGTCAGTTCGAGTGTTGCTTCAGCAGTTGCAGGATGTTCCGGGCTGCCCGGTTCTGCGGTGAGTCGGCCGGCAGGGCGTCCACGATTGCCCGGAGGCGGTCGGCGCGGGCGGCGACGCGCCGCAGCCAGCGCGCCTCGCGCTTCATCGGATGAGGCACGATCTTGAAGGACGGGACGAACCGGAAGTCCGGCTTGGCGGGCTTGATTCGGCTGGGCACGCGGAGCGCCTTGATCGCGTCGGTGTCCTTGGCGGCGAACCCGCCGGTCGCGGAGAACGACCAGCCCCGGCTGCCGGGTTTCACCTGGACGGCCAGGACGTGTTTGCCCTTCGTGACAGGGATCGCGAACGGATGGGCCTTGATCTCGGTGGGCGGGGCGGCGTTGCCGCTTTTGAGACGGTCGTAGACCACCTTCCCGTCCAGCGTCCACCGCATGAACCAGTCCGCACCGGCGGTGACGTACAGCACGCCGTCGGAGGGGACGTCGATCTCCGCCAGCGCCCACGCCGTCGAGGGCGTTCCGATTTTCATCGTCTTCGGGGCCGTCGAGGGGTCGGGCTTCTGTCCCTGTTTCTTGCTCAGCAGGGCGGTGAGGTATATTGTCCCGTCGATCGCCTTGAAGTCATAGGCGGGGAAGGTCCGGTCGCCGATGGTGATCTTCTCGGGGATCTTCTTCAGCGAGTTGGCGTCCATGGGCTTGCTCTCGGGGGGCAGGGGCCCGAGCACCTTCCACGTGTCCGGCCAAATGGACGTATCCAGCAGCTTGTCTTCTTTGGCCTTGAGCACGTTGATGGGCGGGTAGATCGTTTCCTGCTCGACGTGGTAGTACTCCGGCGAGACTACCACGGCGTAAGGATACTGACCGGCCGGCAGCAGCAGGGGCTCGTCGGGCTCGAGCAGCCGACCGGCGAGGAACTGCTTCACGCCGCGGGCCTTGAGCGAGGGGACCACCACGTTCTGCTCGCGGTTGTCCAGCACGGTCACCAGCACGCCGGTCCCCTCGTCCTTCCCGCCGGCGACGCGCGGATCCACGTGCGTCGAGAGCACCGGGACGTTCTCGCCGGTGCCCTGCAGCGAGTACTGGGCGGCGAAGCGCGGCGGGTCTATCGAGGCGTACTCGCGCGGAACGATCCGCAGCTTTCCGGTGTCCCCGCCTGTCGAGACCGTCGAGCCGGCAATGGGCGTAATCTCGTCGATGAGCGACTCATCGAACGTGCCCTTCGGGAACGGGCCCGCGGCGAGCCATTTGTCCGTGGCCCGGTCGTCCATGAGCTTGCCGACCGGGACCCTGGGCCCGATCAGGGGCTTCTCCAGCGGCTGAATCGGTTTGGGCTTGTCCGTGGCCGGGCGCGGGCCGATCTCTCCAAGCGTTGTGTCCGCAAGAACGGCCTGTTGGTGGGCCTTGCCCTTGGCGTCGGTCACGGCGATGCAGAACAGCCCGCGACCCGAGCGGAGGATCATACGATCGCCGACGAACACCGGCGGCTGGGAGCCCATGGGCACGAGGTTGCGGGCGATTAACTGCAGTTGGTCGTCGGCGGTGGTCACCACGATCTGCGAGTGGGTCGGATGGCCGCCGTGCGAGCCGCCGCCCGGGCCGGTGGTGAAGAGATACTCCCCGGCGATGACGGGGGCCGCGGGCGTCTGGACGACGTTTTTCAGGGCGGGCTTGAGGCGTCCCAACGGCCGACCGGTGCGGGCGTCCTTCACGTGCAGCTCGATGCGCGCGTCGGGGCAGTGCGGGCCTCGCTCCAGCACCGGCCAAACGCTGAAGAGGTACTGGTCCGTGGCGACCGACGGGGCGGTGAAGCTCCCGAACCCGCTGTGCTCGTAGTTGCTCTCCCATCGGTGTGCGTGGGCGAGCCTTCCGTCCGCCCGCCAGAGGCGAACGGCCATCGTCTGCTCCTGCGTGGCGAGGAAGGCCGTCTGCCCCGCGACGCACGCGCGGAACGATCGCCCGCCACGCGAGCCGATGGTTTGGCCTCCGGACTGCCACTGCGTGTCGCCGGGGCCGGGGTAGTCGATCGCGAAGGGCCCCTGGGCCTCACCCCGCGTGAGGTCGTACAGCAGCCCCGTGGAGGTGTGCAGCGCGACGGTTCGCCCTTTCCCGTTGGCGGCGGCCAACAGGAAGCTCGCCGTCCCGGAAAACTCGCCTTGCTGGGTGTGGCGGTGGAGAACGTTGCCTTTGTCGTCCAGCACGAGCACGCCAATGGCGTGGAAGCGTTTCTTCGCGTCGGCCTCGGCGAGTTTCTTGAGGGCTTCGGGCAGCTGCCAGGCGGTGGTGGTCTGCCCTTCGACGATCACGCGCCCGGGCAGGCAGTGGACCTTCGCCTTGGACAGGCCCGTCTGCATGGTCCATCGCGTCTTGCCGTCGAGGTCGACGGCGGCCAACCGGCCCAGTTCGTTGTGGACGTAGACGGTCTTGCCGTCGCTGACCGGCGAGGTCACGTCGATCGAGCGGAGGCTGTTGAGTTTCTTGAGTCCGAGCTTCTTCGCGCGTTGGTTGGCGGCATCGAGAGTGATCTCGCCGTTCTCCGGGTCGAGATGGGCAGCCCAGAGCGTCTCGCCGGTGTCAGGATTCACGCGGGTCAGTTGTCCGGGGGCGCCGGCGACCAGCACAGCCCCGTTCACCACAGCCGGTCTCGATCGGCCTCCCAACTCGGGCACGTTCCAGGCGACGTTGAGCCCCTTGTCCACGTCCCACACCAGTGGCGGGGTGGCGTCGGGATAGATGTCCGGATTCGCGATATCGGGCAGCTCGCGGTCGGGCGTTTCGCGAGGGGTTCCGGGCTTGCTGAGGCGAATGGCCAGGTCCACCCACGCCGGGCGGCGGTCGCGGTTGGTCCGCACGAGAAGGCGGTTTTCACCTTCGATGAGCTTCACAGGGATCATCGTTCGCCCACGAGGCCGACAGCGGAAGGACGTCTCCTCGCTGGACCACACCAGCTTGTCGTTCAGCCAGACCTTGGTCTGCTCAAGGCCTTCCAGCGCCAGCCAGGCCGGCTGAGCTTTGCTGGAGCGCACGGTGGCCGCGGCGTACCAGAGCTCGCCCCGGAAGCGATTGTAGAAACTGCTCTTGGCCCATGGAGTGCGCACTCGAGGCCCGCCGGGGCGAATGGCTGTCCATGCGACGGCGGGGGCGTCTTCGTGTTCGGCGCCCACGCGGTCCAGCCGCTGGCGGAGCTTGACGCCCTCGACGCACGCCACGTCGGGGACGATCGCATCGTTGTGCTCGACGCCGTTTCGCTGCGTGAACGGACCGACCACCTGCCATTGCCCGATGTGGTACCAGGCGCCGGTGTCCTTTTCGGGCAGGGGGCAGGTCCCGTCGTCGCCGGCGGGGAGTTCGATCGTCCCGGTCGAGGGGCTTTGGGGTCGATCGGCGGACGCGATCGTATCGTCGGCGTTGGGTCGGGTGTCGTCGCAGTTTTCGATGAGTCTGGCGGTGGCCCGCAGCGTGGCCAGCAGTGCGTTTGGATCGTTGGCGTCCAGAACGGGCTCGGCGCAGGCGGTCTGGAGGAAGGCCTCGGCCAGCGGCAGGGGGAACTTCTGCTTGGCCAGGTGCAGCGCGCGGATCTCGTGGGCGAGCGTGTTGAGAGTCCCGGCGATCTGCTTGCGTGCGGCGGTATCGTCTTTGGGCAGAGGCGAGACGTCCAGCAGGCGTTTTTCCAGCGGGGCCGGGTCGTCCAGGACGTACCCGTGGAAGAGGCCGGCCGCGGCGTCCAGCTCGCCCGAAGACCGGTAGCTGCCCGCCACGGCAGGCCCGCCTCGCCCGCGGAGCGACCCGGCGTATTTGCCCATGTCGCCGGTGGCGGTGTACTTGCCGCGAAGCTGGTTGTGCTCGAGCGTCGCGTCGATCGTGAATACCAGTTTCTGCGGCGGGCGGGACCCGCGAACCGGCACCCAGCCGTCGGTATGGATGTACACGATCAGCTCACCGGAAATTCGCCCGTCCTTGAAGGACAGGCCCGAGGCGTTGCCCTCGTGGAAGCCGCCATTCCAGGTGGGTGTCTGCACCCACATGGTGCTCAGGCGCGTCGCCGGCAGGGCCATTCGCAGGAAGATCGGTTTGCGGATGGCGGGGCGGTTCTTGCGTTTCTTGTGCTTCCAGTGGATTCCGCCTTCCAGGACCATTTCGAGCACGCGTGAGTTGTCGTCGATCTTCGCGTTGAGCTGGAAGGTCTGGCGGCGGGGGATCTGCATGCCCACGCCCGGGAAGCGGTCCCACCAACTGACGGCCTCGCCGGGCGGGAAACGCTCGTCGTGGGTGCGGTTCAGCAGGAAGGTGCAATCGGCCTGGCCGGTGAGCTTGTCCTTTGTGGCGGTGAGTTTTTCGGCGGCGATGTCATGGGTCACGCCGAATCGCCAGACGGCGCCGGCGCCGTTGCCGTGGTGATAGCCTCGCCACTCCTGCATGGTGCTCTGGGCCCAGGCGGGGACCACGGCGTAGGCGGCCTGCCATTGGCTGCCGGCGTCGCGGAGAGTCATTTCCATGTCCTCGCCGTCTGCGGCGTCGTCGAACCAGAGGCGATAGGTCGCCGGGCTGTGTTGGCCGGTGGCGGATCGAGTGCGCTGGGTGGAGAGTTCGATCTCCAGCAGTTTGCGGGCCTCGACGATGCGATCGTAGAGCTTTCTGGTCTCGGTGGCGGCCTGGCCGGTCGGGGCGGAGTTGTTCTGTGGTTCGCGTGCGGACATCACCGCCGACAGCACCGCCACCAACATCGCGACGATCACACCTGTGTACATACGCTTCATGGAAAAAATCCTTCCTTGGGGCGCGGACCCGCCGTTTCAACGCGACGACTGCGCCGGCCTGGATGTTGGTGTAAGATTGTTCAGCCGGGGCGGGAGGTCACTTCCCCGCTTCGCCCAGGATGATCTTCTTTCCGTCCCAGCGGACGGTTCGCTTTCCGACGGTGACCACGGCGTTGTCGCCCTTGCCGTCAACAGTGACGGCCGGCGGGTCACCCTTCTGGATCGTCATGACCACGACGAACCGATCACCGCCGGTGGCGAGCACCGCGTTCCACTTGCGCTCGTTGGTGCCGTGCTGTTTCCAGGTCGTGGTACGGTTGGGCACGGAGACTTCCACGTCCCCCGGCGCCACGAAGGTCGCCTTGAGGTTCGCGTCGCCCTTGTCCAGCGTAAAGCCCTTCTTCTGCAGGGCCAGTTTGCCCTCGCTTTTCTGGAACAACCATTCCTTCGTTCCGCCGCCGTCGATGTCGTCCACGACGACCACCAGGCAGGGCGAGCCGCTCAGACCGCTGTAATCGAACGCGAAGGCCCGCTTGCCGGTGATTTCGGGCTTCGGGCGGTTGACCTCGCGGCGCAGCAGGTTCGAGTCGAAGATCTTCGGCTGCTTTTTGCCTCCGGGGGCGTAGTGGTCGTTCATGTCGGCCACCAGGACCGCCGATCCGTCGGGTTGGGTTTCGAGCCGTTCTTTTTGGCCGCCCAAGCCGGCCTGGATGTCGTCCTCGGGCAGAATGACGACCGACTCCTCCGTGCGGTGACCGGCCCGGCTGGTGGGCCCGACGCTCCATTCGTGCCCCAGCCCCCACAGCCGCCAGGCGCCGGCGTTGGCGTGGTTCCAACCCATGATGGGGCGAGACTTCAGGAACACCTGCGCGACGAAGTCGTCGGCGTTTTTCCAGCGGTTGCGGAACGCGAAGAACCCGAACGTCTCTGCCTCCCAGTGAAGGGGCATGACCTTCGAGGGATGGACGGGTTTCCCGTCGAGCGGGTAGTTCAGGAAGGCCAACGCCTGGTCGAGGTCTCGCCCGCCTTTCCCAAACATGCGGCCGGCCGACTCCGGGCCGTCAATGCCGGCCACCTGGTTCCATCCCCAGTGCAGGGCGGGCTTGTACTTCTCGGGGACGATCGGATACCCCCTCGCCAGCCATTCCTGTGAAAGGGCGTGCCCGCTGTTGAGCTTCTGCGAGTGAGCGCCGCCTTCCTCGGGGAAGACCTGCTGCATCATCCGTCGCGGCAGGAGGTGCGTGATGTCGTCGTACGGCGAGGCGTTTCGGCCGAACATGTCGCGGTACAGCGTCGCGAAGACCGTCGGGAAGTAGGAGGCGATGTTGGAGTAGCCGCCCGTCTCCGCCTGGAAGCCGCCCTTGCCCACACCCACCAGGAAATGCTGAAGGAGGGTGTATCGGCTGATCTCGACGGCCCGGATGTGCGTCGGGTCGGCGCCGTCGTATTTCTCCCACAGCGCCACGTCCCGCTCCCAGCGGGTCAGCGTGCGTCGGTACAGGTCGCGTCGATCGGCGAATGCGTCGGCGTCGGCGGTGCGCAGCGCCGGGGCGATCGTTCCGGCGGGTTTCTTGCTCTCGTGGACCACCAAAAACGAGTACAGCCCCGGACGGACGCGGTAGAAGTGCTCATCCAGCTTTCGGCCGGCCAACCAGGCGGTGGTTTTCTTGTCGCCCGGGTCGAAAGAGACGACCGCCTCCTCGGAGACCTTCAGCACGGTATACAGCACGGTGCGCGTCGCTTCCGCGCCGTCCTCGGCGAGCTTGGACAGGTCCACGCCCTTCTCGGAGACGGTCTTTTCCGGCAGGGCGGTGAACTTCAGGAGCTTGCGCATCGGGAGCTTCTTCTTCTTGTCGATCCGGATGTAGGCGCAGGTCGTTCCCTCCTCCGGGCGGGCCTTGGCGTAGCCGCCCAGGGCGTTGAGCACGTCCTGTTTTCCCTGCATGGGCAGGGCGCCGGTGGAGATCCACTCATCGGGGATCTGTCCGGGCTTCCAGTCGACCACCGGAACGTCCTTGCCGACGGCAGACTTGTCGATGGGTTTGATGGTCCATCGGGCCTCGAACGGGTCCCGCGGTTTGGCGGGTTTCTCGCCCTTCTCGCCATAGAGCACCAGCGCCGCGATGCCCGCGGCCCCCCGGCCTGGCCCGTAGTAGTTGCTGCACGGGTGGTAGTTGGGGTGGGAGGTCATCAGGTACTTCTGGTAGTAGGGCACGTACCATTCGAGTTTCTTGCGCACGCGCTGGCGGAGGTCGTCGCTCCAGGCGTCGTAGCATAGGTCGTACGCCAGAGCGACGGCGACCATCTGATGCCCGAACCCGCCGCTGCCGAACCCGTTGCGGTTGAGTTCCTTGTAGCCGTTGACGATCTGCTCGGCCCGGGCGGCGTACTTCTTCTCGCCGGTGATCTGGTACAGAATCCCGAGGTTGATGATGCTGTCGGAATTGCCGTACTTGGCGAGATAGGCCTTGCCCATCGGCGTTTTCAGGCGTTTGCGCAGGGCGGGCAGGTCGCTTTTTCGCAGCAGGACCTGCGGGTGCTCTCCGGGGGTGAAGGGCTTGTGGTCGTCGTCGAGAATCTTCCTTCCCGGGAGGATCTCGCCTTCGACCTTGCCGGTGTAGCTGTGGCCTCGAAGGCGGGCCTTGTAGGTCCCCGATACGCTGTTGCCGTCGCGGGTGACCTCGATGTCGTACACGCCTCGCCCACCGGGCACCCAGATATCCCCTCCGAAGAGCATGTCCAGCCGAAATGAGGCGTTGTCCGGAGTGATCTTCGCCTCACGAACCATGCCCGTGTGGATGCCCTGGTTGTAGTCCAGTGCCATCGCCCACGCCACGCCCCATCGCCCCAACGAGCTGTCGGCAAAGAGGATGAGGTTCTTTCGGCCGCTGTTGGGGTCGTCGCCATGGAACAGTCCGCCACGAAGTACCAGCCTTGCCGAAACCTTCGCGGGCGCTTCCGATGCGGATTCACCCGTGGCCAAACGTGGCAGAATGGCCAGGACAGTCAGTGTGAGTATTGCGTAAAGTCTGTGCATATAAAAGGCTCCATACATGTGACGTTGTCAGTCCTTCTTGGGGTTCCGTATTTGTAACACGGTCAGCCGACATACAAGCCGCTGTTTTTTGCGTATACGGGGGAACAATTTCCGATTGTCTCGGCGTCTCCAACCCGGCAAAAATCGCCCGATCGCCCGAAAACACTCCTGTTGTTTTGCGATTGCCGTCTCGCTTATGATCGCGGAGACCCGATCAAGAGACTTTTCTGTCATGCTGCATCAGGCGACTTGTGGATATCCGAAACCGGCGACGAGTCTGCGGGTTGTATCCATATAGAATAAAGCAAAAACCATCCGCGTAAACCTCGTTGAGGAGCAATCAATGAACAATATCACCAAGCTGATTCTCGTTGCTGTGCTGCTGTCGACTGCGTCGGCAGCGGTTGCGGATGACGACAAAGAGGTCAAGGCCCGTGGCTGGGATATTCGGCTCAAAGGGTTCTTTGCCGGTGGCACGAAGCCGCTGATCATCTACACGCGCGAGCAGAACGGTCAGTGGCTCGGTTGCGTGGGTTCCAGCCGCGATCCGGCCAAAGACGGCCGCGTCAAGAGGACCTACAACGGGAGTTGGTACTACCCCGATCTATCGACCGTGCCCATCAAGGACGGCAAGGTCAAGGGGCAGTTCAAGGTCTACTTCACGCCCGATTTCTGGGTCCCGACCGACCACAAGCCTTTCCACGCGGTTTTCGAGATCGACGCGACCGTCAGCGAGGACCACAAGATTTCCGGGGAGTGGAAAGTCCTCGAGATCACCAGCGACGACAAATCCGTCAAAAACCTCGGCAGGAAGGGGAAGGTCGACGGCTGGAGCAACCCCAAAGAGCCCCTCATCATGCCCGAGCAGGTCACACTGCAGTTGAATATGCAGGCTGCCCTCCTCGGGGGCGATCCGGACTTCGGCAACCGCTGCATGGTGGTGTGGGTCAGCGCCGACGACAATGAGATCGTCTCGCTGAGTCATGGTCTGCTGGACAAGAAAGGCCGAACCTATCAGCGCACCCCCGTGAAGATCGACGACAGCAAGGTCAGCATCTCCGACAAGGGTTTCAGCGGGAAGGTTCAGCTTGCTGCGATGACGCTGGACATGGAACCCTGCACCTACACCTATGAGTTCGAGGGTGTGTTCCTCAACGGTCTGGCGGTGGGCAAGTACACCGCGATCGTCGCGGTCGAGGGGGACGAGAAGAAGACCATCCATGGCAGTTTCGACGGGCGATACCGCAAGGGCGTCGACAAGCTCGCCAAGGTCGACGATCGCCCGTGGTTCAAGGAGATCAAGGACTTCCAGAAACCCAAGGCCGGTGAGCACCCCAGGCTGCTGTTCCGCAAGAGCGACCTGCCCGCCCTGCGCAAACGGATGAAGACGCCCGAGGGCAAAGCCATTCTCAAGCGTTTGCGGTATGTGCTCGACGGAGGCGACGGAGAGACGATGACGAAGGTCTTCGCCGACTGGACGCACGCCTACATGGGCGGCGGATACAGCAATAAGACTCTCGACGAACCCGGGGCCTACACGATCGGGCACGCCGCCGGGTATGGGCTGCTGTATCAGCTCACCGGCGAGAAGAAGTACGCCGAATTCGGCAAGGAGTGCTTCGAGCGGGCGTTGAAGGGGCAGCGCGATCGGGACGATCGCTACAGCTTCCGCAAGCCGGGCGGCGCGCTGCGGGCCGGGCCTGCGCTGGGTTGGTACGCGGTGGGCTACGACCTGATCTACGATGCCCTCGACGAGAAGACTCGGGCGAAGTTCACCAAGGCCATCGCCGAATACTCCGAGGGCACGAAGACCGATCTCGAGGCGCTCGCTCGCGGAACCATGCCCCCCTCCTCCAACCACTTCGGCATGCAGGTGGGCGGAGCGTCGCTGGCGTTGCTGGCGGTCTCCGGGGAGAAGGACGTGGACCAGGAGAAGATCGACACGCTGCTGAAAGTTGCCCGGGCCAGCATGATCCGCAACATGAGCCAAGGCTTCGGCGATGGCGGGTTCTTCGCCGAGGGCGACGGGACCGGGTCGATGGCCTCGCAGATTTCGTTCATCTCGGCGATCCAGGCCTGGAAGAACGCCGCGGGGGTCGACTTCGTCAACGTCGAGCGCCCCAACGCCCGCATGATGACGCTGAAGTGGCTGTACCTGACGGTCATCCGCGACGGCAAACCGGACTTCTGGCCCATTCGCGGAGAGTACGGCCACAATGTCTGGTCGCGCAAGGGCATGAG
The DNA here is from genome assembly GCA_046541875.1 of Phycisphaerae bacterium. Lineage (GTDB taxonomy): Bacteria > Planctomycetota > Phycisphaerae > SM23-33 > SM23-33 > CAZFPT01. Next base: position 17,751 of record JBKHCL010000017.1, on the reverse strand, counting down.
CGGGGCGGGGTACTTCGGGCTCGGCAGCGGCGGCGTGACGGAGTCCGACCGGGCCGCGATGAAGTACTACTATGCCCTGGCCCTGAAAGACGCCGACGCCCGCGCGGGGCAACCTTACGACACTGCCAGCGTCTACCCGCAGTACGCGGTCAGTTCCTTTATCAACTGGCCCATCGACCAGAAGGCCAGGAACCCCGTCGACGTCCTGCCGCACTGCTACCGCGACCGGAACTGGGGCTTCTACGCCTGGCGAAATCGCTGGAAGGACAACAACGACACGGTCATCAGCGTCCTGCTTCGTCGCACCAGCGGATACATGGCCGCCAAGGCGGACAAGTCTCTGTGTATCAACACCATGGGCAAGCACATCAAGTGGGGCCAGGTCAAGGACGGCAAAGCCAAGCACTGGTCCTCGTCGAAGATGGGCGATACCAGCTCGCTGACCACCGCCAAGGGCGTCGGCTTCGGGATCGACTTCACCGGCGCCAGCGGCGCCGAGGTGATGCTCGTGACCACCGGTAAGGCCGATGGAAAACGCGTGAAGGTCGGCGGGAAAACGCTGACATTCTACTTCCCCACCACCGGCGACGCCCCCGAGGTGGTCGTCAAGGGCGACCAGGCCGTCGTCGGCAAGCAGGCCGTCAGCCTGGACAAGGACGGGAACATTACGTTCGGCGTGGCCGGCGAGTAGGCCCGCCGTCAGGCGGCGGGTCAACGGCTGACGGAGTTGTGCGTCAGGGCGTTCTGTGGAGTATTCTGCCGTCGCGCAGATGAACCTCCGCGCGCAGCTCGGACGGGTCGGCCGGTGTCCAGGCGTGGCACATCCAGTTGTTCTTCGCGTGCAGGAAGAACGGTTCATCCCAGCTGCGTCCGATGAGCGTCTCGCCCTCGAAGAACTCCACGTGGTCGATCGTCTCGGGAAACAGGCTTGCCAGGCGAGGCCAGTATTGCCCATCCACGGTCCATCGCGGATCGATCCCCTGCAGCACGTAGCGATCGTCGCCGGCGGGCAGGTCCACCTCGATCCCGACGGCCCGCGCCATGCGCAGCGCGAAAAAGGTGTCCTCCCCGGGCGTGATGCCCCAGTCGGCCGGCGGTTCCTGTTTGGTGAGGTTGTTGTAGTAACCCCAGCTGAACCGCTCCGCTGTGGCGACCGCCAGTTGACCGATGCAGGGGGAATCTTCATTGCACACGATCGGTCGATCGGGGGCGGCCCGGCGGGCACGGGCTGCCAATCGCGAGAGCTGTCCGCGCGTGCAGCCGTTCCCGTGGATCAGCACAACGTCCGAGGCAGCGGCAATTTCCGGTTCAAGCCAGTTGCCGTAGCTCGAACAGCCCACCGCCAGCCCGCCGGACTGCTCGCGCGCCAGCTCGATGAGCATGGCCACCCCTTCCGGTTCGAACAACAGCGGATGCTTCCGGAACGGGTCCACGTTGTGCTCGTTGGCGATCTCGATGATGACATTCGTGTACCCGCCGTCTCGCAGGAAAGCGGCCGCCGTGGCGGTGGCGTTGCGGACGGCTTTGCCGTCGGTGAGATGGCGCGTCTGCGAGCCGTAGAAGAAGCTCACGATCACACCCATCCCGATCGCATCGGCAGCGAGGATCAGGCGGTCCATCCGTCCGGCGTAGGCGGCGTCGAGCGAGGTCCCGTCGCTACCGAAGGGGTTGTTGACGATGGTGTTGTTGTCCGTCGTGTAGCAGGGCCCGCCGCCCTGGAAGCCCACGGTGAATGCCCGCAGCCCGTGGGCGTGCCACTCCGGCAGGGCGGCGATGAGGCGGTCGGTGTTGGCTTCGGGGTCCCAGGTGGCGTGCGCGAAGCGGGCGAATCGTGAGGGGTCGGCCTGGTCGTCGAAGATGCCCTGGATGAACCGCGCGTTGATCAGCAGCCCGTGGACGCCCGGCGCAGCGCCCGGCAGTTCGCTGTAGACGGGTTGATTGTTGATGAGAAACGAATCGCCGCGAATGCTCAGCCGGGTTTCGGGCATGATGGCCTCAGGGGTTCGGGTGCAGGGTTGTCCGGCCGAAAAGTGTACCCCAAACGGAGGGCGGTTTCGACCGGGGATCGGCGGGGGTTGTGGCTGGGTGCGCTGGGGGCCCGTACTCGGGAGGTGAGAGGTCAGTCTTTCCGGGCTGCTTCGAAGCCGGCCATCACGTCCAGCAGTTCGGAGGTGATCTGGCTTTGCCGTTGGCGGTGGTACTTCTGGCGCAGGGCGTCGAGGCGGTCTTCGATGTTCCGCTCCGCCGCCTGCATGGAGGCCAATCTGCTGGCGTTCTCGGCGGCGAGTGAGCCGGCCAGCGCACGGAACAGCGAGACGAACAGGTACTGCTCCACGAGGTGGGCGAGCATCGCTTCGGCGTCGATACGGAACGTCGGCAGGCAGGGGCCCGGCCAGGGCTTCTTGCGGAGTCCTTCGAGCCAGTCGATGCTCAGCGGAAACACGTGGCGCGTAGTGGGTCGATAGGATGCGCCGCCGGCGGGCAGGTGGTGCAGAAGGACCACTCGGGTGGTCTGGCGGGCACGCAGTTCCTGGACGGCAGCGAGCAGTTTACTGACGTGCGTGGCGATGGCGTCGGTGGATCGCGGGAGGTCTCGCGTCTCAATCAACTCGCCCTGTTCGCTCCGGATTCGCCCGGCGAGTCGGCGCCCCACAGCCAGGATCCATCGATCGGAGGGGTCGACACCGAGACTGTCCATCTGTTTGTTGTAGTGATGCACGATTCGGCTGTTGAATTGGCCGACCATGCCCTGGTCGGATCCGAACACTACCCCCAGCACCGGCCCGTTCGGGACGGCTGCGTCCCGCCGGAGGCGCAGGACGCCGGCCTGGACGGAGAGTAGAATGTGCAGGCCCTGCTCGACGGTGACGGCGTACTCGGCGAGCGAGTCATTGGCCCGCTGATACTGGCGGATGTTGACCGCGGCGAGACCTTTCATGGTCTTGACGACCTGCTGGAGGCCTTCGGCGGCATCGATCCGGTCGCGTAGTTGTTCAACGGTCTGCACGGTGGGTCTCGCTTTCGCCCTCGTTCTGCTCGGCGTCGTCGTCGGCTTGCCCGTCCCGGTCGGACGTGTCGGTCGATTCCCGCTGGGCCTGGGCGGCGTCCTCGGCGGCGGAGAGAAGCTTCCGGCGGTCCTCGTCGGTGAGCTCTTCGCCGTCCGAGACGCGTCCGGCCAGGTCGTCCATTTCGCGACGGACGGTCTCCCGCAGACGATCGGTTGCGGCTGTGATGTCGTCCACGTCCAGTTCCTCGAACGCCCCTTCCTTCACCGCGAAGAGCACGGCGACCTGCTCGGCCACCGAGAGGGGTTCGCCTTGAGGTTGCTTGAGCACTTCGCGGACCCGGCGGCCATGCTCGAGCTTGCGGCGTTGCGATTCCTCCAGGCGCGTGCCGTAGCGGCTGAAGCGTTCGAGCTCCTCGAATTGCGAGTACGCCAGGCGCAGGTCTCCGGCGGTTTCGCGGAACGCCGGCAGCTGGGCTTTCCCGCCGACTCGGCTGACCGACCGCCCGACGTCGACCGCGGGGAGCTGGCCCTGCTGGAAAAGGTCGGGCGAGAGGTAGACCTGTCCGTCGGTGATCGAGATGAGGTTGGTCGGGATGTAAGCGGAGATGTTCTGGGCCTCGGTCTCGATGATCGGCAGGGCGGTGACCGAGCCGCCTCCGTGCTCGTCGCGCAGGTGGGTGGATCGTTCGAGCAGACGGGAGTGGATGTAGAAAATGTCGCCCGGAAAGGCCTCGCGACCCGGGGGGCGGCGCAGCAGCAGTGACAGCTCGCGATAGGACCGGGCGTGGTTGGTCAGGTCGTCGAAGACCACCAGCACGTCGCGCCCCTGGGACATGTAGAACTCCCCGAGGGTCATCGCGGCGTAGGGAGCGACGTAGCGTTGTCCGGCCGGGTCGTCTCCACCGGCGACGATCACGGCGGTGTAGTCCATCGCGCCGGCCTGTTCGAGACGTCGAATGACCTTCGCGACGGCGGAGTGTCGCTGGCCGATGGCGCAGTAGATGCACTGAACGTCGAAGTTGGCTTGGTTGAGAATGGCGTCGACGGCGATGGCGGTCTTGCCGGTCTGGCGGTCGCCGAGAATGAGTTCGCGTTGTCCCCGGCCGATGGGGATCAACGCGTCGACGACCTTCAGGCCGGTCTGCAGCGGCGTGGTGACCGGTGCCCGGTCCAGAACGCCCGGCGAGGGTTGTTCGACGGCGCGTCGCTGGGAGGATCGCAGCGGGCCCGCTCCGTCGCGAGGCCGACCGATCGCGTCGACCACGCGTCCGATCGATGCTCCGCCCACGGGGAAGTCCAGCACACGCCCGGTTCGGCCGACAGGATCGCCCGCTTCGATGCCCTGGGCTTCGTCCAGCAGGACGATACCCAACCGGTCCGGGTCGAGGTTCAACGCCATCCCGAGTCCGCCGCCGGTGAAGTGGACCAGCTCCTCGGACCGCACCCCCGGGAGGCCGCGCACAATGGCGACACCCGAGCCGACGCTGACGACCCGGCCGACCTCGCGGACGGATAGCGCCGGCTCGCGCTGGTACGCACGATCGGCTGCGGCGACCAGCGCGTCGGTCACGTCGGTCAGTGCGGGCGGTTCATTGCTCATCGGCATGCTCCTCGGAAGGGGCTTGCTCCGCATTGCCCTGATCTCCCTGATCTCCCTGATCTTCCTCATCCCGATCATCCCTCTCATCCGCCTGATCTTCCGATTGCTCGTTTTCTTCGCGGAGTTCGCGGATCTGCTCGTCGACGGCGGAGCGGATGTCTTCGCTGAGTTGGTCGACGTAGTCACCGATGTTCCAGCCCACGGCGTGGCCGCCGGCGCGAAGCTCGATTCCGCAGATCAGGTCGTCCTGCCGGGCAACGGTCACGTCCGGATTGCCCTCGATGAGTTGTCCCACGGCGTGGCGAATCTGCCGGGTCTGCTCGTCGGACAGTTCGAATGCGGCGGCGACCTCGATCGTGTCGGCGTCGGCGAACGTGTCCTGCAGCTCACGTTTCGTTTCGTCGTCGAGGTCGGCGGCGCGGTCCAGGAATGTCGCCACCACGCGCTGCTGCAGATCGGCGTCGGCGAGGTCGGCGAGGACCTTTCGGCTGAGTTTTGCCAGGCGGTCGGCCGTCCGGCGACGCAGGTCGGCCACGAAGTCGGCCCGGCGGTCTTCGAGGGTCTCCAGCCAGCGTTGCTTCTTCCGGCGGACCTCCTGCTCGGCCTGCCGGCGTTTCTCGCGGCGGTGCTCGTCGGCGTCGTCGCGGGCCTGTTGCATCAGCTCATCGCGCTTGCTGTCCAGCTCGTGGCGTTGCTGCCGGAGTTCTTCGGCGCGTTGCTCGGCGTCGGATTTGGCTTGCTCGGCCTGGTCGAAACGCTCCTGGACGGATTCTTTCCGCTGGTCCATCGCCTTGAGAACGCGGTCGTAGAGGAAGATCTTCAACAGCACCACGAGGATGAGGAAGTTGACGATCTGTGCTCCGACGGTGATCCAGTCAATCATGGTCGGCTCCCGGGGGTTACGGACTGACCGCGTCCCAGAACGGATTGGCGAAAATGAGAATCATCGAGACCACGAAGCAGTAGATGGCTGTCGACTCGATCATCGCCAGGCCTACGAACAGCGTCCGGGTGATTCGCCCGGCTTCGTCGGGTTGCTGGGCGATCGCACGCAGCGCCTCGGCAAGGCCTCGGCCTTCACCCAACGCCGGGCCGATCGAGCCGATGGCGATTGTGATGCCCGCTGTGAACATGGAAACAATGGAGATCAGCGCCTGGTCTGACATGACGATTTCCTTTCTTCGGGACGGTGCCCGATCATTCTCCTTGCGTGCCGCCCGATTCTTGGACGGTCTCGGACTCGGCGTGGGAGGGGGGGTTCTGTTGCTCGTTGTTTTTGCGTGTCCGCGTCCCCGAGGCGATGTACACCGCGGCCAACACGGCAAAGATGTACGCCTGCACCAGCCCGGTCAGCAGGCCCAGCAGGCGGAGGAAGATCGGGAAGATCAGCGGGGCGATCGCCACGATGATGCCCACCACCTTCATCCCGCTCATGACGTTTCCGAACAAACGCACCGCCATCGCCAAGGTCCGCGAGAGTTCGCCGATGATGTTGAACGGCAGCATCAGGGGCGTGGGGCTCACGTAGTGTTTGAGATAGGCGGCCGGACCCTCGTTGAGAATCCCGAAGATCGGGACGGCCAGGAACACCGTGATCGCCAGGGCGGCGGTGGTCGACAGCGACGCGGTCGGCGGAACGTAACCCGGGACGATCGTCAGGATGTTGGCCAGGGCGATGAAGAGAAACAGCGTGCCGATGAACGGAAAGACCATCCCGGTCGGCTGCCGGGTGATCTCCCGGATCTGGTCGTGAATCGTCTGGACGATCAGCTCCAGCAATGCCTGCCAACGGGGAATCTCCGGGCCGATACGGAGCTTTCGCGTCATCAGCCACGATCCGATTACCATCAAGGCCATCAGCCCCCAGGTGAAGACGATCGTCGCGTTGAGCGCAAAGGCGCCCCAGTTCCAGAAGACGATCTGGTCCGGTGAGATGGTCTTCAAATCACCCATGGCCGATCAGCTCGCTCCGGTCGCGCCGCGGACATGGCGGACGGCTAGAACGCGCACCAGCACAAAGCCGAGCAGGGCAGCGGCAAGCGGTTCCCAGCGCCCGTGGCGGGCGATCAGCAGGAACACGCCGACCATCATCGCCATTCGGCCCACGAGGCTGCCCATCGCCAGCAGGGCGGGGTGTTCGGCGGTGGGCAGGGCGCGGGTGGTATACCACAGCGTCGCGAAGAACGCCGCCCCACCCGCCGCTCCGGCGACCAGGCCGATCAACAGCTGCAGGCCGATCATGACCGTTCCTTTCCTTTCCTTCAGTGATGTTCCGACTCGCGTTTGACCCAGAACCACGCGGTAATGCAGCCGACGGTGATTCCGAGGATCACTCCGGTGAGCGTCCAGGAGATTCGCCCCACAGACGCCCACGTGTCCAGCCACGCCCCGATGGCCACGCCGATGATCGTCGGGACGGCCACCGACCAGCCCACCAGGCCCATCATGCCCAGCCAGAACCACACGCTGCGGTCCTCGTCGCGTCGGGCGCGCATCTTCCGTTGTTCCTTGTTGCCCACGTCGTGGGTGAAGGTCGGCTCGTGAGGCTCTCTGCGGTCGTCGTCCGTCACGAAGGCTTCTCCAGTTCGATGAATCTCCGGATGAAGTCCGCGCGCATCTTCTCGGTGGCGGTGCGGGCCAGCTCCTGACGCCGGGAGAGGCGGCGGAATTCCTCTTCCACGGCCTGCTTCAATTCGCCCAACTCGCCACGAACCGCTCGCGGTGTGGAGACCCGCACGGTCTGTTGCTGTTTGACCAGCACCCCGCCATCGATGGCGAGAAACGTTTCGCTGCCGGCCGTGTCATGGAAGCTCAAAAGCCCCGGCCGAAGCGAGCAGACAATGTCGATGTGCTCCGGCAGCAGCGTGAACGACCCTTCCGCGCCCTCGGCGGAGACTTTTTCGACGTCGCGATCGACCGCTACACGGGTTGGTACGAGGACATTCAGATGCACCTTAACCCTCCTCCCGGGATGCGGACTGATCGGCGGCGTTTTCTTTGTCCTTCGATTCGTAGACCTCGTCGACACCGCCGATCATGTACAGTTCGCTCTCGTCCAGGTCGGCGAATTCGTCTTCGAGAATACGCCGACAGCCGGCAATGGCGTCCTCCCGGCTGACGAAGCGTCCCTTATGGCCGGTGAATTTCTCGGTGACGAAGAACGGCTGGGTGAGGAACCGCTCCAGTTGGCGCGCCCGGCGGACGGTGTTGCGGTCGTCCTCGCTGAGCTCTTCCATCCCGAGCATCGCGATGATGTCCTTGAGTTCGTTGTACTCAGCCAGCGTGTTACGGACCTGCCGGGCGACGTGGTAATGCGTCGGGCCCACCACGTGGGGAACGAGCATGCTGGAGTTGGTCCCCAGCGGTTCCACAGCCGGGTAGAGCCCTTGGCTGGCGCGGTCGCGACTGAGGACGATCGAGGCCGACAGATGCCCGAATACGTGGACGGCCGATGGGTCCGTAAAATCGTCGGCCGGCACGTACACCGCCTGGATCGAGGTAATCGCCGCCGAGCGGGTGTTGCAGATGCGTTCCTCCAGCTGGGACAGCTCCGTGGCCAGCGTGGGTTGGTAGCCCAGCCTCGATGGAATGCGACCCATCAGCCCCGAGACCTCCATGCCCGCCTGAATGAAGCGGAAGATATTGTCCATCAGCAGCAGGACGTCCTGCTGGTTCTCGTCGCGGAAGTACTCGGCCATCGTCAGCGCGGTATGCCCCACGCGGAAGCGGGCCCCGGGTTGTTCGTTCATCTGGCCGAACACCAGCACGGTGCTGTCCAGAACGCCGGCGTCCTGCATCTCGCGATAGAGTTCCTCGCCCTCGCGCGACCGCTCGCCGATGCCGCAGAACATGCTCACCCCCTCGTGCTCGCCGACGGTGTTGTGAATGAGCTCCATCAGCAGGACCGTCTTGCCGACGCCCGCGCCGCCGAAAAGTCCCGCCTTGCCGCCGCGTTCGAGGGGAGCAAGAACATCGATGGCCTTGATACCGCTCTCGAAGATCTCGTCGGTGGTGGATCGACGCCGCAGCGGGACCGATTCGCCATGAATGGACCGCGTCGGCTCGCCGGTGAGTTCCTCGCCTTTGTCGATCGCCTGGCCGGTCACGTTGAAGACGCGCCCCAGAACGCGGTCGCCAACCGGGGCGCGGATGGGCGAGCCGGTATCCGTGATCGTGTCTCCCCGGGCCAGGCCCTGCGTCGGGGTCAGCGAAAGACCTCGTATGTGCCGGTCGTCGAGCTGGTCGGCAACCTCCACGAGCACCGCACTGTTCTCGCCGGCCCGAAGCAGCGTGTTCAACTCGGGCAGGCGGGCCGGGAAGCGGGCCTCGATCACGCTGCTGCGCACCGAGATTACGGTTCCTTCGTTGGCGGGCGAATTGTCCTTGTTTCGGATCATGATTCGTGGAATCGGTCGTGTCTGAGGATATCGCGTAGCCGCTGGGCCCGGGCGGCTGAGCTTACAGAAGTTTATAAGCGAGTGACGCGATCGACCGGCTTTTGCGATGCAGCTTCCTGCGGGTGGGGAATGTCCGGGCGCGGCGCTATCATTGTCCTGACGGGGGACGAGGAAGGGCAAGCTGCCCTGGTCCCTCAAGGAAAGCGTCCGCGGGGAGCGAAGGAGAAACGAAACCATGACCCAGCACCAGACACTGCATTTTCTGGAGACCAGCCTGCAGAAGACCGACCAGTGGGTATCCGCGCTGACGGAAATCAGCGGGCGCGATGACCCACGCAAGGCGTGGCAGACACTGGGGGCGGTCCTGCATGTCCTCCGAGATCGTCTGCCGGTCGAGCAGTGCGCCCATCTCGGCGCCCAGTTGCCGCTGGTGGTCACCGGGTTGTACTACGACGGCTGGACGCCCTCCAATCAGCCGACCAAACTCCGCAGCCGCGACGAGTTCATCCAGGCGGTCAACCAGGAACTCTCCGGACATCCCGAGATCGATCCGAACCAGGCGACCGAGAATGTTCTGCGCCTGCTCAACAGCCATCTCAGTCAAGGCGAGCGCGACAAAATCAAGGGCATGCTTCAGCCGGAGTTGCAGGACCTCTGGCCCGAAGCGTGAACGACCTGGCAGAGCAGCGAAGTCTGGAAAGTCTCGCTCGGGGAATCCGACGCTGCCGGAAGTGCCGCCTGCACCGCTCCCGCAGCCATGCCGTACCCGGTGAAGGTCCGTCCGACGCCCCCATCATGCTTGTGGGGGAGGGGCCCGGCGAGAAGGAAGACGCGGTTGGTCGCCCGTTTGTCGGGCGGTCGGGCCGATTTATCGACGACGTGTTCGACGAACTCGGGATGGACCGTGAATCGCTGTTCATCACGTCGGCTGTGAAATGTCGCCCGCCGGGAAACCGCAATCCACGCCAAGATGAAATCGAGACGTGCCGGGATGCCTGGCTGTGGCGGCAGATCGACCGCGTTCAGCCGGGCGTCATCGTGCTGTCGGGCAAGACGGCCATTCGCTGCCTGCTGGGTGAGGACCTCAAGCTCCGGGACGTTCATGGCCAGGTACGCGAGCACGACGGTTGGCGGTTTCTGTTGACCTGTCACCCGACCGCGGCCATGCGGTTCCCCGACAGTGAGAAGCAGTTCCGCAGCGACCTGGCGAAGCTGGACTCCATGCAGATCTGAACCTTCCTGCCCACGCCGCAGACGAGAACGAGGTACCCACTGTGACCGAACCCACCATCGAAACACTGATAAACCAATATGCCGACCGTCTTCACGACCTGCCTGAGTTGCGCGAGCGGGAAGGGGTCTTCCACGACCGTCAGCACGCGGGGCGGACGCTCGCGGAAATGCTGAGCGACGCGGATCCTGAAAATCCGCTCGTCCTGGCGGTTCCGGCAGGCGGTGTTCCCGTGGCCGTCGTGATGGCCGATCAGCTCGGCTGGCCGCTGGACGTGGCCGTGGTCAGCAAGATCACGCTGCCGCACAACACCGAGGTCGGCTGCGGGGCGATCGCGTTCGACGGAACCCTCGATCTCAACGAGCCGCTCATCGACCGGGCCGGACTGGGAGAGGTCGCCCTGCAGCGTCGAATCACCGAGACCCGACGGAAGGTGCAGCGCCGCTTCGATGAGCTTCGCCCCGCCCGGGGACCGATGGATCTGACCGGAAAGAACATCGTCCTTGTGGACGACGGGCTCGCAAGCGGGTTCACCATGATGGTCGCCGTCCGCGCGGCCCGCAGCTTCAACCCGGCCGGCGTAGCAGTGGCCGTTCCCACCTCACCTGCCCGCAGCGCATCGCTGCTTCTGGAATACGCCGACGAGCTCTGGTGCCCCAATCTGCGATCCTCCCCGCGTTTCGCCGTAGCCGCCGCCTACTGCAACTGGCGGGACGTGAGCGAAGATGAAGCTCTGGCCACCCTCCAAGCCGGCCGATCGTAGCGGAGGCCCGAGGCTTTACAGGCCCAGATACCCTTCGGGCGCGAGACTGGTGGCGAGCATGACGGCGTTGATGTCTTCGTGGTCGGTCCAGGTGGGGTTGGTTCGATGGGCCCGGTCGGACCAGAACACCCGCACCGCTTCGGCGAGGGGGCGGTGCTCCTGGAGGGCGTCGAAGGCGCTGCGGAGGGTGGCATCGTCGGAGGCGAACTGCCGTGCCCGCTCGACGGCCGAGAGGCCGATGGCCAATCCCAACTCGCGGAATGCCAGACGCGTCTGCGCCGGTTGGTCCGGCTGGAAGGTCGCGGAGAACACCGACAGGCTTCGCCGGGTTTCCTCGAGCAGTTGTCGGAGCAACGGACCGCCGTCCACGCCACGGTCGGCTGTCAGCTCGGCTACCCGTCCGACATCGGTGAGCAGCCCGCCAATTCCCAGGGGGTCCTCGGTGGCCAGGCTGATGCGGCTGCACATTGCCGCGGCCTGATCGATCTGCTCGGAAAGGTCCGGCCCGACGTTATTGTGGTCGCTGGTCTGAATCTGCAGTTCGGTGACCAGGGCATCGAGCGGGTCGTGCTGCCCCATCGCCGGCACGAGTGGACGGGAGAGATCGATGCTCATCTTCCAGACCATCCCCGTCTGACCGCCCGGGCGGGTTTGGGTGAAGGCTTCGTGGGCGGTCTTCGCCAGCTCGGCGGCCCAGCGGTGGTAGTCCGCCTCGCCGGTGACTTGCCCGAGCTTCTCCAGGGCGTGCATCCATTTGGTGAGGTAGTGAAAATACTGTCCGTCGCGGTCCCACTCCAGGCGCGGGTCGTAGGGCGTGTCCGGGGCGCGTTCGGGGAGCTTCTTGCCGATCCGCAGCCCGCCGGCGGTGGGATGGTTGCGGGCCTCGTCCTCACTCAGGCCACTGATGGGCCCGGTGCGCTCGTCCTCGGGGCGATGTCGGCCAAGCACCCCGTGCACCTGGTCGGCCAATTGGAAGGCGAGCTTGCGCTGATGATCGTCGCCGGTGGTCTCGGCCAGGCCCAGGAAATTGCACACCGCGAACGCATCGGTCCACAGGTATCGATCGGGTGGTTGCTCGCCCGTCAGCCCGGTGCGCTCGGCGAACTGTCCCATCAACTCAGCGGCAAGTTGCTGATTCATGATCGACCTCCTACTGGGCGGTATATCCACCGTCGATGACGAGTTCGCTTCCGGTCAGCCAGCGGGCTTCGTCGGACGCCAGGTACACCACGCCCCAGGCGATATCGTCGGGTTCGCCCATTCGGCCGAGGGGGTGCTTGGCGGCCGTCGTTTCCACGAACTCATCGACGGACATGTCCTTGCGCTCGGCCAGATCCTCCACCAGCGGCGTCCAGACGAATCCGGGGTGGACGGAGTTGACGCGGATCTTATCGTCGGCGTAGAGGAGGGCGTCGACCTTGCTCATTTCCCGGACGGCTCCCTTGGAGGCGTGGTAGGGAGGCACGTCAGGGGCACCGATGATTCCGTAGATGCTGGAGAGATTGATGATGCTTCCGCACCCGGCGTCGCGCATTGCGGGGATGGCGTGTTTGGTGCACAGGAACACCCCGCGGACGTTGATCGCCTGGACCTTCTCCCATTCATCGAGGGTAACTTCGTCGGTGGGCTTGTCGACGCCGGCGATGCCCGCGTTGTTCACGAGCACGTCGAGCTTGCCCCACGTATCGACAACGTCGGCGATCACGTCTTTGACGTTGTCCTCGTCCGAGACGTCGAGATGCCAGTACTTCGCTTCGCCGCCGTTGTTGCGGATCTCCTCGGCGACGGGCGTTCCCTCGTCGTCCAAGACGTCCGTGACGGCGACGCGGGCGCCCTCCTCGGCCATCCGTTTACACTGAGCGGTTCCGATTCCCCGGGCCCCGCCGGTGACCAGGGCGACTTTGTCCTGAAGGCGATTCATGGTTCTTGTCCTTCCAATAGGCATCCGCAGCCGAACAGTTCGTCAGGCGAATTGTATCGGTGCGGATCCGTCCAGCCGGTAGCTCCAGGAAGGCCTCCATGTCGGACACGGCCTGGCCCGCATTTCCGCCGGGCGTGACCGCCGTGTTCATGGAGCCGACGTCGCAATGATCCCCCTCCACGATGAAGCGCTGGACGGCAGGGCGCTGCTCAAACCGGCCAGGCGAAGCGGAAAACGCATCGACTCGGAAGCTCGGCCGATCCACGATATCCGAGCCCGGTGCACCCGGTGGGGCGATGAACTCCCCTCGCGGCTGCGGGAATCGAAGCCTGCCGATCAGCCGTATGACGTTCAACCCAGTCAGGTGTTAGCGGCCGACCTGAAGAAGCTGCAGCGGGAGCTGTCCGAAAGCGCCGGCCCCCCGGATTCGCCTGAGTGACCGCCTCCACCCCGCCCAACTACGTGACGGGATAACCCCGATATCGCTCGTCCCGTCTCCCCGACAGGCCGGGAGGCGGAGCATTCCTCCTTCGCCAAGGCTCCGGGGGCGGGCCTTGCCGATGCAGCTGCCGGTCGGCACCGTTGAGCTGCCGGCGGTTCTACTTCCTGGCCGGCAGGTCCTTGTTGTGGAAGCCCATTTTCCCGTTGGGCACGAGGTCGGCCGGGAGCAGGCGGCCGTAGAAGCGGCCCGACTTGTCCCCGTCGGTCCACGTGCCGCCGAGCATGTCTCCGCACACCACGCCTTCGATGCGGTACTTGTGGTTATCGCCCTCAAATGTGAGCTTGATGGTCGAGCCATCCACCATGCCGTCGACCTTTTCGGGCGTGTGCTTGATGGGTCCCTTGCCGTGCAGCATGGCGGCGTCCTCCGCAAGGGCATTCCCATCGGCGAACTTCACGGTCAGTCGATAGCCCTTCTTGCCGAGGCACAGCCAGGCGACGGACTTCTTCGGCGGTTCGGAAGCCTTGACGGCCTTCACATCGGCCTTGGCGTCCACCTTGTATTGGCCGCTGGTGCCCTTGCAGGTGCCGTCGCCGCCGGTGACGGGCAGGTCCAGTTCGTAGCGGGCTTCCATGGGCGCGGGGGTCTTTTCGCGCTTCTTCGGGGCAAATGGCAGGGTCAGTTCCAGTGAGCCTCTCAGGCGGCCGTCCTTGACCGTCAGAGACTGCGATTTGATCTCGTAGGACACAGGGTTGAACCGCGGCGACACGGCGATGACCTCGGGCTTCTTACCGGCGGTGTTGACATACAGCCACAGGTCGCTGCTTCGCCGAGACACCTTGCCCTTACGCTCTTGCGGCCATGCCACGCCACGTTCCACGCGGACGACCAGCGCACCCTCGCCAGCCGGGCGGAGCTTCTTCAGTGCATCTTCGTCCACCGTGTAACAGTCCACCACCCGCAGCATCTGTCGGTTGAAGTGGCACCACAGCAGTCGGCCCGGGGCGGCCACCTGATCTTTGGCGACCTCCTTGCCATCCAGCCGGTAAATGCAACCCTCCCATCGCTTGCTCAGATCGATGCTTTTGTGGTCCTCCGGGTCGCGGCAGTAGCTGTCCCACAGCGTCTTGACGACCACGCGGGGCTTCTCGCCATCGGTCACCTTCTCGACGATGCCGAAGACTGTCTGGCTGGTGGCCATCGCCTGCCCGGCCGTGGCCAGCAGAGACACCGAAACAGCGATACAGAGTGCGATCTTCTTCATGAGACGTCCTTTCGGCAGGTCATTCGTGTGCAGTTCAATGGGCACTTGACGGTGGCGAGCCTGCCATCGCACGGGGCTTCCCCAGCCGCCAGCCGGGGCCCGAAACCACAGAACACCCGATCCTACCGGCACCGGCTGCGAAACTCAATCGGCATGCGGAATCGCTTCGCTGATGTTTGGCGGGGGGTGGGCGCTGGCTGTGCTGTACTGCGGGGGTTGGCATTGAACTTGTTGAGTTGGAGTCGTGGGGAGTAGAATGAAAGTATTCAGCGTTTCCCCCATCGTCGGCGGCTGAGGCGTCGGCGGAAAGGAGTCGTCATGATTCTCAAGACAACCCAACGTGCGCTGGCCTTCTGTGTGCTGGTGCTGCCGGCCGCTCTGCTGGTCTGGGCGGCGATGCCCGCCTCGGCGGAGGACGAGGCCCACGAAGGCTTCCGCAAACGCGTGGTCCGAGACCGGGGCGATTCGGCCGAGAAGGCCCGCGACCGCAAACGCGACGGCGACCGCAAGGGTGAAGGCAAAGGTCGAAAGCGCGACGGCGATCGTGAGGGGGAAGGGAAGGGCCGAAAGCGCGACGGTGAGGGCGGCAGTGAGGAAGGGCGGTTCCTCAAGGAGCTTGCCAAGGCGAAGGTCGACCTGGCCGGCGCGATCGTGAAGGCCGAGAAGGCCTCGGGCGGCAAGGCGGTCGCGGCGCGGTACGTCAACTATCGCGGCAAACTGCACGTGCTGGTGCAGATGGTCACCAAGACAGGCCGACGCAACGCCGCCGTCGATGCGACGACCGGGAAGGTCCGCCTGCAGAAGGGTCGAGGCGACGCCGAGGGTGAAGGCGGGCCAAAGGGCGATCGGGAAGGCGACAAAAAGGGCGAAGGTAATCGTAAGGGCGACCGCGAGGGCGATCGGGAAGGCGAAGGCCGAAAGAAGGATCGCGACCGCGAAGGCGAGGGTTGATTCCCCCGCCTTCGTCGGCGGTTGGTGTGCGGCGGGCGTGGCGGCTGAGCGTTACGCCTGAATATCCGGCGTGGACGGCGTTTGGCTGGACTTGCCGGCCTGTTGTCGCATCTGTTCGCTGACGGCCTGGGCGACCTGCACGTAGTGCATCCGCGTCTCGTAAAGGGCCTTGTCGAGGATGGTCTTCTCCTCCTCGTCGAGATTGCCGGCCGTCTTTTCTTCGAGCACGTTGAGCGTGTCGATGTGGAACTTCGCCAGCTCCAGGTCCACGTAGCGCCGGCCGTCCTGCGGGTCGGCCATCCCGCCCAGGGCCATCAGAATCTGCGTGACCAGTGAGCTGATCAGCGTGGAGAACGTCGCCGGGGGAATCTCCCGCCCATCGGCGCCGGTCGCCCCGGAGGCGGCGGCAGAGTCGGCCTGCTTGTCCACCTCGTCGGAGAGCTTCTCCTTCTCGGCTTTGGCTTGGGCTTTCCAGTCGTCGTCGACGATGATCTTCGGTTTCTCGTTGTTTTCGTTCTCAGCCATCATGTCTGCTCCATGGGGTTTCGATAGGGTGTGTCCGTCGGGCCATTCTATGCGCCGGCGATGCGGGGCATGCGCACCGGCTCGGACTGCAGCGTCGCCTGCATGAATTCCAGCAGCAGCTTGGCCTTCAGCTCGGTGGCGGCCGGGTCGGCCCAGAGGTTCTTCAACTCGTTGGGGTCTTCCTGCAGGTCGAACAGTTCGCCGTCGTCCCAGGCGCGATAGACGGTGATCTTGTACCGATCGTTCACGTACGACCGCATGTGGCAGACCTCATTGCCGTGATGGTTCTCCGTGACCGACCAATCTCGCGCCGGATCGCCGCCGGCCCAGGTGGCCCGCTGATCCACACCGGTCATCGCCCCGGGTACGTCCAGCCCCACCGCCCGCAGAATCGTCGGGGCCAGGTCCACGAGGTTCTGAATCGCCTCGGACGTCCCACCGGCAGGGACGTTCCCGCCGGGCCAGCGAACCAGGAACGGAATTCGCAGCAGGTCCTCGTAGTGGTGAATCGCCTTGGCCGTCAGGCCGTGCTGGCCGAGGAAGTGCCCGTGGTCGGTGGTGAAAATTACGATCGTATTCTCGGCGATGCCCAGCTCATCGAGCTTATCAAGGATCCGCCCGATGTGGTGATCCATGAAGCTGGTCATGCCGTAATAGATCGCCATGTTCTTCTTGAGCTCGTCGTAATCGTGGGCCTGGCTGTGTCCGCCGTGGATGGCCCCGTCGGAGGGCGGGAAGATCTCGCGCATCTTCGCGTCGGGCTTCATGGCTTCGGCGAAGTGCGGCGGGTTGGCGTCGTGCTCGCCCTCGGTGACGGTGCCCGGCTGCATGTCGGCCGGGTCGTACATGCTCGCCCAGGGCTCGGGCACGGTGTAGGGCGGATGCGGGTCGTGGAAGCTCGCCCAGGTGAAGAACGGCCGATCGTCCGCCACCGCTTCCTCGATCTGCGCGATGGTCCGCTCGCCGGTCCACGTGGTGTAGTGGTACTCCTCGGGCAGGTCCCAGTGGAGTTGGCCTTTCTCGTAGTAGGGCTTGCCGTCGTCGTCCTTCGGCGGCCAGGGCTGGAAGTAGTCGGCCCAGTTGGTCAGCCCCTTCTCCTCCATCCAGATCGCATAATGCTGCCCGACGTGCGACTCGTTGCCGTGCATGCGGGCGGTCTCGACGTGGTCGAACCCGTACCACGGGCCGGTGAAGTCCCGCCAGAAGTCCAGATCCCGCAGAATAGGCTGACACTCGATCGACGGGTACTCCGCCGTGGACGCCAGCGGCTGAAAGTGGGCCTTGCCCACCAGGCTGGTGCGATACCCCGCCTCCGAGAGCATCGCCCCCAGCGTGGGAACGTCCTCCAGCAGCTTCGTTCCCAGGCTCCATGCCCCGTGCTGGGAGGGCATCATCCCGGTGATGATCGTCGCCCGCGTCGGCGTGCAGGTGGGGTTGGGGCAGTACGCCCGGTCGAACCGCACGCCTTCATTCGCCAGGCGGTCCAGCGCGGGGGTCTTGATCCGCGGGTTCACCGACCCCAGCGTGCTGTGGTGCTGCTGGTCGGAGGTGATGAGCAAAACGTTCGGCCGTTGGGAAGTCATTGTCTCAGTCATGATGGCCGGCATTATAGCAGACGATCGAGCGAATGAAACGCCCCGACCGCAAATC
>JBKHCL010000086.1:0-13787 GCA_046541875.1 Phycisphaerae bacterium | reverse complement strand
AACGAGTCGATCAACGGGGAGCAAGCGAATCGAAAAACGCGCGAGACGATAGTGCTGAACCCGAATTGCGAGGCCTTCACTTGAGGACAATCGTCAGCCAGTCGCGTTGAGCTTCGGATCGGCCGCCCCCCACCTGGGCCGGGGCGAACACGAACACCAGGTGAAGCCGATCGGCCGAGAGTTCCTCGACGGGGACGGCCTGGTCGTCGGGGGACAGTTGCACCTGCTGGATGATCTTCTTGCAGGCCATCACGCTGCCCCCGTCGCGCAGCTCGATGCGTTGGACGTCGTCGAATTTGGTCATATCCCGCGACAGACCATAATGATACCAGTAGTCCCACGAATCGTCGTCGGCGCGCAGAATGGGTGCCTTCCACTGCTTCATGGTGTTGGTCAGCGGGGCTGAGCGGGTCAGGTCGCGTTGGCGACGGGCCTTTTCCAGCAGCGTCGGCGAGGTCTGCGTGTTCACCAGCACCCCGGGCTGATCGGGAAACAGCACTATCAGCGAGAAGGGGGCCTTCTTGAGCACGGCTACGTGGTTGCGGATGGGGATCTTCCTGCCATCCTGCTGGAGGGCGACGGCGAAGTGCTCGCGTGGGCCTTCCTGGCGGACTTCGGTCACGCGGCTGCTCTCTACGTTCGTTTGTGGATCACAGCCAACCGCCGCCAGTGCGACGGCAGCGACGATCGCTGCGATATGCAGGCCCGTGGGTTTCATGGGATTGTCTCCGGGTATGAACCTCTGCGGCGACGGTGAAAGCACACCGCCCTCTGTCTTTCTATCGCCGATTAGCATCCCTCAGCGCAAGGTCTTTCCGGTTGGCGGGGCTGGGCGCGTTGCATCGGGTGGGGCGGGACACTGTCTTCATCGGCCCGAAGGGAAGTCTTTCCCCATACTGACATGGCTGATGGTGGCGCTGGCGGTGATGAGCTTCGGCGTGGGCATCCTCACCGGGTTGTTCGGCGTGGGCGGGGGGGGCGTGCTGCACATGCCCCCGCTCCTTCTGGTGGTCGGGTTGAGTGTTCACCAGACGGTGGGCACGAGCCTGGGCGTGGTGCTGCTCAACGCATCGGCCGGCGCGCTGTCTCACGGGGCGATGGGCAACGTCACCATGATCGTCGTCCTGCCGGCTGCGGTGGTCGTCGTCGTGGTCAAACTCGTGTTCCAACTGACCGGCCGACCGCCCGGGCGCAGGCAACGAGGCGCACCGGCCCAAACCGGCGCGCCTCGAATGCGTTCGATCCCAGCATCGCTATTTCTTCAGCGTGCTCTTGAAGGTGTACTTGCCGTCTTCGCTCAGTTCGCCGGTAAAAACATGGCCGCCGGCTTCGACGTGCATCTTGCGTTCTTTCCAGCCCAGGTAGCACGGCGTCCTGGACCCGTCGGCCGGCTGAAAGAGCTTGTAGTGGTCGGTCCAGCTGTGCTCCTTGCCGTTCCGCCAGATCTTCGGGTAGCTGCCGGTGTATTCCATCTTCACCTTGCCGCCCTTGGCGCCGGTCAACTCGGCGGTCTTGCCCGAGACCGACACGCGCGACTTGCTCTTGACGGCGGCTTTGAACTTCGCGTAGCTGCCATGCGTGGCGTCTTCGCCGATCTCACAGGCGAACCCCGCCACCTCGCCGCCGGTGCCCCTGGCGTGCAGCAGGTGCAGCCGATTGCCCGGGTTCCGTTTGCCCTTCCAGTCCTTCGTGCCCTCGAATTTCAGATGGATCGGATGCAGCGCCAGGTACGTCTTCTCGAACTTCAGGAACGTCACGCCGCCTTCGGTGTCCGCCTGGGTGACCCGGGGCAGCAGGAACGCGAAGGGCACCTTGCCGCCTTCTCGCCCGTTCAGCCAGATCGTGAGGTTCCGGTACTGCGCCACATTGTCGCCGCCGGCGGTGTCGGTCACCGGGTTCCGCAGCCGCCCGCGATAGGTGCAAGGAATGAAGTAATCCGCCCCGACCTCGCTGTTCTCCAGCAGCAGCTTGTAGCCGTTCATGTTGTACTCATGAGCCCGGGCGGTCGTGCCCAGCTGGTAGGTGTTCCCGTAGTACATCGTCTCGAAGTAGTAAGGTTTCTCCTGGTACCACGGCAGCCACGTTTCGTACGTGGGGTGGGAGGAGAGCACCTCGACGGGCCTGGCGAACTCCTTGCGCGCCAACGAGACGATCGCCGCCGGGGGGCGATATCCGCTGGCGACCATCAGACTGGTGTCCCGCTCGGGTTCGGGGTTTTTCACCGGAGCGCCGAAGTAGATCCACGTCATGCTCGCCGAACCCGACCACGGGGCGCAGTTTCCGTAGTCCCGCTTGACCGGACCGCCCCACGCGCCGCGGTAGTACTTCTTGGCGGCTGAGAGGAACAGATAATCCAGGATCGCCTTGGCCGCCCCGCGGACCTCCTTGTCCTTCGCGAAGGCGTAGAGGTTGCTGTAGCCGCTCATGGTGTGGGCTAGGTAGCCCTCCGAGTCCCACTCGCCGTTGCCGATGTTCCAGAACGTCACCGCCGTCCGCATGATCTTGTCCTTGTACAACCGACGGACGTCCTCGTTGCCGGTCTCCTCGGCGAAGAGATACACCGCGCACTCCCGCATGCCGCGAAGGTTGTCGGTGTTTCGCGCGTCGGCCCGCATCCCGCGGACCTTCGGGTCCCAGGCAGCCCCGACCGGACCCGTGCCGTTTCCGTACTTCGGATGCGGGAACGGGTTGCACCGCCGTTCGTACTCCTCGAACACCATCCACCCGCCGCCGGCGATGAGCTTCCACCAGGTCTTCCAGCCTTCGGTGGTGGTGGGCATGCTCGCGGGCAACTTGTTCGCGATCGAGTGCATGTGCTCGCCAAACTTGATCTTGTTTTTGTGGTGCGAGTTGGCTTTGCCTTCGGCGATGGCCTTGTCGGCGATTTTCTTCACCTCCGCCGGGCTGCGCCAGAACTTCTGGAGCATCGTTTTGGCGTACTTCCGCACCATCTCGTCGTTGCTCTCCAGCGAGAGGACCACTTCCATGCTCGGACGCGGGTCGTCGTCGGTCCAGATCTTCGCACCCTGGTACATGCGATCGAGGTAGCTGCGATCGAACAGGTCGCCGTACTGGAAGTACTTATGCGCCTGACCTTTCAGCGTGAAGCACCAGTAAAAGTCCATGCCCTTGGTCCACGAGTGGTCGCTGCCGCCCTGGTTGTCCGGGGCCTGCATCGCCTTGATAGCCTCGCCGTGGTCGCCGGCGATGTACGCTCCGAACGAGTCCGGCAGGCCCCACTTTTCGTGCTCGCCGGTGGTCTTCCCGCTGGCTTTGCCCTTGTGTTCGTGGGCGAAGTGGGCCACCCGGTCGCGGTAGTCGTCCTCCCACTCCTTCGGCCAGGGGTTGGCGAACTCGCCCGGCTCCTGCGGTGGGTGAACCACGGGTCGGCCTTTGGAGTCCCTGGTAACACGGTCAAACGACTTGGGCGACGGGTCGGCCTGCAGCGGAAGCGTGAGCCCCGCCACCACAACCAACACCAGACACAGCAACGTCAGGCGAAATGCAGTCTTCATGGGATGTCCTCAGTTGGGTTCTCCGTCAGCCGGCGGGCAACAGCGCCCACCGATTGTGCCTCTTTACACTAATGTAACCCGACCGACCGGGCAAGGGTGTCGCAAGGCGGGACACGCGGCGCAGACGAACGCGAGCATTTCTGGTACAATCCCAGGTACATTCCCCCATGTCCGGCGAACCGAAACAGACCGACTCAGCCACACCGCCACGGAAACCGATCCGTATCGAGTCGCCCTCCCCGCGATCGGCCGAGAGCTATCTCAAAGCCGAGATCTCGACCGGCGCGATCCGACACAACCTCGGGCTGCTGCGGCGATGTCTCACGCCGGGGACCGAACTCTGCGCCGTGGTCAAGGCCGACTGTTACGGCCACGGGCGCGACCTGCTGCTTGATCTGATCGCTTCCGGGGCCGACTCGCTGGCCGTGGCGACCCCCGATGAGGCGCTGGACCTGCGGAGCAAGGGGTATACCGGGCGGATCCTGGTGTTCTTCAGCGCCTGCGCATACGCCGACGGCCGAGAGCTGCGCGAGGCGGTGGCGGAGCTGATCGCCCGCAAGGTCACGCTGACCGTCGCCCAGCCCGAGGAAATCCCAGCCGTCGCTGCCGCCGCAAGCGTGGTCGATCAGCCGGCAGAGGTCCACGTGAAGATCGACAGCGGCATGACCCGTTCGGGCATTCTCCACGACCGCGCCGGGGAAGTCATCACCCCCCTGCTGGGCGAGAAGCGAATCCGCCTGACCGGCGTGTATACGCACTTCGCCACCGCCGACGAACCGGACAAAACCTTCACCCTCCAGCAGCTCGAACGGTTCCAGCGGGCCGTCGACAACGCCCACTGTCGCGACGTCACGCTGCACGCCGCCAACTCGGCTGCCACCATCGACCTGCCCACCACGCACCTGGACATGGTCCGCCCGGGCATCGCCATTTATGGCTACGAGCCCTCCGACGGGCTGGCCAACCACCTGCCGCTGCAACCCTCGCTGCGACTGACTGCCAAGCTCATGCAGGTCAAGAACGTCCCCGCCGGCTCGCGAGCGGGGTACGGGCTCAGCTACGAGTTCGAGAAACCCGCCCGCGTGGGACTGGTCCCCGTGGGCTATGGCGATGGCTACCTGCGGTGCTTCTCGAACCGGGCGACGATGCGCGTTCGCGGACACGACGTGCCCGTCCGTGGCCGGGTCGCGATGGACCAGACACTCGTGGACCTCACCGCCGTCCCCGACGCCCGCGTGGGCGACGAGGTGGAGATCATCTCGAATCAGCCCAACGCCCCCCACAGTGTCACCGAACTGGCGAAACTCGCCGAGACCATCCCCTACGAGATCACCTGCCGCCTGGGCAAACGCGTCCGCCGCCAGCTGATCGAATAGAGTCTCACGCGACAGGAGTGCGACATCTTTACAGGGGTGAGACGGCGCCCTTCTTACCCAACATGGGTGAGCTTCGCCGTCTTCTGGCGAAGCTGCAGATGAAACCGCGCCCCCGGGCCGGATGCGAAAGCTTCCTCAATATCTCTCCAGACCGCAAAGACGGCGCACGCCCTGTCGAATTGCCGTCGATTGTGAAGCTTGCCTCGCAGCAGGATGTGTCGGAGTCCATAGTGCCTGCACAAGACGGGCAATTTCTCGCCCTTGCCCTTTCCCTGGTCTCCGGTAACGACCAGCCAGTGAGGCTTGCTTTTAGCCAACTCCGGAATCCAGATCTCATCTTTCTCGCCCAGCCCGCCCAGAAACTCAGCTTTGTGAAGGACCGTCAGATGTGGCTTCCTGAAACGAACGAGACCCCCTATCGCTTGTGTGATCGGCAATCCCCAGTTTTCGTCAAAGAACAACCCCGCCGATCCGGTCATGCCGCCTTCGCTCCCACAATGAAGTCCTCGAAGAGCAAGGCCACCTCGACCTCCTCCCGATCCACACCGAAGACCTCTGCCGCGGCTTGGATGCCGCCCTCCGTCTGGTAAGCATGAACCAGCACCGAAGCAGGATAGTTGCAGGAAGACACAAGCGGAGCTCCGAAATTGCGGTCCGGATCCATTACGACCTTGCAGCTTCCGCGCTTGAAAATCGTGTAGGCATCCGCCAGGCCGTCAGCATCGAAGCTGAGATCCTCCATGTACAACTCCGCGACCTGCAGGATCGCACGTTGGTGCTTCTCCTTCCCCGACGCCTGGATGAGTTTCCCCTCGCCCACCTCAAGTTGGATGTCGTTCCCGAAGAGGAACGTCGTATGCCTCCTGGCAAAGGGGAAGGGGATTCCATACTCGTTCTCGGCGATGTCCACGGTCTCTCGGATCTTCTGCAGCGGAACCTTCCTGTCCCTGCGAATCGCACGAACGGCAAGCAACTGCACGAAATCATGAAAGGTAACGTACTGTCCCTCGTCCTTGGGGAGTTGCGGATTGATCACTCTATCCCCGACCTCGTTGCCGTACATCCATCGCCTCACGGTTGAGGTCGGGATACGCGCAAGCCGCGCAGCCTCCTGGGGCGAGTAAAGTCCCACGCCCAACAGTTTGTCAGTCGCCGCAGTTGCCATCCCTTCACCTCCCAATGGGACATAGACCGCCTGTATCGTACGCTTGGCGATCAGGCATATCAACCCATTCGGCAATGCCATGCTTCGGCCCCCGGACAATCGGCATCTTCTGTGAATACATTCTCAATCTCTGGCCTGTGACGGCAGGACCCCGTAAAATCATCTCGTCGCGGAACGGCGGCAAGCCCGCGGCGTTTCAGTTCCTGAGGTGGCGATGTACATCGAAGCCGGCGACATGAAAGGCAGAAAGATTCTCGCCCCGCCCGGCGAGGCCATGACGCGTCCGATCACGGGGCGCGTGCGCAAGAGCGTGTTCGGCATCATCCAGGACTGGTTGCCCGAGGCCGTCGTCCTGGACCTCTACTGCGGAACCGGCACGCTGGGGCTGGAGGCGATCTCGCGCGGGGCGACGCTGTGCTGTTTCGCCGAACGCGACCGCCGCGTGGTGGATCGCCTGAAACGAAACATCCGCGACTGCCGCGTGGAAGGCCGCGCCGAGGTCTGGGCGGGCGATATCGAAACGCAACTGCCCGGCTGGCTGGGGGAAGTCACCAGGCCGGTGGACCTGGTCTTCCTGGACCCGCCCTTTCCCCACGCCCAACGATGGGACTGGTCGCGGCAGGAGCGAACGATGTTCAACCCACTGGCCGGCGCGCTGGCCGAGGATGGATTGGTCGTTCTGCGCGTCCCCGACGATGTCGACCCGCCCGAAGCACTCGGCGAGCTGGTGGGCAAACGCGTCGAGGAGTACGGCAACATGAAGGTGCTGTTCTACGCCCTGAACCGGAGCGAGTGATGGCCAAGTCTTCGTATCTGTACTTCGAGCCCGAAAAGGTCGCCAGGCTGCGGAATCTCAGCGTGATGGCCCGCCAGGCGGTCGAAGGGTTCATCTCCGGTCTGCATCGCAGCCCCCACCGCGGGTTCTCCGTGGAGTTCTCCGAGCACCGCGAGTACACCCCCGGCGACGACATCCGCCACCTCGACTGGGTCGCCTGGGGACGCTCCGACCGCTTCTACATCAAGCAGTACGAGCAGGAAACCAACCTTCGGGCCTACATCCTGCTGGACACCTCCGCGTCCATGACCTACTCCCACGACGCGCCGGTCACCAAGTTCCAGTACGGCTGCTACCTCTCGGCCTGCCTGGCGTATCTCATGGCCCGCCGGCAGGACGTAGTGGGCATGATCGCCTTCGACGAGAAAACCCGCTTCCACCTGCCGCCCGCCTCCACACCGGCTCACCTGGATCGCCTCTTCACACAGCTGGAGAAGGTCACGCCCGGAAAACGCACCGCCATGGCGGGGACGTTTCATCAGCTGGCGGACATGATCGCCAAACGCGGGCTGGTGATCGTGATCTCCGATCTCTACGACGAGCCCGGCGAGGTCATGCGGGCCCTGCAGCACTTCGTGTTCAAAAAACACCAGATCATCGTGATGCACCTGATGGACCCCGCAGAGCTGACCTTCCCATTCCGCAAGATCTCCTCGATGGTGGACATGGAAACCGGCGAGAAGGTGCAGGTGGACCCCCGGGCCGTCCGCGATGCCTACCGCGCGGAGGTCAACGCCTTCATCGAACGATACCGCAAGGAGTGCGGCGACCGGAACATCGAGTACGTGCTCACCCCCACCGACACCCCCTACGACCGCATGCTGCTGAACTACCTCGCGCGGCGCAAGGCGATGCTCCGATGAGTTTCGCGACGCCCCTGCTTCTGCTGGGTCTGCTGGCGGCGGGCATTCCGTTCCTGCTGCACCTGCTCTCCAGCGTCAAGGCGAGGGAGGAACTGTTCCCCACGCTGCGGTTCCTCAAGCTGAGCATGGAGAAGACCGCCCGTCGACGTCGCATTCAGCATTGGCTGTTGTTGCTGCTGCGGGCGGCGCTGCTGGCGCTGCTGGCGATTGCCGTCGCCCAGCCCATCACCGAGGCAACCGGGGGGTGGACGGGCACGAATCGCGCCTCGGCGGTGGTCGTGCTGGACAACTCCTTCTCGATGGCGGCCACCAGCGGCGGAGGAACGCGGCTGTCCCGGGCCAAGAGCATCACCGGCGCCCTGCTGGGGGGCGATGAGCAACCCGCACTGGCGACGATCATCCCGACGGCCTCGGCGGCGAAAGGCCCTGCCGAGCTGTCGGCCGACATGGCGAAGGTGCGGCAGACCCTGGGCGAAACGGGCCTTTCCTACGGACCGCCGAATCTCGCGCGGGCGGTGGCACGGGGCATCGAAACGCTGCAGGCCAACCGGACCACGCCCCACAAGACCCTCTACCTCGTGACCGACCTGCAGCAGGCGGACATGGACGCCCTGGCCGAGTTGCCGGCGCTGAAAAACGCCGGCGACGTGCATCTGATGGTCCTCGACACTGCCGACGATCAGCCCGACAACGTCGGCCTGACCGCCCTGGACGTCTCGGGGCGACTCGTGCGGGACGCGGTGGTCACCTTCACCGCGTCGGTCACCAACGCCGCCCCCACCGACCGCACCGTCGAGGTGCTGCTCAAACTCGACGGCGCCTCCGATCAGCCGACACGGCAGACGATTCATCTCCGCTCGGCAGGGCGGGACGGAGCCACCCGAAAGGTGCGGTTCCACCGGCGATTCACCCAGCCCGGAGACATCACCGGGCGCGTGCTGCTGAGGGTCAACGACGAACTGCCCGAGGACAACGTCCGGCGGTTCGCCCTGCACATCGGCGGGCGCGTGCGGGCGTTGCTGGTTCGCGGGCCGTCGCATCAGGGCATCGACCCGGCCTACGGACTCGGACCCGCGCTGAACCCCTGGGGCGGGGCGGACAAACCCTGGCCCATCGACCTGCGCACCGTCGAGGCTGAGGCTTTCACCCCGGCCGACCTGGAAGGCGTCGACGCGGTGTACCTCGCCCAGGTCCCCGCGCTGTCGGCCGACCAGGCAAGAGGCCTGGCCCGATGGACCGCTGCCGGCGGGGCGGTGATGATCTTCCTCGGGGCCGACACCGACGCAGCCAACTACAACGAGATGCTCATCGAAAACGCGGCTGTCCCCGAAATCGCCAAACACCGGGGCCTGCTTCCCGGACGACTGACCGAGCCGGTCGGGCAAGCGGGCGCGCGGTCGGCGGCCCGGCGCCTGGCGTGGGTGGACACCCGGAATCCTCTGCTGGCCGGGCTGCACAATTCGATGAGCGAATACCTCAGCTCGATCGTGTATCGCTACTGGCGACTGGACCGGCGGAACCTGCCCGGGACCCCGCTGATTCGCCTCTCCG
The DNA here is from genome assembly GCA_046541875.1 of Phycisphaerae bacterium. GTDB lineage: Bacteria > Planctomycetota > Phycisphaerae > SM23-33 > SM23-33 > CAZFPT01. Next base: position 4,482 of record JBKHCL010000086.1, on the reverse strand, counting down.
ACGGGCAACCGGTGGTAATGACGCGCCTGTTCGGCGACGGATCGGTCGTGCTGGTAACCACCACGAGCAGCCCGGAGTGGACGAACTTCCCGGGAAGCGGAATCTTCCTGCCCATGGTCAAGCGCGCGGCGATGCAGGCACGCCGACGGCGCGACCGCAGCCGAACCTTTGCCGTGGGTCAACCGGTGACCATCACCCCCCACGGGCTGGACAGCGCCCCCGAGGGGGCCTCGCCCGTGGTGCGCGTGGACCTGCCCTCGCCCAACGGAGACAGCGGCAAGTACGTCACCCTGGGGCTCGCCGGCGGGTCGGCCACCTTCACCCGGACCGATCGCCCCGGGTTGTACACCTGGCAGGTGGAAGGGGCCGGTCCGGCGGGCGAATCCGCCCGCGGCATGTTCGCCGTGAACGCCCACGGGCCCGAGAGCAACCTGGCGACGATGGACATCGAGCAGCTGCGAAGCCGCCTGCGGAAGCGAGGCCTCGAGCACGTATACGCCGGAACCTCGCTGGCCGAGGTACACGCCGCAGCCGCCGCCGACGCGGAGGGGACCAACTGGTGGGACCTGGGAATCATGGTGGTAATCTTCCTGCTGGTGATCGAGGCGATTCTCGCCAACCGCCGGCGTCGCGAGGAGATGATCCCGGCCCATCTGAACCCGAGCGTGGCAGGATCGCCGCGAAAGGCGTAGAATCGGGACATGTCCAACGCGGCAGCGGAAAAAGTGGCGCTGTGGGTCGTGCGGACCCTGCGCGAGGCGGGCTACCAGGCCCTCTTCGCCGGAGGCTGCGTGCGCGACATGCTCCTGGGGCGACCCAGCAACGACTACGACGTAGCCACCGACGCGACCCCCGACGACGTGAAGAGTCTCTTCGGCAGAGTGCTGCTGGTGGGCGCGCAGTTCGGGGTGGCCATCGTGCTCAAAGGAGGCCGGCAGGTAGAGGTCGCCACGTTTCGCTCGGACGTGTCCTACTCCGACGGGCGACGCCCCGACCGCGTGGAATACTCCTCGCCCGAGGAAGACGCCCACCGGCGGGACTTCACCATCAACGGGATGTTCTACGACCCGATCGCCGAGACCGTGATCGACTACGTCGACGGCCAGGCCGACCTCGAGCGCGGCCTGGTGCGGACGATCGGCACACCGGAGGACCGCTTCGCGGAGGACTACCTGCGAATGCTGCGGGCGGTCCGGTTCACCGTGCGGCTGGGGTTTCATCTCGACGAGGTCACCGCCGACGCCATCGCCGGGCAGGCTGCGAGCATCGAGCGGATCAGCGGCGAGCGGATTTTCGACGAGCTGAGCAAGATGCTCTCTCACGCCGGCGCGCCCGACGCCCTGGAACTGATGCACCGGTTGAGACTGGCCGAGCACGTCCTGGGCGAACTGCTCGACGGGGACCGTGGCCCGGCGCGATGGCAGGCGGGTCTGCAGCGCGTGCGCGACCTAGCCGACCGGGAGGACCTGCTGTTGACCCTGGCGGCGCTGACGTGTGAGTTGCCGTCACGAGCGATTTCGACCATGACGCGGCGGTGGGGCACGTCCAACGAATTCCGCGACGGCCTCCAGTGGCTGGGGGAGCACGCCGACGACTGGACGCGGGCGGATGAACTGACGCTGGCCGACCTGAAACGCCTCCGCGCGAGCCAACACTGCAGCCGACTCGAACCGCTGATGTGGACGCGGGAAATGCAGGTCACCGGTGAAGCAACCGCCACCCGGGCGCTGTGGGCGCGGGCGTGGGACATCCCACCCGAGACGGTTCAGCCCCGCCCTTGGGTAACCGGCCAGGACGTGATGGCCATGGGTCTGCGCGAAGGCCCCGCGATTGGGGCTGTCCTGCACAGCCTCTACGAAGAGCAGCTCAACGAGCAACTCACCTCGCGCTCCGAGGCCCTGGAGCAGGCCCGCCGGTATGTCGCGCAGATAATCTCCCTGTTGTAGAGAAACCGGGCCAATTCTTCCGGCGGATCCTATGGCTCGGACGCCACCGGCGTGTCCTCACGCCGGTGCTTTGCCGATCCGTGAAAAACCTCCCAGAGAGCCCCCACCGTCAGGTGGGGGATAGAACGCGCACAACCGTTGGCAGGAGTCTTTCCGCCCGCAACTTGTTGCGGGCGAGATAACTGAACGGGGGAACAAGCAGGCCGAACCGAACCACAGACCGCCCTGCCACCAGAATTCGCCCCACACGCGGCCGGTTTTCGACCGCTTTTGTCGTTGCCGCCCCCGAACGGACCCCATACAATAAGCCCGCAGCGACCGAGTGGAAGGCCCTTGCCAGGCCTCGAATAGACGATGCGATCAGTACAGGTGATGGGCGTTCCATCGACGAGAATGCTGCTGTTGCGCCGGGCTCCGTTCGCAACCGCAGCCGAAACGTTCCCCTTGCCGACGGCTCCACCTTATTTCAACATCGAATTGGCCCAGCGCATGGGGACAAGCTGACACGCATTGACTATGCTGTGGAGAAGATTACGGTTTTAGGTGAAGGCATGGACTGACGTGGCACGACTACCGGCCAATCCGAAGATATACCATATCACGCATCTGCAAAACCTCCCGCAGATCGTTGATGCTCGTCGGTTGTGGTCGGACGCCAAGCGGATCGAGAAGAAGCTCGACTCTGACGTGGTCGGCATGTCGCACATCAAGCAGCGGCGACTTGGAGAAATCGTGGTCGACTGCCATCCGGGCACGCACGTCGGCGACTACGTGCCGTTCTACTTTTGTCCTCGCTCGATCATGCTCTACATCCTGCATATGGGCAACCATCCGGACCTGAACTATCGAGGCGGGCAGCATCCGATCGTGCATCTCCAAGCTGACCTGCACGCCGTTGTCGAATGGGCGGACCGCCAGGAACGGCGGTGGGCCTTCAGCGACCGCAATGCGGGCGGCTTCCTCGCCAACTTCTACACGGGGTTGGACCATCTCGGGGAGGTCAACTGGACGGCGGTGGAATCGACTGACTTCAGGGACATGGTTGTCAAGGAAGGCAAGCAGGCCGAATTTCTGGTCCACAAGTCGTTTCCCTGGCGGCTGGTTGAACGGATCGGCGTCATCGACGAACGTGTCGCCGGTCAGGTGACACAAGCTATCGCGGAGGCGGAGCACCAGCCCCCGGTGGTGGTGGAGAGAAGCTGGTACTACTGACTGGAAGGAACGTCATATGATTACCTTACAACAAGGCGACATACTCAAGGCCAAGGCAGACGCGCTGGTCAACACCGTCAATTGCGTGGGGGTGATGGGGCGCGGGATCGCGCTTCAGTTCAGCAAGGCGTTCCCGGAGATGTTTCGCGCCTATGAGGCCGCCTGCAAGCGCGGCGATCTACAGCCGGGTCAGGTCTTGACGCATGATCTCGGCCGCCTCGAACCGCCGCATTACGTGATCAACCTGCCGACGAAGAAGCACTGGCGCGGCAAGAGCCGGCTGGAATACATTGAAGCAGGTCTGGAAGCGCTGGTCGATGAAGTACGGAGATTGGGCATCTCCTCGGTGGCGGTTCCTCCGCTCGGCTGCGGCCTGGGCGGCTTGGACTGGACCGAAGTGCGACCGCGTATCGAGCAGGCCTTCGACAGACTACCCGACGTGCAGGTGCTGCTGTTCGAGCCCAAAGGCGCACCGTCCGCCGAAGAGATGGCCAAGGACCGCAAGCCGCCGAACATGACCGAGGGACGAGCGTTGCTGCTGGGGCTGATGCGGCGCTATCTCGCGGCTGTGATGGACCCAACGGTGACCCTGCTTGAGATACACAAGCTGATGTACTTCATGCAGGAGTCGGGACACAGTTTGCGTCTGAATTTCACAAAAGGCCCTTACGGACCCTATGCCGAGAATCTACGCCACGTCCTGACCCACATTGAAGGCCACTTCATTATTGGCTACGGCGATGCCGCCGACAAACCGGACAAGCCGATCGAACCGAAGCCTGAAGCGGTCGCAGCCGCTGAGGAGTTCCTGAAGGATCACCCAAGGATTCACGAGCGTTTCGACCACGTAGCCGAACTGATCGAAGGCTTTGAGACGCCCTACGGTATGGAGTTGCTCTCCACAGTGCACTGGGTAGCGCGCCACGAGGGCGCGAGGGAACTGGATGATGCCCTCGATAAGACCTACGCCTGGAATGACCGCAAGAAGATGTTCAAGCCCGAACACGTGCGGATCGCGTGGGACGCACTGAATCGCGATGGTTGGATCGAGCCGGCCTCAAGCCGGGGGTGACTCCATGCCGACGGTTCCACCTTATTCCAACATGGAATTGGTCCAGCGCATGGGGACAAGCTGACCCTACGCGAATCGAGCAGCGGTCCCGAACCGTAGGGCCCGCAACTTGTTGCGGGCGAGAGAACTGAACGGGGGAACAAGCAGGCCGAACCGAACCACAGACCGCCCTGCCACCAGAATTCGCCCCACACGCGGCCGGTTTTCGGCCGCTTTTGTCGTTGCCGCCCCCGAACGGACCCCATACAATAA
>JBKHCL010000196.1:0-3088 GCA_046541875.1 Phycisphaerae bacterium | reverse complement strand
ATTCCACGCGAGCGAAAAGCTCGATTCCCCGGATTCTGATCGCCTTCGACCCGGGACGATGGAAGTTTCGGGGCGTTCTTCGCGGCGTTAACCGCTTTGCCGCCTCACGGGGAGGATGGCACTTGATGATCCTTCGCTACCACAATTGGCCGCTGCCGGTCAGCAAGTTGGGGCGGGACGCCGATGGCGTGCTCACAGACGCCTCCATGGACTCCCAAACCATGCTGAAAAAGGTCACCTGCCCCAGCGTCCATCTCACGCGAAACCGGGGAACGCAGGACAAACCCACCGTGACGCACGACTTCCAAGCCGTTGGAAGGCAGGCATTCCAGCATCTGCGAGACCGGGGCCTGCGCCGGATGGCCGTCTTTACCACAGGAGAGGACTTTCGCCTCGATGCAGCCGAGACCGTCGAGGGATTCCTGCAACAGGCCGATGAAAACGGGATCGAACCGCCCGTGTTCCTCATCGGTCCCCGAACCCGCCGACGCAAGCGGTGGGTGCTCGACGATCAAATCGCCGATCTGGCCGATTGGCTCGGCCGGCAGCCGCTCCCCCTGGGGCTGATGTGCATCGACGACGAGCACGCCTGGCGGGCCATCGAGGCGGCACGGGTGGCCGAACTGCGAGTACCTGAGGATGTCGCCGTTATCGGTGTGGGCGATGACGAATGTCTCTGCGAGTCGTGCAACCCCACCATCTCCAGCATCGCCCTGGACTACGAACAACTCGGCCACAATGCCGCCGCGCTGCTTGCGGCGATGATGGAAGACCAGTCTTCACCACCCCCGGCTCCATTGCGGCCGCTGGGCGTCATCGAACGGGCCTCGACCAGTGTGCTGGCGATCGACGATCCACTGGTCGCCCAGGCCGTCTCGCGGATTCGCACAGAGACGCAGGATCCTCCGAGTATCGACCAACTCGTTGAATCGATGAATGTCTCACGACGGACTCTTTACCGCCGGTTTACCGAGGTCCTCGACCGCACTCCGGGCGAGGAGATCCGGCGCGCACGACTGGATGCAGCACGTCGACTGATCATCAGTACCGAACTGAAGCTCGCCGCCATCGCCGACCGAACCGGGTTCCCAAGTCTCTCCCAGATGAGCCGCGACATTCAGAAGGAATTCGGCCTCAGGCCGACCGAATTGCGCCGACGAGCGAGAGACTCCCGTTCCTGAATTGGTGCAACAACAACGAACACACAACGGGTTCGCTGGACGACGGTGTGACGGGAGAAGTGATGGCGATACGGACTGAGCACGTTTTCGCAGCCCGTCTGCATGCCCGCCATGCGGCACAGCAGCCTGGAACTGACCATGAACGCCTGCACGGACCGGCCTTGCTCGACGTAGCCGGTGCCGTGGAGTCGTTGTCTGCCTTTGGCTTACCAGCGAGCGAAACAGCCGACCAGCCCCTCTCCATGCCGTGCTGAGGCCCTCATCTCGGCCTGACCATTTTCGTGGCCATCGTAAAATGGTCTTGACTATTTTACGATACCGGCGAAAATAGTCGACATGAGACTCGTCACACGCTTTTACGACCGAATCCTCGCGGAGCACTTGGCCCAGCACCGGCAGATGGCTCTGGTAAGCGGGCCTCGACAGGTCGGCAAGACCACCACCTGCCGTAACCACGCCGACAGTTACGCCAACTGGGACAACACGGACGATCAGGCCTCCATCCTCGCCGGGCCTGCTGCCATGGCTGAGCAGTTGGGGCTTGACCAACTTAGGGACTCACCGCCAGTCGCGCTGTTCGATGAACTCCACAAGTACACACGATGGAAGCAGTTCCTCAAGGGCTTCTATGACAGCTATGCCGATCGGGTTCGCGTGTTGGTCACCGGATCAAGCCGACTCGACACCTACCGCCGCGTCGGCGACAGCCTGATGGGTCGGTATTTCCTCTACCACATGCACCCATTCTCGGTGGCTGAGATCGTCCGCCTTGATCTCCCTGATCCCAAGCGGATCGTCCGCCTGCCGAAGAAGCCCAAGGCAACGGACTTCGACGCCCTCTGGCAGCATGGCGGATACCCGGAGCCATACCTGAAACGTGATCCGCGTTTCAGCCGCCGCTGGCAGACACTTCGCACTCAGCAACTGCTTCGTGAAGACCTTCGTGACCTGACGCAGGTGCAGCAGCTTGACCAGATCAGCGTGCTGGCTCGGATACTTGCCAGCCGATCTGGTTCGCAGATCACGTTCAGCAACCTGGCCAAAGCTGTGCAGGTGTCGGTGGACACGGTTCGACGCTGGGTGGACACGCTCAGTAGCCTCCATCATGGGTTCCTGATCAAGCCTTGGTTCAAGAACGTCACCCGTTCGCTTCGCAAGGAGCCGAAGTGGTTCTTGCGCGATTGGGCGGAAATCGAGGATGAGGGCAGTCGGGCTGAGACGTTCGTCGGCTGCCACCTGCTCAAGGCGGTCGATGGCTGGAATGACCTGGGCCTGGGCAAGTTCCAATTGGCGTACCTGCGTGACAAAGAGAAACGGGAGGTCGATTTCGCCGTGATTCGTGACGGCAAGCCGTGGTTCCTGGTTGAGGTCAAATGCAGCGAAACATTGCTGAGCCCAGCCCTGCGAACGTACCAGGAACAGGTCAAAGCGCCCTTCGCGTTCCAGGTGGTCATCGACTTGGATTACGTCGATGCGGACTGCTTCGCCAGCCCGCATGGGCCAATCGTGGTGCCCGCCCGGACGTTCCTCTCGCAGTTGATCTGACGGCCCAGTCCTTGCACGAAAGCTTGCACGAGGATTTCGGGGCTTGTACGAATCCTTGCACGGAAGGCAGTCCGGGGGAGTCAACGGGTGGCAGGGCGTGGCAAGACCCGGGCGTTGAGCGCTGGCGGGATGGGGTTCGTAACTCACGACACGGGCGCAACAAAGACGCCTTCGGGCGACGGGTGTCAACCGAAGGCGTTTGGTGTCGGACAGCGGGCGATGGGAGTCGAACCCACAACATTCAGCTTGGAAGGCTGACGCTCTAGCCATTGAGCTACGCCCGCGGCGGAAGAGAACGCTCTCTCGTGGCGTGCCATTGTCTCGCCTGGCGGGTGTTCTGTCAATCCCCACAGACCGAATGA
>JBKHCL010000085.1:0-13927 GCA_046541875.1 Phycisphaerae bacterium | reverse complement strand
TGGCGCTCAACGCCGCCGTCGAAGCCGCCCGCGCCGGAGAGGCGGGCAAGGGCTTTGCCGTGGTCGCCGAGGAAGTCCGCAATCTGGCGATGCGATCCGCCGAAGCCGCCAAGAGCACCGCCGAGATGATCGAGACGTCCGTCAAGAAGTCCGACAACGGCGTGCAGATCACCGAGCGGGCCGCCTCCGTGCTGCAGGAGATCGCCACGCAGAGCGCCAAGGTCAACGACCTGGTCCACGAGATCTCCGCAGCGAGCAACGAGCAGGCCCAGGGCATCGAGCAGATCTCGACGGCCGTCACGCAACTCGACAGCGTCACGCAGCAGAACGCCGCGAACGCCGAGGAGTCCGCCAGCGCCAGCGAGGAACTCTCCGCCCAGGCAGAGGAACTCAAGGGCGTCGTGGGCGAGTTGCAGGCGATGGTCGGCGGCGTCGACGGCGAAGGGTCAGCCACGCACCGACCCGCCTCGCAGACCTACCGGGCCGAGTCCCGCAAGCCGGCTTCCCAGGGCAAGCCCGCCTCGCACGCCAAGGCGCAGGCCAACGAGCCCGCCTCCACCGAGGAGAGTTTCCCGATGGACGACGAGAAGAAACTGGCCGAGTTCTGACCCGGCCAGCCGGTTCCCCCTGATGAACCCGTCCTCCCCACGGACGGACGACGCCCGCGGGCCTCCCCACACCCGCGGGCGTTTCTCTGCACGCACCGAGGCGCCCCGGCCGAGGCCCGCTTGAGTCGCGCCGCACGAATCGGCTAAACTCATACTCGCCGCACGCCGATGCGATTCCGGACAACCCACCAGACCGAGGACCACCCTTTGACCGAATCCGCTTTTGAGCCTGTCACCTCCTCCACGCTTCGTGTGCTGGACGTGGAATACCGCCACATCCAACTGCCCGGTGGTGACGACCTGTACCTCACCCGCCATGGCAGGACGTTGGCCGACGTGCTGGACCCGGCGAACTACTGGACGGACGACGCCTGGTTCCGAACGCACTCCAAGCGCCTCGGCGGGACGAGCATGGTTTACCGGATCACCACCAAACCCGTCGCCGGCCGACAGCGGGATATCGTCCTCAAGTGGAACCGCATGGGCCAGGACGTCCCGGGCGAGACCCAGGCCCGCGACATGGAGACAGCCGAGTTCAACAGCCCCTTCGAGGAGTTCTCGCTGGTCGAGGAGCTCCGCCGCCGAAGCGACGATTCGCCCGAGCCGTTTCTGACCCATCGGCCGCTGGCGATTTATGTGCCCCGCCGGCGCATCGACCCCAAGCAACTCGGACGCAAGAGCTACAAACTCGAAAGCAAGCTCGAATCGCACACCGAGATCGAGCTGGACGCCAACCGCAACTACGCCGTGATCTACGAGTGGGTCAAGGGCATCGACGCCGCCGAAGCGATGACCCAGGGCCTGCTGCCCCGCGAGGAGATGGTCCGGCTCGTGCAACGCTGCAACCACGAGTTGGCGGCAAAGGGAATGGCCGTTCGGGACAACAAGCCCCAGCACGTCATCGTTCGCCCGGACGGCGAGGGGCTGACCACCGATCGTGCCGGCCAACCGATCTACGCCATGGTCGACTTCGAGCTGCTCGAACGCACGCCCGAGCACGAACGCGAGATCCGAGCCCACAAGCGGCAGAAGTATCTCGTCAAACAGGCCTACCGATTCCACGCCGACAGCGAGTTTCCCCCGCACCTTCAGCCGATGAAGATCTTCGGCGTCTCGTACGTTCACGGGCGCATTGAGAGCACCGGCGGAAGGCTTTGGGTGGTCGGCAAGGACGCCGAGCTGTTCGATTACTTCCTGCCCGAGCGGTGGCGACGCACGCCGCGAACCCGCCTCAGCGGGATTGACCAGGTCTACGAGACCGTCACCAAGGACAACATCCATCTCGTCTGGAAGGTCTCGCGCGTGGGGCTCATGCCCGATATGGACCCCTTCCGCGACGACGAACGCGCTATCATCGAGCACGGCTACAACAGCCCATTCGAAGAGGTCTCGCTCAACATGGAACTGGACGCAGCCAACGTGGCCGTCACGTATCCCCGGGCGATCTACATGACCGGAACGCGGTCGCAACTGGCTGAGAACATCTTCGACGCGTCCCGGTTCGAGTCGCACGCGGAAATCCGCACGCCCGACGACAAGCCGATCCTGCGGCCTTACCACGATTACATGATTCTCTGGGGCTATTGGAACGGGCCCGACGAACTGCTCGCCGTCAAGGATGAGAACTACTACGACGGGATCAGCGCCCTGAATGCCTACCGCTCCGGACGCATCGACGAGACCACCTACTTCCGCGTGATGCAGCATGGCCGCGATTTGCTCGCCCGCGTCGGCGTGGAAGATCTCAACCTGCGCGGCACGCATTTGCTGCTTTCGATCGACCAGGCCAACCAACTCGTGGTCGACCCCGCTTCACACCTGCCGGCCGTCCGCATCTGCAACTTCGAGCTGTTGCGGCGAACCCGGCCGACCACCTAGACCTCTCGCTCACCGATACCGAAAAGACAGAGGCATAAGCCATCCGCCCGCAACAAGTTGCGGGCCCTACGGTTGTAGCACGGCCTTCCAGGCCGTGCTCGCATGGGGTGGACGCCCCATGCCACAAGGCGATCTCTCACTACGAATAGTCCGGTGTGACCGGGTCGCTGTCGGCGTCGAGTTGATTCACAATGTCGAGGATCACCGTGGACTTCCGCCCTTCCACGCCGTCGCACGCCAGGGGCGCCTGCCCGTTGATGTGCTTCACGAAGTTCTCCACCAGCCCCCAGTGCGTCGCCGGCAATGGTCCGAGATCCTCCGGCGTCGCCCGGCCGTCACGAATCACGCTCAGCGTGCCCTTTTTGAGATCGGTGATGTGAATCTCGCCATTCTCGCAGACGATGTCCACCGTCTCGGGGGCGAGCTTCTCCTCCCAGCCGATGCTCATAATTCCCTCGGCCCCGTCGACATCGGTCACGTGCAGCATGGCGCCTTGGGGGGCGTGATGGCCGGCGGGCAACTCCTCGGTCTTCGCCCACACGCTTGTCACGTCGCCGCAGAGGAAGTGGAACAGATCCAGCCGATGGCTGAGCGGAAACTCGTCGTTGATCCGCAGCGTCCGAACCGCGCCAAGCTCGCCGCTGTCGATGAGCTCCTTCGCCCGCAGGATGGTCGGGTAGCAGCGGCGGTAGTACGCCACGGCCAGCACGAGACCGGCTGATTCGCACGCGTCAATCATCTGCCGGCAGGCGTCGGTGTTGCGGGCCATGGGCTTCTCGACCAGGATGTGCTTACCGGCATCGACGGCCGCCAGGACCGGTTCGAGGTGCGTATCGTTCGGCGTTGCAACGTAGACGCTGTCGATCTCCGGATCCGCCAGCAGCGCCGCCTGGTCGTCGTAGAACCGCGGGACGTTGTGGCGTCTGGCGAAGTCCTCGGCCTTCTCGCGCGTCCGCCTCATGACGGCCACCAGCTCCGAACCATCCACGCCATACAGCGCCGGGCCGGCCTTCTTCTCGCACACGTCGCCGCAGCCGATCGTACCCCAGTGAACCGTTTTCATCGTGCACCTCTCCGGGTTGAGTCCTCAGTGAACGAACGGATCATAGCACCCAGCGGCCTGAAGGTCCATGAGGTCGGCCGGCAACGTGTCACTCCTCGATGGCGGCCGAGGCGATCTCGGCTTGGGCGGCGTAGTGGAGGATGTTGGTAAGAATCGCCCGGGCCGAGGCGGGCGCGTACCCGTCGATCCCTGCGCTGCCCGCTCCGAGCATGGCGGCGGTCCAGTCGTGCGGGCTGAAGAAAATCGCCACGCGGCCGTCGGTTTCCACGCCGATTACGGCGGGTCTGTCGGCCTCCTCGCCGCGAGTGCGCGCAGTCGCCGGCCGATAGCGGACCCGCTTGATGGGGGCCAACCCCTTGGCGTACACATCGTGCTCGAGCGTGAGCGTGCTCTGCCACGCACGGGGCAGCAGCGGGAGGATCTCCTTGCGGACGGACTGGGCGAAGGCGTCGTCCCCGCCGGCAGCGTCGATCACCAGCGTCCCGCCGGTAGTGACATATTTTTTAATAGCGGCCTTCCGATCGGCCGAGAGCTGCAGCGCGCCGGTGCCGGTCATCACGGCTATGGGATGCTTCGCGGGCGTGAGTTTCTCGATGGTCACGCCGGGGGTGAGCTTCAGGGCGATGCGGTGTCTGGCGGCCAGCTCGCGCGCCAGCCGTTGCATCGCCAGCGGCTCGGGGTTCCAGTTTGCGGCGTGTTTGACCGTCGCGACGCGCAGCGTGGCGCGGGGCTTTTTCAGTTTGACCGCCGCCGGCCAGGGGCGCGTCTGGGGGGCGTCGGCAGGCGAGCGATCGGTCGCGGCCAGCAGGACATTCGCGGCGATCTCGAAGCTGCGGGCGCCCTTGTCCTCGCGTGAGAGGTGCAGGTCCAGCGAGATCTGTTCCGGACAGTGTACCGCCAATGGGCGAACACCGTTGTGCACGAGAAGTCCCTTGAAATCCGGGCGTTTGTACTGAATGGTCCGCAGGAGGCCGTCGGCCTCGATGCGTCGCAGCGGCAGATCGGGGAACATGCGTTTGTAGAACTTCTGCATGTCCAGCGTGAAATCGCCGTTGTTGCAGGCGGCCTCGGAGAGGATCAACCCGCCGCGGAGGGCGTAGCGTCGCAGGCGGGCGATGTCTTTGTCGCCCAAGGCGAGCGGGCCGGCCCCGGAGAGATACAGCACCGGCGCGCTGCGCCAGTCGACGTCGTTGGCGTCGAGGCTGACGATCTGCCAGTTCATCGGCGTCTCGAACGTCCGCGAGAGCCAGTCGGTCAGATTGGCTGCGTCGCGCGGGCGGGTGTTCCACCGCCCGGCGAATTCGAGCTTGTTGACCACGACGGGCCGACGCCCTTTCGCCAGGAACAGCAGCGCGAAGCACGTTTCTTCGATCCGGTTTCCCAGGCCCCAGCTTCCGTCGGACCGCTGGCGGCGCAGCAGCTCGCGCGTGCCGTCGGCCCGCCAGTCGTGTTCGCCCAGAAGCTTCCGCCCGCTGGTGAGCCCCACCCGCTGGAGGCTGAACAGCCAATAGTAATACCACTCCACGCCCTTGCCCGGATTCCGTCGGACGGTGTAGTTCTTCGCCAGCCAACCCATCGCGTCGCGCACCGGCTCGCCCGCGCGGGACGCCCGGCAGCGGACCACGTCGTCGGAGGCGACCCGCGCGTCGCAGGTCAGCAGCGTCGCCAGCCCGGCCGCCGACATCGAACCGTAGCTGCGCACGCGCATCATGCCCCGCGGGATGCGGTACCCCCACCCCCCGTCGACCTGCTGCTGCGATCGCCACCAGCGGCGAACCGTCTGCCAGTAGGCCGGCGGAATCTCCACGCCGCGACGGGCCAGCGCGTCCAACGCCAGTGCGGCGAACTGCGCGTTGGAGTTGTCGTAGGTTCGGGAGGTCTTCTCGATGGGTGTGTAGGTGTATCGCCCGTCCCGACCCGCGGCCTGGACGAGCCATTTCGCGTCGGCCTGCATCGCGGTGAATCGCCGGGGCGTTTGGCGGACGCCGGACAGCGCCATCGCGCGGGTGGCCACCGCGTAGGTGCCGGTGAGCTTGGCCTCCCGCAACCAACGCAGGGCGGCCTGCAGGCGGGCGTCTTTGCGGGGGTCCTGCCCTGCCGAGGCGAGCGTGTAGGCGATCAGCCCGGTCCGCCCGCCGAAGCGGACGTTGTTGCCGTCGTACTCATGCACGCATCGACCAAGCTCGGGATGCAGTTGCTTGCGAAGAAACGCCACGGCCCGCCCGGCAGCGGCGTCCACCTGTCCGGGAGCGGGAGATTCCCCCCGCGCGGCAGCGACGGCTGACACGACCACCAGAACACCCAACCAACCTGCACACCTCCGACGTCGCATCGCGGGGCTATTCCACCCGCCAGATCAGTTGAATCTTCGGCGTGCGAAGCTCCTGGATGATCTCGCGTCCCATTCCCTGGGCACCGGCAGCCGGGCCGCCCATCATCTGATCCAGCAGACCCTTGCGCCGCTGGTACACCACGACGGACGCCTTCTTCGCGCCGCTCAGTTGGCGGGCCTTGTCGATGGCGGCTTGGATGTAGCCGATCTCGTCGACCAGGCCGATCTTCCGGGCCTTCCGGCCGATGTAGACCTTGCCATTGTACGGTTCGGTCTCAGTGTATTGAATGGTCACGGCGTTTCCGTCGCGCGTCACCTCCAGCGGGTAGGTGTGGGTCTTCTTCTCGATCTTCTCGCCCCGGCCGGCTTCCACGACGCTCTCGAAACGGTCCTGCACGTCGTTGAGGACCATCTGCAGATGCTCGCGCTGGCGATCGGACGGTTTGCTCAGCGGCGAGAGCTGGTCCTTCCACGCGCGGGCGTTGTCGCTCTTCATCACGACCGGCTCGATGCCGAGTTTCTCCAGCGTGCCCGAGAAGATCATCCACCCGGCGATCACGCCGATGGATCCGGTGGTGGTGGTGTGCTCGGCGTAGATCGCGTCGGCCGGCGCGGCGATGTAATAGCCCCCGCTGGCGGCGACGGTGCCCATGGACACCACCACGGGCTTGCCGGCCTGCTGGAGATCCTTCACGCGGGCGTACATCCGGTCGGACGCCCCCACGCCCCCGCCGGGGCTGTTGACGCGCAGCACGACGGCTTTGACCTTCTCATCGTTCACGACGTCCTGGTAGAAGGTCTCGAACCAGGCGGCGGATTCGTCGTCGATCACGCCGGAGACTTTGTACATCGCCACGACGGTCTCGTCCTCGCCGGGGAGGTAGGTTTGCTTTTCCATCGGACCGGCCATCTGCAGCCCGAGGAAGACGGCCAGGTAGACGTTCAGCACCAGGGAGATCAGGAACACCAGCGCGAGAAAGCCCATCGCCATGCGTTTCAGCGCGGAGGGCTTCTTCGCCTCCGGTGCGGTAACGATCACGGGTTGGGCAGGTTGCGGCTGCGACGGACGGGGCGAATCGTTCTGCGACGGGACATCGGGAGGTGTCTCAGCCATGTTCTGATCCTCTTGGTGAAGGGTTCGGTTGGCTCGTTCCTGGCCGGCGTTGTGTGCACCAGTGTATCGCGCCGCGACCCGCTCAGAAACCGGGATGCGGGCGAATCTCGGGGGTTGCGTTCTCGGCCTGCTCTATACGACGAAGCAGACGGGCGCGAAGTTCGTCGCGAATCTCAGCCAGCGACGGATCGGTGACGCGGTTGTGCAACTGGGCCGGGTCCTGGTGGTTATCGTAGAGGTAATCCTCGACGTACACCTCGGCTGAGGGCGGTTGGTCGTGGAATGTCCGCTCGTAGTCCTCGGCCTTGACGGAATACGTCCAGCGCGGCGTGCGGATGGCCCGGCCGATCTGGGATTCGCTGATCTGCACGAAGACCTCATCACGCCACTGGTCGACATCGCCATCGACCAGTTGCTGAAGCGCCCGCCCGGCCATCGACTCCGGCGGCGTCACACCGGCGGCCTTCAGCAGCGTGGGCGGGACGTCCAGCAGGCTCACCAGTTCCTCGCACACCCGCCCGCCGGTGAAGTCCGGGCCCGAAACGATCATCGGAATGTGCAGCGACGCATCGTGACAGGAGCGTTTGTACTCGGCGTTGCGCGTCTGGAAATGGCACCCATGATCGGACGTGTAGAGGATGAGCGTCTCCTCGGCAATGCCCAGATCATCCAGCGTCTGGCGGAGGCGGCCGACGTTCTCGTCCAAGCTGGCGCAGCAGCCGAGGTAATCCGCCCAGTTCCGGGGGTAATCGCCCTGGGCGTCGGCTTCGGCGAGGTCGGTCGGCAGCGGGATATCCGCGAAACGGTCCTCCGAGCCATGGGGGCCTTCGAAGCGGTCATGGTCGTTCTGGTGATGGGGCTCGATCCACGAGACCATCAGCGCGAACGGGCGATCCGGGTCGCGCTTCTCGCGCAGGAACTCCAGGGCGAAGTCGGTGGTGGCGTCCACGCGGTATCGCCCCTCGGGGAACTCGCGGCGGTTGCCGTCGCCGTCGAACATGTGCCCGTCGTAGCTGTGCGAGGTGAACTCCAGCACATCGGAGGCTATCCAGTAATCGTCCCATCCGCCACGGCGATCGGGCGGAACGGGCCGGGTCCGGAAGTCTTCGCCCTCCTGGCCGTCGTTGCTGGCGAGGTGCCATTTGCCCACGTACGCCCGCTGATACCCCGCCCGGCCTAGATGGTGGGCGATGGTCGTGGCGTCCTTGGGCAGAGCCCGGCCGTTGGTGTGACAGCCGACCTCCGTGGCATACTGACCGGTCTGCAGGCACGCCCGCGCCGGGCCACAAACAGGCTGACAGGAAAACGCCCGGTCGAACCGCACGCCGGTCGACGCCAGCGCGTCGAGATTGGGCGTAATCGACCGCCCTCCGGTTCGCCCGCTGACGGTGTCCCACCGCTGCTGGTCGGAAAACAGAAATACCAGGTTCGGCTGCGACATATGCATGACCTCTTCATCCCCCTGTCTCACAAACACCTTTCGCCTCAACCCGTCATTACCGAGCAGTGTCGGTCAGAAACAGGACGGATGCATGGGCTGGAAGCCCATACCACCGCCGGGCGGCTACTCGCCGATTTTCTCGTGCAGGAACGCCTTGACCTTGTCGATGGCGATGCGTTCCTGCTGCTGGGTGTCGCGGTGACGGACGGTGACGGTCTGGTCTTCGAGCGTGTCGCCGTCGATGGTGAAACAGAACGGCGTGCCCACCTCGTCCATGCGGGCGTAGCGTTTGCCGATGTTCTGCTTGACGTCGAACTGGCAGGTGAAGCTATCGCGCAGGTCCATGTAGAGCTTTTGGGCGACCTCGGGCATGCCGTCCTTGTTCACCAGCGGGAAGATGCCCGCCTTGATCGGCGCCATCCGCGGATGGAACTTCATGAACACCCCGCTGGGGCGGTCGTCGTCGGGCGTGTACGCCTCGCACAGCAGCACCAGCGCGCCGCGCGTGAGGCCGCTGGCCGGCTCGATCACATGCGGAACGTAACGGCTGCGCTGTTTGATCTCGTCCTTGTCGAGCCCTTCGTCCTTGAGCTTCTGTTGAAGTTCCTGGTCGAAGTACTCCATCTTGGCCTTGGAATGCACTTGGTGGCGGGTCAGGTCGAAACACCCGCGATGGGCGATGCCCTCCAGCTCGCCGTGGCCCGGAGCGGTGAAGGGATACTGATACTCCACATCCACGCAGGCCTTGGAGTAGTGGGCCAGCTCGTCGGCGTCGTGCTCGCGGAAGATCAGCCGATCGCTCGAAACGCCGATGGACTTCCACCACTCCATCCGCTGGTTCTTCCAGAATTCGTACCACTGGATGGCCTCGTCGGGCGGGCAGAACCACTCCATCTCCATCTGTTCGAACTCGCGCGACCGGAAGACGTAGTTTCGCGGGGTGACCTCGTTGCGGAAGGCCTTGCCGATCTGGGCGATTCCGAAGGGCACCTGCACGCGCATGGTGTCCAGCACGTTGCGGTAGTTCAGGAAGATCCCCTGGGCTGTCTCGGGGCGGAGATAGGCCTTGGCCTCTTCCGAACGGACCGCGCCGACGTAGGTCTCGAACATCAGGTTGAACATGCGCGGCTCGGTCAGCGCGCCCTGTTCCCCGCAGGCCGGGCAGACCGTCGAAACGTTTTCGGGAAGTTCCGAAAGGAAGGCGACCTTCGCTTCGAGGTTCTCTGCCTTGTCGAGCTTGCGGCGGGTCTTGCTGTTGACCTCGGCCCGGGCGTTGACGATGGCGGTCTGGTCGTTGTCGGCCTGCACGCCGATCGACGCGATGAGCTTCTGCCCGTCGAGGAAGGTGACGGTGGCGACCTTGTCGGCGCGGAAGCGGGCCTTGCACTGTCGGCAGTCGACCATCGGGTCGTTGAACCCGTCCACGTGGCCGGACGCCACCCACGTGCGGGGGTTCTGGATGATCGCCGAGTCCAGCCCGACGATCTGCAGGGGTCTGCCGTCGGGCCCGATCGGCGGACACTCGACCATGGTCCGCCACCAGTCGTCGCGGATGTTATTCTTCAGTTGGATGCCCAGCGGGCCCCAGTCCCAGAAACCGTTGAGCCCGCCGTAGATCTCGGAGGCCTGGAAGACGAATCCGCGTCGCTTGCACAGCGCGACGAGTTGTTCCATGTGTTCGGTTGTTTCAGCGGCCATGCTTTGGGTCCTGTTCGGGTTGATCCGCCGTGTCGGACGCGGCGGAATTCGGTCCACGGGAAAGACCGCCATGGTAGGCCGCCGGCGGCGTTTTGACAAGACCCCTCGACGCCACGAAACACCCGCCGGCAGCATGAACCGACGTGCAGCCGCCGTTCGAAAAAAAAGAGCCGACCGCCTGGGAAGGTGGCGGTCGGCCCATCGACACGCATGAGAAGGATCATCTGCGATGTCGAAACACAAGGAAAGCTTGGTCAATCTCACCGGCGACGTCTTAGAAGTCCACCTGGAAGCGGACCGCGGCGATGTCGGCGGCGTTCGAGGTGGCGCGGGTATCCGCACACGCCCGGATGTAGTTGAGCATGATCCGCGCGTTGGGGTTGAGGTACCAGTTCAGCCCGACCGTGACATTGTGCTCCTGGCCTGCATCGGCGTTGGCGAGGCCGTCCTGCAGGTCCAGGTACGAGTAGCGAGCGGCGATCTCCCACGCACCCAACCCCGAGAAGTCGCTCTTGAAGTTCTCCTTGGGCTTGACGCGGCTGAAGGTGCCCTTCTTGTAAGGCCGATGCTCGCCGGTGAGGAAATACCCCGCCTGCACGTAGTACCCGCAGAAGGTGTAGCTGTCGGCGTTGCTCTGCCCTTCCAGCGTGCTGCCGATGAACTCGCCCGAGGCGTGGAACGGCCCGTAGGTGCCCGCCAACTCGAGGCCATAAATCTGCTGCCATTCGATGTCCGTGAGGTTCCCGGTGTCCACCAGGCGGATCGACGTGTTGTGATATTCCGGCCTCTGACGCAGACGAACGGACCCGCCGGCGGCGTCTTCGATGTACTGCAGGGCGTAGCTGCCACCGATGTGCAGGAGCTTCTCGCCCTTGTTCTCGTTGATCGGAGCCCACGCCACGCGGGCGGCGAAGTTGTACCCGCCGTCGCTGGTCTGTTCTGCCGAGGCGAGGCGGTACGCACCCACCTGCCAGAACAGCTTGCCGTCCAGGGCGGAGTTCTTCAGCGACATCCCCCACTGTCGGCTGGGGACGAACACGCTGGGCAGCGCCCGCTCCAGGAAGGTGATGTACTTCGAGGAGGTCAGTTCCTCCAGGCCGACGGGCATTTTGTGCTTACCAACGGTCAGCGTGCCCACGGCGGGCAGGTCCTTGACCTGCATGTAGATGTCCTTGAGAGCTACGTCCTCGTCGGCAAAGTCGACCTGCACCTTGTACCCGACGTTCCGGTAGATCTCCCCGGACATGTACAGCCGGGCGCGACGGAATTCCGCGCCGTCCTGGGCATCGGTGCCGAGATCGCTCTCAATCCCCGACCCGTCCATGTAGCCCACGTCGGCCATCACTCGGCCGCCGATTTTCAGCTTGAAGTTCCCGTCGCCGCTCTCGAATCGCAGTCCTTCTTTCCAGAAGACGCGGAAATCGTTCGGGCCACCGGCCCCTCCCGTTCGCTCCTCCTTCATGAAGTCCAGGAACTTGCCCTGCTGATCCTCGATCTCCGCGAGGCGTCGCTCCTGGTCCCGAAGCTTCATCTTCAGGGCCTTCATGCTCGTTTTGAGGTCGGACAGGTCGTCCGCCCCCGCCATTACCGCCATTGAGGCGACCACCGCCCCGACGATCCACTTTTGGCACGCAGCCATGTACGACTCCTTTCTCTGATGCCCATCGGCTTCCCGGCCATACACAGACCGACCAAGCCCGTTCCGGTCAAGACAATGACAAGGATGTATTAAGGCCGCGCGGGGTATTTGTTAAGCCTGCGCTAAGCTACACAAAGCCTTAACGCCATATTTGTATTGCGCGCATGTATGTTCAGACCGCTATGGCGACCTGTCGAAATGCCGAAACCGCCCACTTCAGGAGACTGGCGTTGTTCGCCACCGGGCGGTATCATCTCCCTGAACTTTCCAGGATCGAAAACGAGGATATCGCATGACCATTCCACGCCCCCTGCACCCCACACCACAATGGGTCCGCACCCACTGGCTCAACTGCAACGGCCGATGGAGCTTCGAAACCGACCCCGGCGACAGCGGCCTGGAGCGGGGACTGCTCGATACGCCCCTTGCCGGCGAGATCACCGTGCCCTTCTGCCCCGAGAGCGAACTGAGCGGCGTCGGCAATACCGATTTCCTGACTGCCGTCTGGTATCGCCGCGAGATCACCGTCCCCGCCGATTGGCCCGACGAAGGCAGACTGCTGCTGCACTTCCAGGCGATCGATTACGACGCGACCATCTGGATCGCCGGCCGAGAGGTCGCCCGCCATCGCGGCGGGTTCACGCCCATCACCATCGACCTCGGCGACCGGTTCGCCCCGGGCGAGACGTTCACCGTCACCGTCCGCGCCCGCGACGACCACCGGCAGATCAAGCCCCAAGGCAAGCAGTCGCGTGAGTATCACAATCACGGCTGCCACTACACGCGAACCACGGGCATCTGGCAGACAGTCTGGCTGGAACGCACAGGCCGATCGTATCTCGACCGACCCGTCATCACGCCCGACCTTCCCAATGGGCGATTCATCGTCCAGGCGCCCGTAAAAGGTCCCGCCGCCGGGACGGCCGTCCGGGTTGCACTCCGTGACGACGACGGCGAGATCGTCTCTGCCGGCTCCGCCGCATCGGCGATGGGCACGCTTCTGGTGCTGGACATCCCCGAGGGACGACGCCGGGCGTGGTCCATCGACGATCCGCACCTCTACGGCCTGACATTCCAACTGCTCGACGCGGACGGGACCATTCTCGACGAGGCCGAGAGTTACGCCGGGCTGCGGAGCATCGCCATTGACGGCAAGGCCGTCCTGCTCAACGGCGAGCCGGTCTTTCAGCGACTCGTGCTGGACCAGGGCTATTACCCGGATGGCATCCTCACGGCCCCGAGCGACGAGGCCCTGCAGCGGGACATCGAGCTTTCGATGGAGGCCGGCTTCAACGGGGCTCGGCTGCACCAGAAGGTCTTCGAGGAGCGGTTCCTCTACCACGCCGATCGGCTGGGCTACCTGGTGTGGGGGGAGTTCGCGGATTGGCACCTGCCGAAATTCCATGACCCGCGCCCCACGTGGATTACCCAGTGGATCGAGGCGGTCGTCCGCGACCGCAACCACCCGAGCATCGTGGGCTGGTGCCCGCTGAACGAGACCGAACAGCCGTTGATCGACCGGATCGATGAGCACGACGATGTGATGATCGGCTGCTTCCACGCCACCCGCGCCGCCGACCCGACGCGCCCGATCCTGGACGTCAGCGGCTACTGCCATCGCGTGTCCGACGCCGACGTATGGGACTGCCACGATTATACCCAGGACGCCGCCGAACTGGCCAGCCGACACACCGGATTGGCCGAAGACATCGCCTGGCAGCATGGCCCGGGCCAACGGCTGTGGTCCGTGCCGTATCGCGGTCAGCCGTTCTTCGTCAGCGAGTTCGGGGGAATCTGGTGGAATCCCGACGCCGCCGAGGGCGAGCCCAGTTGGGGCTACGGCGATCGGCCGACCACCGAGGAAGAGTTCTATCGGCGGTTCGAAGCCCTCACCGGCGTGCTGCTGGCCAACCCGGGCATGTTCGGCTACTGCTACACGCAACTGACGGACGTGTACCAGGAGCAGAACGGGATCTACCGCTTCGACCGCTCCGGAAAACTGGACGTCGACCGGATCCGCGCCGCCCAACAGCGCCCGGCCGCGATCGAAAAACGCTAGCAGGGACCCGCTTCGTCCTATGCGCTTCCGCCCATGCACGTGAACGCACCGGCGCGGCTAAGCCGTAGGGCCCGCAACTTGTTGCGGGCGGAAGG
>JBKHCL010000195.1:0-3157 GCA_046541875.1 Phycisphaerae bacterium | reverse complement strand
ATTGATCGGGTAGCCCTGTTCGTAGACAGAAACTCTCACGAACGGAAGACGACACCTTCGTCGGCGGGTGGTCGAGCCCCGAAGGGGTGGCCAGGATGTAGCCGGAGGCGTAAGCCTCCGGACTGCGTGCCTCGAATAGAAAGCCCTGAAAGGGCGGCACATTCCGCCGGCGACCCAATGCGATAGTGCGATTCGTCTGAAGCAGTGTCGCCCCGTTGGTGCGGGGGATCCCACCGCTGATCGAGCATCGGTCCGGAGTCTCAGCCGTAGGGCCCGCAACTTGTTGCGGGCGAGATAGCTGAACGGGGCAAGCAGGGTGAAGCGAAACGAACCACAGATCGCCCTGCCTAAAAATCATGTCGCCTCCCGGCGGCGTTGCTCGATCTCAAACCGTCTTGCACGGTGGCGGTGGCGGGTCTACAATACGCGCATTGGTCGGGCGATCCGCGCCCGGCCGGAGCGAAAATGCGAGTTACGCGACGATGATAGTCGATTGCCATACACACATTTGGGACAACCCCGATCAACTCGGCGAGGACGCCGCCGCCTACCTGCGTCGCCAGACCGGCCGGGAGAGCGTCTCGGCCAGACCGGCCGACCATATCAAGGCGTGCGACCCGGCCTCCAAGACACTGGTGATGGGGTTCGTCAGCGAACACCTCGGCGCGTCGGTGCCCAACGAGATGGTTGCCCGCCACGTCGGCGCTCACAGCGAACGGCTGGTGGGCATCGCCGCGGTGGACCCGACCTGCGACGGTGCCCTCGAAGAGGCCAACGAACTGCTCGACCGCAGCGAATTCCGCGGATTGACCATCAGCCCGGCCACCCAGAACTACCACCCATCGGACTCGCGCGCCATGAAACTCTACGAACTGGCAGCCCAGCGCGACGTGCCGGTCTTCCTGGCCCACGGGACGCACTTTCCGGCGAAAGGCTCGATGGGCTACGCCCGTCCGCTGCTGCTGGACGAGATCGCCCAGGACTACCCCACGCTGACCATTGTTATCAGCGGGCTGGGGCATCCGTGGGTGGAGGAGGGCATTGCCCTGGTGGGCAAACACGAGCGGGTCTACGGCGACGTGGCCGGTCTTATCCGTCGTCCGTGGCAGGCGTACAACGCCCTCGTGTTGGCGCATCAGTTCAACGTGATGGACAAGGTTCTCTTCGGCAGCGACTTCCCCTATTCCACCGCCTCCGAAGCCATTGAAAGCGTTTACCGTCTCCACGAGGTCACCCAGGGGACAAACCTGCCCAGTGTCCCGCGTGAGACGCTGCGAACGATGATCGAGCGGGATGCGCTGTCGGCGTTGGGCATTGCCCGCCCCGGCGAGGTCGAGGCGATGCTCGCGGAAACCGGCGACGACGAAGAAGATGTGTGAAACAACCGCCCCCCGGCGGAGTCCAATAGGAAAAGGCGGACTCATCCGCCCCGAACCTGGAGAGGTGTACTATGAAGCGTTGGACGATACTCCTGCTGCTGGCTGCGTTGGTGGTGACGGCCGCCGGCTGCAAGCGACGCACGAACGACCCGAAACGCGTCGAAACGTACGACCCTGAGCTGGACGGCAGCGTCGCGGCGATGCGCCCCGTCGACGTGGACATGGATCTGCTGGAAAGCCAGGACGGCGTGCGGGCCAAGAGCTATGCCGGCGGCGATACCGGCGGCGGCCGGACGGGCACAACCGATGGCGGCGAGACCCGCGGGTCCTCCGGCGGGGCGGACCTGGTGGCTGTGGGTACCGATCCGGTCGAGGAAGCGAAGACCGCCTACCAGCGGCTGCGGGAGGCTTCTCAGTCGCAGGACCCGGCCAAGCTGGCCGCCTACTACGACAAGCCCGAGGCGATGGCGTTTCGTTGGCTCAAGCATGTCGAGGACGCCCCCGACGCGGTCGAGACCATCAAGCGGGCCGTCGACGAGGGTCGGCTGACCCTCCCCGATGAAGCGAACCTCGATGAGGCCGGCCAGATGTTCAGCCGAGGCGTGGAAAACAAGCCCGGCAGTGACATGGCCCCGATGGACGACCTGACGTTCCAGAGGGATGGTGAGAAGGTATTGGCCAACAAGTCGGACGGCTCGACGGCTGTGGTGTTCGTGCCGAAGGATGGCGTGTGGAAGGCCCAACTGCCCGGGAAGGTCCGCGGATTCGCCAAGGTCGGCCGAAGTGCCCTGGCGATGAAGGAGCTGGCAGAGGGGATCACCAGCGGCGAGATCAACGAGGGCAACGCTGAGCAGAAGTTCAACGAGATCCAGCAGCGAGCCCAGCAGGACATCGACGAGCTGACCTCGATGCTGCCCGACAGTGACACCGGCGGCGGGCCGACCCCCGAACCCGAACCTGAACCTGAACCCGAACCCGAACCTGAACCTGAGCCCATGCCCGAACCCGAACCGGAGGACGACGATACCACCGGAGGAGGGGACGACGACAGCGAAGAAGACCGCACCGGCGGCGACGATGATGACGACGGCTGGGGCAGCGGCGACGGCTGGAACTGATCGAACGCACACCGCCACGCGAGGTGCTCGATGACCGCCGAGCAGCCCCTGCAGGCCCATACGATCAATGAAGTGATGTACTACCTTTCGGTGACCCCTTGCCGTGCATGCGGCAAGGGGCCACTTGTTCCTGCCCCGCGCCACCCGTCGTTTACCCCCGGCGAGCCGTTTGAGTTGGTCGGCGAGTGCAGCCGATGCGGGGAGTCCCACGCGATGCGCTTCATCTGCGATCGGTCGCCGGCGGAGGATTGGCCCGACAGCGAGCGGATCAACCCGACCGACGAACCCAGCCGCATCGTCGGCCTGGCGCAATGGCTGAGTTTGTTCTACACTCTCGTGGAGCACGCCACGGGGCAGGGCCCCGTCGCCTCGCGGCGCACCGGGCTGCATGCCGCCCTCTGCATCGAGGAAGCCCTGAAGTTCTACGACGCCGACGACGAAATGCCGCCGCCCCAGGCCTTCCTTTCCGCCAAAGGCCGAGACGCCTTCGAGCATCAACCCGAGAAGTTCAGCCAATCGCACCTGCGGGCGATGCGCGACAAACTCCCCAGCCTCCAGACCATCACCCGCCGCATCGAACGCGACGTGAACCCGCCGAAGAAGAAATGGTGGCAGTTCTGGCGCTGATGCCGCCCCGATCCTCCTCTCGTATGGCATGGG
>JBKHCL010000194.1:0-3160 GCA_046541875.1 Phycisphaerae bacterium | reverse complement strand
GCCGATCCGAATCGTTCGCACAGGCGTTCCGTAAGGTCCGCGGAATGACCCCGACGGCTTTCCGTCGCCGTTCGCACCTGGGCAGGTAGATTCGTGGGCGGAACCAGTCTTCTGCGGCAAGTCCGAGGCGAGTCCCCCGCCAGAGCAAGGCAGATGCTGGGCAACCGCCTCGGGCTTCGACGGCTCAGGTTCCGGAGCTTGGTTCCGGGTGCCTGCTCCGCGACCATCCCGAGTTCTACCGGGCTGCCTGGGGCATGTGCAGTCGCAGGAGGTTGATAGCGCGTCGGTAGGGGCAGTGTCGCCCGTCGGTGGTCAGGCGGACGCTCTGCTCGGGCGAGGCCAGCGTGACCGTCGGGCTCTCGCCGTCGGCCCGCACCTCCAGCTCATGGCCGTCTCCGAAGGTGACGCGCACCCGCCGCGGGGTGGTCTTGCTGTGGTCTGCGTAATCGACGGCAACTCGGTGAATACTCATGTCTCTCCTTTGATCGCAAAAAACATCACCGACATCCCTGTCACCGTGTTCGGCTCCGTCCATCCATTTGCCGGCGCCTCTCCCCCCCGGAGGCACCGGCTTTGGTTTTCATGGCCGGGCCGGCCGGGGCGCCCTCCGACGCCCCATGGCTGACCCGGGTCCCCCCGTTCGCCGACGCCGCCGCGCCCCCTTTGCGGTAAGCGGCTGTCGGATCTCCCTCTCGCCTGCCGATGTATAGCCTACGGACGACCCATGACAGGTCCGGTCGCGGCGGACGGTTTTTCTGCAGATTTTCTGCAAAAGCTCTCTGCCGTTGCTGCGACGGCTGAAGCGTCTTTCGACAGAACCGAACCAGGCAGGGGATCGGCCGCATCCCCGGAAAACGAGGACGACATGGCCCGTGGTGACAATCTCTTTCGGCAGTGGGAGCTGATCTGCGTGCTCCAGAGCCACCGGTACGGCCTGAGCATCGATGAACTGGCCCAACATCTGGAGTGCAACAAGCGGACGGTGCAGCGTGACCTGAGCGTACTGCAGGACATTTTCCCGATCGACTACGAGAAGCGCGATCGCGGCAAGCGGTTCTGGCGGCTGAGCGGGGATACCATCGAGTCGCAGCAGCTTCAACTGACGATGACCGAGATGCTCAGCCTGTACCTCTCGCAGCAGTTGCTGCTGCCGCTGGCGGGCACGCAGTTCGGCGACGGGCTGCAGACGGCAATTCAGAAGATTCGCGCCCTGCTGCCGGCCAAAGCGTTGACCTACTTCGAGGGCCTGGACGAGGCGTTTCTCATCAAGAATCTCGCCAGCCACGACTACTCCGGGCAGGACCGCGAGATCCGCCTGCTCAACGAGGCGATTCTCAGCGAGACGGCCGTCCGCGTGGTCTATCATTCCGCCAGCAAGGGCACGCAGGTCACCAGCGAGTTCCATCCGTACGGCATGGTGCTGCTGCAGGCGTCGCTGTACTGCATCGGCCATCTCGTCTGCTACGGGGAGGTGAGGACGCTGAAGGTCACGCGGATCGAGAGCGTCACGCCGCTGGAGAGAGGCTTCCGCAAGCCGGAGGGTTTCTCGCTGGCCGGCCACGTCCGCGGGGCGTTCGGCGTGTTCATTGCGGACACCCCGCAGCGGATCCGGGCCGAGTTCAGTGGCTGGGCGGCCACGAACGTGCGCGAGATGCAGTGGCATCCCAGCCAGCGGATCGTGAGCGACGACGGCCAGACGGTGACGGTGACCTTCGACCTCGGCAGCACGGTGGAGTTCAAGCGGTGGATGCTCGGGTTTGGCCGACATGCCCGCGTGACGAGCCCGGCAGAGTTGGCCGAGAACATCCGCCAAGAGCATCGCATCGCGGCAGAGATGGGCTGAACATCGGCCTGCTGCCGCTTGTTTCTTGCCGAAAAGTCTCAGCCGCGACCGCTCCTGTCATGGGTGTGTGGTAGACTCCCGGCAGATCAGCCTCAACGCCGGCCTTTGCGGCTGTGAGGGCTGGCTGTGCCTGCTGGGGGCCGCGGCGATGCGGTTTAGCTGGATCGTGGTGAACTACCTGCTGGCGGGGCTGCATTCCTGCGCGTGAGACCAACCGTCAGGACCCATCCGCTTGACCAAAGAGATTGGCAGGCCGGGCTCGTGGGAGGGCCCGACCTGCCGGGGGGCAGCACGGAAGGCTGCGAGGGGGGGCGGTCCGCGGCGGGGTGGGAACGGAAAAGACCGCCGCGGACCTCGGGGGTTTGTATATCGGCAGGCTCGTGTACCCGCCGTGTTGGATCAGAACTTGCTGAGCTTCTCCTCGTCTTCCAGGGGGAAGGAGTCCTCACCGCTCGTAGACGAATGCGACCGGGTCCAGGTGGCCTTCTCGCTCGTTTGGGGATCAGCCTTGGCGGGCTTTGGCGGCCCGCCATCCGATGCGCCGGAGTCCATCCGGTGCGTAGCTGTTGACTTTCTCTTGCTGCCGTTCCGAACATTCGAGCGACTTGATCCATCCGAAGCGGCAACGAGTTTCTGAAGATCTTCCACCATGCTGTTGAGTTCCTCTGCCTGGGAGGACAGTTCCTCAGCGGCGGAGGCGGACTCTTCGGCGTTGGCGGCGTTTTTCTGGGTGACCTCGTCCATCTGATTTACAGCCGTGTTGATCTGCTCGATGCCTTGGGCCTGCTCGGTGCTGGCAGCGGCGATCTCGGCGATCAGGTCGTTGGTCTTGCGGTTGCCCTCGGAGATCTCCTCGAGCGCCTGGCCGACCTCTTCGCTGATCTGCACGCCCCGCTCGGAGTTGGTGACGGACTCTTCGATGAGCTCGGAGGTGTTCTTGGCTGCTTCGGCGGATCGCATCGCCAGGTTGCGAACCTCCTCGGCGACCACGGCAAAGCCTTTGCCGGCCTCTCCGGCGCGGGCGGCTTCGACGGCGGCGTTCAGCGCCAGGAGGTTCGTCTGGAAGGCGATGTCGTCGATGGTCTTGATGATCTTTCCTGTCTCGTCGGCGGACGTTTTGATGTCGCCGATGGACTTGCTCATCCGCTCCATGGCTTCGGTGCCCTTGCGGGCGGACTCGCTGGCCGAGTCGGCGATGGACTTGGCCTCGTTGGCGGAGGAGGCGTTCTGCTTGATCATCGAGGTCATCTCCTCGACGCTGGACGTGGTCTCCTCGATGCTGGCGGCCGCTTCGGAGGCACCTTCGGCGAGCGACTG
>JBKHCL010000193.1:0-3198 GCA_046541875.1 Phycisphaerae bacterium | reverse complement strand
CCAGCACCGCCACGATCAGCAGGATTCGTTTCGTCTTCTTCTTCAAGGTCATTCACTTTCTTCCGGTTCGACCGGCTGGGCTTGTTGGGTTACCGATCGGCCTGCTGCGCGTTCCAGCCGTGCGACGGCCGTACGCCAGTCCAGTCGAGCCTGGATGAGGCGGTCCCGGGCGACGGTGCGTTGGGTCTGGGCGTCGATCAAATTGACGATGGTGCCGGTGCCGTTCTTGTATTCGCCCTGGGCCACCCGGGCGCTTTCCTCGGCGCTGGCGACGAACCGCTCGGCGGCACCGATCGCCTGGTTGGCTTCGATGGCCTGCCAGTAGGCGGTCCAGACTTCCAGTTCCACGCCCTGAAGCACGATTCGCCGGGCAGCCAGGGCCCGATCCAGATCGGCCTTGCCGGCGTGAAGCTGATAGTTGCGATCGAACCCGGTGAACAGCGGCAGATCGACCGCCGCCCCGATATTCCACTGCCGCTGGTCGGGCGGAAAACTCCGGCCGATCCACCCCAGACCCGTATCCACAGCCAGCGCCGGCCAGTATCGCGACTCGGCCAGGCGCACGGCGGCTTCCTGCATGCGCACCTGGGCCAGCGCGGTCTTGAGTTCAGGGCGGTTCCCCGCAGCCTCGCCGAGCAGAGCCCGCACGTCATCGAGTTGCTGCTGGTAGTGTGACTCGGGCAGGTCCGCGATCCGGAAGCTGGCCGAGACCGACACGCCCATCGCGCTGGCAAGACGCCCCCCTGCCACCTCGACGGCATTCCTCGCCCGCACCAGGTTCAGCTCGGCGTCGGCCTTCTCTGTCTCGGCCCGCAGCACGTCGGATTTGCTGACCACGCCCGCCTTGTGCCGTGCCCGGGCGAGGCGAAGCTGGTAATCGCGCTGACGGACGGTTTCATCGGCAAGCCGGCGAAAGCTCCGGGCGGCGAGCAGGTTGTAGTACGACTCGACCGTCAGCAAGGCCACATCCTGCAAGGCGGTGTTGTGCCGAAACCCCGCCGCCAGCACCTCGGCCGTCGCGGCATCCACACGGGCCTCGCGCCCGCCGCCGTCGAAGATCAACCAGCGCAGGCCGAACACGCCGTCGTAGCGGTTCTGCGTCCCGTGGTCCGTCTTGCCGTCGAGTTCCGCCGTGTCTCCGCGCGCAGCACTCGACGTGAAGCCGATGGTGGGCAGATAGTCCGCCTTGGCCCGCCCGGTGCGGGCGGCTGCGGCGCGAATCGCCTGCCACGACTCGGCCGTGCGCGGATTGTGCTCCAGGGCAACGGTGACGCACTGGCCCAATGACAGCGTCCGCCCGGCCAGTTCGGACGTGAAGTCCGACGAATCACGCGCGGCCGATTCTTCCGCGTCGATCTCCGCGTCAAACGGCTGCGTGCGGGATTCCGGCAGCGAACCGAATTCGCCCCACGGATCCAGTCCCGCGCAGCCACCGAGGTAGACCAAGGCAGCCAGACACATGATGGTGGCCAAGCTTCTCAAGCGGTCACTCCTGGGGATGGTGCTTCTGGCTACCGGGAGAGGCACCTGCCCCCGACAAACCCATCATGCCGCCCGGCCCGTGGCAGGCGCTGCGCTGACGGATCAGATCGAACAGCTTCTTCTGCTGCTCGGCGGTGAGCACGTCCTTCTCCGCCAGCAGATGTTCGACCACGAGCTGCTGCATCCGCTGTTGCCCGGCGCGAATCTCTTCCTGCTTGGCCGCGATGGCCTGCCGATCCGGGTTGTCGGACGCGATCAGGTCAATCAACTCGGTTCGCAGGCGATTCATTTCGCCGCATATCTTCTGAGACCGGGTGCGGAACTCCGCGATTCGCGGCTCGATCCGTTTCCACTGTTCATCCGTCACGTCGAGGCGGCGATGCAGCGGACACGAAGGGCCGGCTTTCCCGCTGTCCCGGGCACATCTTCCGCCATCGAACCAATGCCCGCGGATCCCGTGAATGGCCCAGACACTGATAAACGCGATGTTCAGGGCCACCGAAAGCACAACCAGCAAGGGGGCGATTTTCTTCCACATGGTCAGCGTCCTTCCTCATCCGAGGTCGAAACGAGCGTCAGATAGCTGTTGGCCAGCGATCCGGACGGGGCCTCGCCGAGGTAGTCGATCTGATAGGCATCCACAGGGTCGGTCTGCGTCGCCGTCTCGGTCGGTGCTGTCTGCGGCGAGGACGTCCATCCCAGCAGCACGCCGACACTCAAGCCGACGATCAGCACCGCAGCGGCGGCAACGTGCATCGGGCCGGATGCCAGACGCCACCAGCGAAGCAGGTTCCAGACGGCGACGGGTTGAGTTTCCTGCCGCTTTCGGGCGACCGCCATCACGCGAGAAGCAAACCCCGACGGGAGGGGCGGCGTCGGCGTACCGGCGACAACGCCGGCCAAGGCGTCGAGCTCCGCCAGCTTCGCTCGACAGGCCGCACATTCGACCAGATGGGCCTGCACATTGCGGCGATCCGTCACCGGCAGGTTGCCGGCCGCAAAGCGGTTCAGTTGTTCTTGCACGTTCTCGCAGCGCATCGGATGTCTCCTATCTCAACAAACGAACAGGTCCGGGAAATCCCCCTCGAAAAACGGATCACGATTCCAGAAGATGACGCAGCTGCGGCTGCAACTCGGACTTGGCCCGCGCAAGCAGACGTTCGACAGCCTTGACGCTGCGCCCCATCGCCTCAGCCATCTCGGCTCCGTTGAGCCCTTCGAAGTACCGCAGCACCACGGCCATGCGGTAATCGGCGGGCAGGGAGTTCAACGCAGCCTGGATCAGCGCATCACGTTCGGCCTGGTCGGCCTGCACTGAAGGAGAAGACGCGGTGTCGGGCGTGTTCGGCAATGGATCGGCGAGAACGGGCCGCTTCTTGCGCCGATGGTCGATGCACAGCCGCGTCAGAACCCGGTAAAAGTAGGTGCGGAATGTGGCGGTGGGCTTGTACCGGGACGCTGCGTCGAGAATCTTCAGAAAAGCATCCTGGGCGAGGTCCTCGGCCTCGGCGGCGTCGCCGGTGAATCGGTAGGCCACGCGCCACGCTCCGGCCTGGTAACGCAGGACGATCTGCTCGAAGGCGTCGAGATCGCCTTGCCCGGCGGCCAGCATGAGGTCTTCATCACGTCGCACACTCACACGATCCACTTCCGCCGGATGTTCCGCAAGCTCATGCCGAACAACACGGCGCAGAAGACCGCCAGGAGGCCGAAGTC
>JBKHCL010000084.1:0-14092 GCA_046541875.1 Phycisphaerae bacterium | reverse complement strand
TACGGGACCTCAAGGCGGATCGTCAAATGCACCCGGAAAGCACAGGCGTGCGGAGACGCCCGTGGCACCCGGGGCGTGGAACAATGCACAGACGTAAGGCCCGCCCGGCGAACCGGACGGGCCTGTGTAAGGACGGCAAAGCAGGGGAGACGAACAACTCACATGCCGTGTTCACCCGGGAAAACTAGAACTGCGAGAGTGTCTCCTCGTCGCCGCCGTCCATGGGAATGACCGAGTCGGCGTCTTCCTTCCGGGGCGCTGCGGCTCCCTTGTTGACGGCAGGTCGCTTCAGGCCGCTGCCGTTCTTCCTGGGGCGGGGCTGCTTCTCCACGCGGAACTCCGAGCGCGACCTGGTAGCCGATCGCCCCGACGACCGCTGCTCGGACTTTTTCACCATCGCCTGGAGCACCAGGACCATGCCGTTGAGCTCCTCGGCCTGTCCGGAAAGCTCCTCGGCGGCCGACGCACATTCCTCGGCGGCGGCGGCGTTTGCCTGGGTGACCGAGTCCATGCTCGTGATCGATTCGCCCACCTGCGTCACGCCGCGAGACTGCTCCTCGCCACCGTTGGAGAGGTCCTGCACGAGGCGGGTCTGCTCCTGGCTGGCGGCGTTGATCTCGTCGATGAGCGTCTTGACCTTGCCGGAGGACTCGGTGATCTCATCCAGCGCCGAGCTGGTCTCGGTGGCCACATCCACGCCTCGACCGGCCGATCGGAGTGAACCCTCGATCAGTTCGGACGTGTTGCGGGCGGCCTCTGCCGATCGCTGGGCAAGGTTTCGCACTTCTTCTGCGACTACGGCAAAGCCCTTTCCGGCGTCGCCGGCGCGGGCGGCCTCCACGGCAGCATTGAGCGCCAGCAGGTTCGTCTGGAAGGCGATCTCGTCGATCGTCGAGATGATCTTCGCGGTCTGCTCGGACTGGTCCTTGATCTCGCTGACCGCTTCGTTCAGGCGTCCCATGGATTCCTGACCCTTGTTGACCAGTTGGGCTGCACTGGCCATCACGGTCGCCGCCTCGGTGGCGCTGGCGGTGTTCTGGGCGGCCATCTCAGCAACCTGCTTGGACGAATCGGCGTTGGTGGTGACCATCGAGGAGATCTCCTCGATGCTGGAAGAGATTTCCTCCAGCGTCGCCGCCTGCTCGGAAGCGCCCTCCGCGAGGTTCTGCGACGACCCGGCCACCTGCGTGGCGGCCGAGGTGGTCTGCTCCGAACCGTTGGTCAGTTCGTCGATCACCTGCTGGAGCGGTCGGGTGATCCCACGGGTGATGATGTAGGCCATGGCGATTCCGACGGTCAGCGCGGCCGCGCCGATGATGAGAATCATCGTGACGGCTGTGGCGTTGCCGGCAGCCAGCTTCGGGCCAAGGGCATCCTGGTCGTTCTTGATCGAAAGCTTCACATCTTCGATTCTCTCGGCGAATTGGGGACCAATCACGTCGAGCGTTTCCTCGACGATCCGGTTTCGCTGGGCGATGGCGGTATTGAGCGTCTCGAAGCCGTCGGCGTACTCGGCAATTCCCGAGGCAGCCTGCTGGAAACCCGAGCGGATTTCCTGGTGGTCTGCGCCGTCGATGGCGATCCGGAGCTTCTCCCGGGCGTTTCCAAGCTCAGATGCAACGCGTCGGGCATCGGCCACTTCACCGTTCCTTTCGTAGTTGAGCACGTACAGCCTCGCCAGCAGAAAGCCCCGCAGCACGTGGGCAGCCGACTGGGCGGCGGCGGAGTCCTTCCGCTCCTCGGCGTGCAGAAGCACCTTGGTAAGCTGCTTCTCCACCTTCGGGCCAAGCACACTCAGTGTCTGGGAAAGTGCCCGGTTGCCGGTTTTCTGGTTCTTGACCGCCTCACGGAACGCAGGTTCGTACCGCTCCATCATCTGGTCGGATTCCCGGATAAGCTTGACCCGCTTGGGATTCTGGATCTCTTCCTTGGCGGTGTCCATGAACCCGCGCATGTCGTTCCAATAGTCATCGAACGCCTTGAGGTCCTTCTCGTCACTGGTGAGCAGGAAGTTCCTTACCTGCATGCGGGCCATCAGCATGTTGGCTTGCAGCCGTCCGGCGAGGTTCGTATCACGGGCCAGTCCCCGATACTCGGTGAACCCTTCCGAGGCGGTGCTCAGAGCGGAAAAACCTACCACACCCAGCCCGATCAGCAGCACCAGAACTGCCCCGAACCCCAGAACGATCTTCTTACCTACGGTCATCTTCTTCCACATAGTAATCTCCCGATATCGCGCAATTCCGTCGCGGTCAGCCTGTTGGCGTGGTTTACCGTCCGTGAGATGTCCTCAGATTCAGCCTATATCCGACTCTCGCAGCCGAGACTCTGCCCGGGCGTGACGAGGGTGGTTCTTCTGGAAGAGGGCGAGGCATGGATCCCGACGCGAGAGTTCCCCGATCCCCCTGGACCAGAACCGTACTCGAAGTATGTTGCTTCTGTTCGTTATTGCGGGCCAAGTAATGGTCAGTTCCTTCGCGGCCGACAGCGTCCCGTGAATCCGATGCACACACGCACTGCAACGTCCATGCACCCCGCACGGCCCGGGCGGTTTCCCGCAATCACCCGGCCCTTGGATGAAGTATCGGCTCCGGGGCCCCCTCGGTTTAGAAGGGGCCGGAGCTTTTCACTCCCCCCGGAGGCAAGTTCGGATACAGCACGCCCTTGTGCCCGGCGGATGTGATTTTTTTCACAAAATAAGTGGTTGCACGGGCGTTTCCTGTTGACGGATGTAAGTCCCTGCGATACCGTTCAATGTCCCGACGCAGCCGGCCTTCCACCTCGCCGGTCGACGGGATGTACCATTCCGTGGCAGTGTGGCAACCGTAGCAAGGGGCTGCGGCTCTGCCGGCCTGTACCTGTCATAAGGTCCCTGATGAGAAGGGAGATTCTCATGATCAAGTCGCGCCTGCTGACTCCGGGCCCCACCGACGTGCCCGCCGAAGTCCTCAACGAGATGGCCAAGCCCATCTTCCACCACCGAACGCCGCAGTTCCGGGAGATGTTCGCCGCCACCAACGAAGGTCTCAAGAAGATCTTCCGAACCACAAACGACGTGCTGACCATCGCCGGATCGGGAACGGCCGGCATGGAAGCCGCCATCGCCTGCGCCGTCCCGCGAGACAAGAAGGTCCTGGTCTCCAACGGCGGAAAGTTCGGCGAACGCTGGGTGAAAGTCGCCAAGTGCTACGGGCTGGACGTGGATGAGGTCGAACTGGAATGGGGCACGGCCCTGCAACCCGAAACCGTCAAAGAGAAGCTGGACACCGGCGAATACGGCGCCGTCGTAACGGTATATTCCGAGACCTCCACCGCCACCGCCTGCGATCTCAAGGCCATTGGCGAGGTCGTGAAGGGCACCGACGCGATCCTGCTGGCCGACTGCATCACCGCCGCCGGCACGCTGCCGCTCGAGACCGACCAGTGGGGCGTGGACGTCGTCGCCGCCGGCAGCCAGAAGGCCCTGATGCTCCCGCCGGGACTGGCGGTTCTGAGCGTTTCTCAGAAGGCGTGGGACAAGGTCGACCAGATCGACGCCCCGTGCTTCTATCTCGACCTGAAGGCCTATCGCAAGTCGCTGGCCAAGAACGACACCCCCTACACCGGGGCGGTCAGCCTGGTTCGCGGGTTGAAGGTGGCCGTCGACATGCTCAACGAGATCGGCATCGAGACAATCTGGGCGCGTACGGCGGTGCTCGCCAAGGCCGTCCGGACGGCCGCTGAGGAAATCGGCCTCAAGGTGTTCTCCCAGCAGCCCAGTGATTCGGTCACCGGACTGCTGTTTCCCGAAGGCGTGGACGACGAGTTCCGCAAGAAGCTCCAGACCCGGTACGGCGTCTCGGTCGCCGGCGGTCAGAACGAGCTGAAGGGCAAGCTCATGCGGATTTCCCACATGGGTTACGTGGACCCCGTCGAGACGCTCGGCGTCATCGCCGCGATCGAGTATACCTTGGCGGACATGGGTGCCGAGGTCGAAATCGGCAAGGGCGTCGCCGCGGCCACCCGGGTCCTCAAGGACTGGAAGTAACCTTCGGAAAAGGAGAACCGCATCATGGCAGATAAGATCAAGATTCTCGTAGCCGACAAGCTCAGCCCGCTCGGCATCGAATGGCTGGAAAACCAGGACGACGTGGAAGTCACCAACAAGCCCGGCCAGACGCCGGAAGAACTCAAGGCCGACATCGGCGAATACGACGGCGTGATCGTGCGCTCGGGGGCGAAGATCACCGCCGACGTGCTGGAGGAGAAGGGCCGACTGAAGGGCATCGCCCGGGCCGGGGTGGGCGTGGACAACATCGACGTCCCCGTCGCCACCGCCAAGGGCGTGATCGTCATGAACACCCCGGGCGGAAACACCGTCTCGACGGCGGAACTGGCGTTTACGCTGATGATGGCGTTGTCTCGCAAGATCGCCCAGGCCAGCGCCTCGCTCAAGAGCGGCGCATGGGACCGCAAGAAGTTCCAGGGCACGCAACTGGCGGGCAAGACGCTGGGCGTGGTCGGCATGGGCCGCATCGGGCAGGAGGTCGCCAAACGCGCCAAGGCCTTCGAGATGCGGGTGATCGGGTACGATCCGTTCTTCGCCGGCAGCGAGGAGAGCGACGTCGAGATGATCAAGGACCTCAAGGAGCTCTGCAAGCGGGCGGATTACATCACCGTCCACGTGCCCAAAACGCCCGAGACCACCGGCATGATCGGCGAGGAAGAAATTGCCGTGATGAAGCCCACGGTTCGGCTGATCAATGCCGCCCGCGGTGGCGTGATCGATCCGGAGGCGTTGCTCAAGGCCATCAAGGAGGAACGCGTCGCCGGGGCCGCCCTGGACGTATGGACCTCCGAACCGCCGGAGACCGCCGCCGAGAAGGAGCTCATCGACCAGCCCAACGTGCTGAGTGTGCCTCACC
The DNA here is from genome assembly GCA_046541875.1 of Phycisphaerae bacterium. GTDB lineage: Bacteria > Planctomycetota > Phycisphaerae > SM23-33 > SM23-33 > CAZFPT01. The sequence goes on along the minus strand of JBKHCL010000084.1, from coordinate 9,188 downwards.
TGGGCGCCTCCACCGAAGAGGCCCAGGACCAGGTCGCCCTGGACGCCGCCGAGCAGCTGGTAACCGCACTGCGCGGCGGGGAAGTGCGAAACGCCCTGAACGCACCGGGTTTCGGAGCGGCGATTCCCGAGTGGATGATGCCCTACACCGAGCTGTCCAAGCGGCTGGGGACCGTGCTGGCTGCCACCACACCCGGCGCGATCCAGAAGGTCGAGGTCATCTTCCGCGGCAAGATCGCCGACGCCAACGTCGCACCGCTCACCACCCACCTGCTGGTGGGCCTGATGAGCCCGCACATGGACCACCCGGTGAACATCATCAACGCCCCGGTGTTGGCCGACGAACGCGGCGTGGAGGTCGACCAGATCACCTCCGCGAAGGTGAAGGAGTTCACCAACATGGTCGAGGTCGCCGTCACCACCGACAAGATGAAACGCACCGCCAAGGGCTCGATCTTCGGCAACCGCTTCCCGCGCGTGATCAGCATCGACGGGTTCCGCATGGAGATGAAACCCGAAGGCCACGTGTTGATCATTTTTAACGACGACAAGCCCGGCGTGGTCGGCCAATACGGCACGATCCTCGGGGCCAACGACATCAACATCGCGGACATGACGTTCTCGCGGAAGCTCGACCCGCCCAAGGCGCTGGTGGGAATCAATCTCGACTCTCAGCCCTCCGAGCAGGTTCTCGACGAGCTTCGCAACCTCGAGTTCGTCGACTCGGTGTACTACCTCGAACTGCCGATTCTGTATCAACCGGAGGTCGAAGCCGCCTCCTGACGTACCGTTTACCCTCCACCGGGGCCGATCCCGCCGGTCGGGGTCGGCCCCGTTCTTATGCGCAGCCTGTCCGGCGAGCAGGGCGATACCGCCGGCAGAGAACGTTTCTCAGAAAACCTCCTTACTACTTATCGAAGGGGAAGTTTGTGTCGATACGTGCGACAGGGCCCGCTCGCTTGCCGGCCTGTCTATTGAGCCCGCGCCATCGCCCCGGAGGCGATCGACGGGCAGCGTAAGGTTGTCCGATGCGTATCACATGTCCCCGATGTCAGACCAACGCCCACGCGCCCGACGGTCCGATCGATCGGCCGTTGCGGTGCCCGGTGTGTGAGAAGGTGCTCCTGGAGCCCCGAGAGTCCCAATTCGCCGTGCGCCCTCACGTTGCGCCCACCCAGCCCCTGGAAGGACCCGCCCGAACCACGACCATTCTGATGGCTGCTCTGCTGCTGGCCGGCCTGGCGACCACGGTGATCGGCGTTCGCATCCTGATCGTCGCGCCCAGCGGGCCGATGGCGTCGGTCGCGCCGGAATCGGAAGGGCTCCTCCAGTTGGTCTCCGGCCTGTTGGGGCTGAGCATGCTGGCGGCATTCGTGGCGTTTCTTATCTGGAAATTCCGTGCCTACGGCAATCTGCTGGGACGCTGCTCGATATTGCGAAGCACGCCCCAAGGGGCTGTGGGCTGGTACTTCTGCCCGATCATGAGTCTGTGGAAACCCTACGAGGCGATGAAAGACATCTGGTGCGGATCCCCGCACGACTGCGCCGCCGAGGTGAGCATTCTTCGCGGCTGGTGGGCTGCCCTGGTGGGGGGCATGCTCTGCCTGATGTTCGGAGACTTCTTCTCAGCCGGCGTGTCCCCGGCCAGTCCCGGGCCGGCCTTGGTGCTCCGGACGCTGGCGGGGGGGCTGTTGGCGATCTGGGCGATGGCGACGATCATGGTCACCTCGGCCGTCACGCGATGGCAACGGCGATGGATCGACGGAGACCGCACCGACGATACTGCCGCCACCGGCGCAAAAACACACAGGCACCCCGCGTCATCCGCCTGGCGTGAAGCGATCGGCCCAGGCGCAGGGAGCCCGGTTCCTGCTGAACGAGACTCTCTGCAACGATAGTCGTCCTCGGGCTGTTTCTGCCGGTTCGCGATTTCCTCAGGCCTGCGTCTTGCCTTCCCAGTCCAGCACTGCGCCGGTGTCGGCGGAGGTGGCATGCTGGGCGTAGCGACCCAGCGAGCCGTAGGTGATGGGCGCGGGTTTGGGCTTCCACTTCTTGCGTCGCTTGGCGAACTCGGCCCGGGTGACCTTCGCATTGAGCTTGCCTTCGAGAATGTCGATCTCGATGGTATCGCCGTTCTTGAGCAGCCCGATTTCCCCGCCGGCCGCCGCCTCGGGAGAAATGTGCCCGATGCACGCGCCGGCCGTCCCGCCGGAGAACCGTCCGTCGGTGATCAGGGCGCACTTGTCGCCCAGCCCCATGCCCTTGATGTAACTGGTCGGGGCGAGCATTTCCTGCATCCCGGGTCCGCCCTTGGGTCCCTCGTTGCGGATGACCACCACGTCGCCTTCCTTAACCTTTCCGCCGAGGATGCCGTCGCAGGCAGCCTGCTGATCCTCAAAAATGACGGCCGGCCCGGAATGGGTGTACATCTTCGGATCCACCCCGGCCAGCTTCACCACCGAACCCTTGCGGGCGATGTTCCCGTACAGAACGACCAGCCCGCCCTCGTGCGTGAAGGCGTTGTCGAACTTGCGGATAATGTCCTCGGGGTCCAGCTTGCCTTTGTTGACGGTGGCCTTCTTCTTCGCCTTGCCCGTGCGGTACATCTCGCGGACCTCCTCCACGCTCCGCCCGGTCGCCTTCCAACCCTCGCGGTACATCGTCTTGGCCGTCGAACTGAGGTCCTTGGACCGCATCGAGTACTTCTCGAGATTCTTCATCATCGTCTCGCCGGTCACGGTGATCACGTCGGTATGCACCAGCGACCGCTTGCCCCACCAGACCTCGCCCAGGATGGTATGCACCCCGCCCGCGCGGTGGGCGTCCTGGATGTGATAAATCTTGCCCTCCGGGGTGGCCGACGGCGCGACGCGACAGATGTTCGGCGTTTTTCGGCCAATGCGGTTGATGTCCTCCAGCGTGAAGGGAACGCCCGCTTCGTTGGCCATCGCCAGCATGTGCAGAACCGTGTTGGTGGACCCGCCCATGGCCATGTCCAGCGCGAAACCGTTCTCGAACGCCTTTTTGGTGAGAATCCGCCGCGGCAGGAGCTTGTAGGTCTTCTTACAGCCGTCGTCGATCCACTCCTTGGTCATCTCGACGATTCGCCTGGAGGCCCGATCGAACAGCGCCACCCGCTGCGGGCTGGTCGCCAGCACCGTCCCGTTGCCCGGAAGGGCCATCCCGATCGCCTCGGAGAGACAGTTCATGCTGTTGGCGGTGAACATCCCGCTGCACGAGCCGCACGTGGGGCAGGTATTGTTCTCGTAGCGTTTCATCTTCCGGTCGCTCATCGCCCCCACGCGATTCTTCGCGACGGCGTAAAACTGGTCGATCAGGTCCACGTCCCGGTCGTCGACGCGGCCGGCTTCCATCGGCCCACCGGAGCAGAAGATCGTCGGGATGTTCATCCGGATCGCACCGAGGTACATCCCCGGGACGATCTTGTCGCAGTTGGGAATGCAGATCAGCCCGTCGAAGCAGTGCGCCCGGGCCATCGACTCCACCGTGTCGGCAATCAACTCGCGCGACGGCAGGGAGTACTTCATGCCCGTATGGCCCATGGCGATTCCATCGCAGATGGCGATCGTGTTGAACACAAAACCCGTCCCGCCTGCCTTTTTGACCTGCTCCTTGACGCGCTCGGCCACCGCGTTGAGGTGCACGTGGCCGGGGACGGTGTCCGAGTAGCTGCAGCAGATACCGATGAACGGCTTTTTGATATCGCCATTGGTCAGCCCGGTGGCTTTGAGCAGGCTGCGATGCGGGCCTCGTTCCGGGCCCTGTTTGACGGTGTCACTGATGGCCATGGGGGTTCTCCTTTATTCACCGGGCGTGGCGGCGGGGTTCTCCCGCTGCTCCTGGATCGCCCGGGCGTCCAGATAGGTCGCGGCGTGATTGAGCGTTTCGAAGTCTTCGATCGTGGTCAGCACGTAGTTGGTCGTGGAGTTGTCACGCAGGGGGCGGATGCAGCAGAACTCCTCGTCGTGGGAGAGGGCCTTGAGCTCCCTGACGCTGGGGTAGCCGATGATTCCGCAATACTCCTGGGCGCAGTCGCCCATGTGGATCGCCCGCGCCAGGCCGTACACCAGCACCTTGGCCCCGTGGCGATCGAGGATCGGCTGAACCCGCCGGAGATACTCGGCGTACTGGGCTTCCCTGCCCGGAATGATATCAAACAGATTCAGAACGACGATCAACCGGATGTCTCCACTCAAAGGCCGCTCAGGCCGCCCGTGCGATAGTTCTCAACAGGCACAACAGCCTACGCGCCCCGGGTCTTCGAGACAATACAAAACAGGTCCCCTGTTGTCCGGCGTGATTGAGACAGGAAGGTATCAAACCGGCGGGCGGACCGACGAGAAAGGGCACCTGTCACAGAGGGATGGCGTGGGGACAGCGTTTTCCGGGAGCTATTCATTCTCCCACGGGGCCGGTCCGATGGCCGCGGGCGAGCCGCTGCCATCTTCCCGGGCAGCCATCCGTTCCTGAAGGAGGCGCTGGGCCTCGATCTGCCGGTGGGTGAGGAGAATGCTGGAATGCACGATGAGTCCCGCGACGGTCGCACCGGCCGCCAGTACGAGAACGCCCATCACGGAGGTCCGGCGTTCTTCCGGGGCCGCCAGCCAGCTCAGCAGGCAGATGCCCGCGGCATAGGCCGGGTACGCCGCGAAGAACACCCAGCCCCATCCGAGCACCACGAACAGCGCCGCGACGGCGATCGTGCCCATCAGCAGTGCCGACGCCAGGCCCATCTGTCCGCAATAGAGGTGTCCCGCCCCCGGGATGAACCGCCCCAGCAACGCCGCCAGGAACGGATCCTTCGCGCGCTTGCGGGTCTGCTCCATGATGGGGGTGTTCTGCTCGCGGGCCCGTCGGTGGGCGTGTGGGATCGAGGCGATCCACGTTCCCGCCAGCCCCAGTGCGATGGCTACGCCGAGGTACCACGGCAGGGCGTCGAGGGCGTTGAGCACCAGCGCGACGACGGACAGCACGACGGCCACCCCGAGGTAGATCCCGCCGGCCAACCAGGCACGGGCGTAGAACTGGCCCACTCCCGGACACAGCAGCGAGAGGTTCGCCGCCAGCCAGGGCTCTTTGAACAGGCCTTTCTGCTTGGACATCGTTACACTCCGGGCAGACAGTTTCGTGTCGCGCTTCCGAACGATGTATCGGCGAGGTGGTGGGGCAGCTTTGGCAGCAAACACACGGCGAAAGGACCAGGGACAGGGCCGCTTGCCGGTGTTTCGGGCAAATCTGTTCCGAACCGCCGCCTATGCCGCCGGGCCGGCGGTTTCCCCGGCGTCCTGGCCGGGCATGGAGGGCAGGGTGATGGTGAACGACGTGCCCTGACCGACGGTCGATTTCACGTCGATCTGGCCGCGGTGTTCCTGGATGACCTTCCGGGCGACAGCCAGCCCCAGCCCAGTTCCTCTCTGTCCCTTGGCCGAATAGAAGGGCGTGAAGATCCGGTCGAGCTGGTCGGCCTCGATGCCGCTGCCGTTGTCGATCACCTGGATGATCACCGCCCGGTCCATCGAGTTGTACTCCGTGCGGACGGTGATAGCGCCGGTCTCGTCTTTGACGGCATCGAGGGCATTACTCAGCAGGTTCAGCAACGCCTGGGACAGGCCGCCGGCGTCGGCGGGGATGGCAGGGACGTCGTCGAGGTCGGAGAGCACCGCGACGTTTCGCTCGTCGGCCTGGGGGGTGATGATTTCGAGGCACTCATCGAGCACGCGGTTGACGTTCACATTCTCCAGCAGCGGTTGACGGTCCTTGGAGAAGGCGAGCATGTTGAGGATCAGGTCGTTGATGCGCCCCAGGTTCCGCTGCACGATCGGCCAGGCCTCCTTGGCCTTGGCGAGGTTGTCGCGGTTCATGGCCATCTCGACCATGTCCGTGCCGGCAGAGAGTCCTTGGAGGATATTCTTGATGTGGTGGGAGAGGAAGGCGACGGTCTCGCCGACGGCCGCCAGACGCTCGCTCTCGACGGCCGACTCGTACAGCCGAACGTTCTCCACCGCCAGACCGGTGTGATACCCGATCGCCGTGAGAAGCCTCAACTGCTCGGTGGAGTAGGTGTGGTCGGACACGCTGCAGTCGATGTGAATTACGCCGAGGATGCGCTCGCGCCCTTTGAGCGGCACGCAGACGGCCGACCGGATGCTCAGGTCGTGCACGCTCTTGCCGGCGGCGAAACGCTTGTCGCTCATCGCGTTGGAGCTCAACACGCCGACTTCGTTGTTGACCACCTCATTGATAATGGTCTGGCTGATCGGTGCCTTCTGGTCGTCGCACTCCTCGCTGACCCGCGACGTCTTGAGCGACAGCTCGCCGCTGTCGGTGATGAGCATGATGTACCCACGGTCGGCCTTGAGGACCGAGAAGACCTTGTCCAGCGTTCGCTGGAGGAGTTGATCGGTATTGAAGATCGAACTGACGTCGCTGATGAGGTCGTAGATGATGCGAAGATTGCCGATCGCTTCCTTGCCGGCTTCGGGGGTGGGAATGATGACCGAGTCTTCATTGGAGGGGATCGAGGCGACGATGGCTGCGTCCACGAGCTGTCCTGACTCGTCCACGTCGACCGTGCCCTGGACGGCCGGCGAGTCGCCTCCGAACACCAGCAGCGATCGGCCCACGCGGATCTGGTCGCCCCGGTTCAGCGGCGCGCTGCGCCGAAGGCGCACGCCGTTAAGATACGTTCCGTTCGCGCTGCCCAGGTCGTCCAGCACCCATCGCCCGTCCTGGCGCGTAATGGTCGCATGGCGCCGCGAGACGGTGGTCTCGCTGAGCTCGACGGGGTCCCCGAGCCGACCGATGACGTTCTCGCCCTCGTGCAGCTCGAAGGTTCTTCCCTTGTCCGGGCCTTGAATAACCTGAATGGAAGCCACGAATGCCCTCGGAATTCGGCGCAGCGACGCATGCACGTCCGGGCCTGCCTCGCCCGCGGGCATGTCGCGCCTGCCTGCACCAGTTTCCATGTGACTGAGACGTTTCTGATGTGCCGTGGACAACGGTATGAATGATGGCTGGTATACGACACCAGAACGGCTCAAACCGGTATGGTACGTCGGCGGCAAGCCCCTGTCAAACGCTTCGACGAAGGGAAGTTGTCCGCGCAAATGGGCAGGAGAGGGCGGTCAGACCGCCTTGCGCAAGGCAGTCCGGAGACGATCCAGGTCGATCGGTCGGGCCAGGACGCCGTGGAACCCGCCGGCCATCAGCTCGGCGCGACGCGAAGCCGACGCGTCGGCAACGACGGCGAGCACCTTCGTCTCGCGCAGATCGTCACAGTTTTTCACGACTCGGCAGGCGGCGACGGCCTCCTCGGGCCTCTGCGAGACATCGAACAGAATGATGTGAGGGCGATGCTGCAACGCCGCCACACCCGCCTCGAAGGCCCGCCGGGCCGGCAGGGTCTCCCACGACGATCCCCATTCGGGCGGGTCGTCGCAGAGAGTTTCGCCCACCAGAAGCACGCGCGTGGGCCCGAGGTCCAGCGCGTCGGTGGGCAGGTTGTGGACCTCCATGAAGCGCACCAGCTCGGCCAGCGGGATTCGCCGGTCCCGGCTGCCGGGAATGCGATACCCGCCCAAATCGCCCGAGTCGAACCACTTGGTCACGGTTCGCGGGGCCACGTGGCAGATCTTCGCAACTTCTCCGGTGGTAAACACTTCACGTCTTGGATTCATGGGCACTCCGTCCTCTGAAGGGGGCGATGCGGCGGCACATTCATGTCGGACGTTGGGCGGGGGTTCTTTGGCGTGCCGGTGAAAAATCCCGCAATCACAGGATTCCGGGGCTTTCGGGTGGACTGCCCCATCCGCCTTGGGTACCATGCCCGGCCACCATCGACACCCGCAACACCGGAGACCCCATGAGCATTCAGCCGATCCGGCTCACGCCCAATCAGACCGCATCCGAAGCCTACACCGTCACCGTCGCCGGCCAACCCGTGCCCGTGGAGTTCGAGGGCGGAGTCCACATCGCCCGCTGGATCGCCGCCGAACCCGCCGACGTCCGGATCGACACCGACGGACCGGTGGGGGATGTCCGCATCAGCCCCGCCAGCCGAGACGTTCAGCCGTCTCACGCGAAATCGAGCGTCGAGTTGACCGCCCCAGCCGCCGGGGCCGTCTGGATCGAAACCACCGGGCGCGACCCGCTCGTGCTGTTGGCCGATCCGCCTGTGGAATCCGTCCCCGAGGCCGATGGCGCGAACGTGACCGTTTTCGGACCCGGCGAACACGACGTGGGCCTGCTGGAACTCCAGGACGGCCAAACGCTGTTTCTCGCCGCCGGTGCGGTGGTCTACGGCGGGTTGATCGGGTCGCCGAAGGACGTAGCGATTGTCGGTCGAGGCGTGCTGGACGCCGGTCGGCTGGAGCGCCCGCACAAGGCAATCGAGCTGGTCGAGGCGCGGAACGTGCTGGTCGACGGAATCGTCGTACGCAACAGCCCGTGCTGGACGACCGCCCCGATGTGGTGCGAGAATGTCGCCTACCGCAACGTGAAGATCTTCAGCAACGGGCGAAACGGGGACGGGATCGACGTGGTGGCCTCGCGGAACGTGACGATCGAGAACTGCTTCTTCCGCTGCACGGATGACTGCATTTCGCTGAAGTCGCACGTGGACCCGCGATTCCTCTCGCAAAGCAGGGGCGTGGAAAACGCCGGGAACATCGAGAACGTCCGCGTGACCGGGTGCGTCATGGTCGGCTGGTCGGCCTCCGACGGGTTCACGGTCGGGTTCGAGTCACGCGGGGACTACACGCGGAACATTCACGTCAGCGACTGCGACGTGATCTACGCCCGGGGCGACAACCACGCCGGCGGCCATTCTGCTTTCAGCCTCATCTGCGACGGACCGACGACCATCTCCGAGGTGGTCTTCGAGAACATGCGGGTCGAGGAGACCGTGCTGAAGAACTTCGATATTTTCATCACCGACGGCCAGAAGTACACGATGGGCGACCCGGGCCACGTACATGACGTCGTGATCCGCAACTGCCACTGGGACGCCGATCGGCCGATCCTGCTGCGAGGGCACGATGGTGATCATCGTGTTCGTGGCGTCCGCTTCGAGGGATGCACCGTCGCGGGCAAGCCGCTCACCGCCCCGGACGCCGCCGACGTGCAGATCAACGAGTTCGTGGATGACGTGACCTTCGGGTAATCAGCAGG
>JBKHCL010000192.1:0-3238 GCA_046541875.1 Phycisphaerae bacterium | reverse complement strand
TCGGCGGCCAGGAAATACTGCAGGCGGACCGTGTCCAGCGAGCAGCCCAGTCCGAGAATGGTTCTCTCGGGCCACTCTCTCGCCACGTGGGCGGTCAGCACGTCGACGGGATTTGTGATAATCAGCACCGTTGCGTCGGGGCTGGCAGGCAGAAGGGCGTTACACAGCTCGCGGAGGACCTGCAGGTTGCTCTCCAGCAGGTCGGCCCGCGTCATGCCTGCTTTTCGCGGCGAGCCGGCCGAGATAACGAACACGTCCGTGCCGTCCAACTCATCGAGGTCTTCGCAGCCCCGGATCGGGCTGATCGAATGGAAATGGGCCGCGGCGTGGGAGATGTCCATCGCCTTGCCCTCGGCGAGTCCGTCGACGGCGTCGTAGAGGAACACCTCGCCCAGGCGGCGCGTGGCGATCGCGGCGGCCGTCGAGCCTCCCACGTTGCCGGCACCCAGCACCGATATTTTCGCAAGTCGCATCCTGTCCGCCTCTCTGACGCCCCGGCTTCGAGTCGGTCCGGGGCGTCAGAGGTAGTATCGTCACAGCGTACCGTCGGATGAAACGAAATGTCCGCCGCTGCCGGCCGACCGCTCAGGCGGTCGTACGCGGACTGGGTGTGCGCGTGAGCTCCTTGAGTTCCGCGACCGCCTCGGCTGCGGCGACCTGGCCAATTTCGATGGTCTGCTCGATATCTTCGGCGGTGTGTGCGAGACTCAGATACCACGGGTGGCCGGTCATGTAGATCCCGCGGCGCTGCATCGCGCCGAACCAAGCGCCCATGACCTGACCCTTCCATTCCGGTGGGCAGGGATTGCTCGCGTCGTCGACCGACGTCTCAGCCGGTGCGGGCATGGCTGCGAACCCGCCCACGCGCATCGGCAGGCCTTCTTCGAGAAGCACGTCATTGAGACCGTCGATCAGCCGTTGTCCGAGTCTGTCGAAGTGGGCGATCCCGTCGCGCTCGCGCAGGATTCGGATGGTTTCGCGGGCGGCTGCGATCGACAGCAGGTCCGAGTGGAACGTGGCGGCCATGAAGGTGTCCTCGCGACCTTCCATGAACCGGCGCTTGCCGACCACGACGCTGCCCGGATAGCCGTTGCACATCGCCTTGCCGAAGCAGCTCAGGTCCGGGTCGATTCCGAATCGCTCCTGCGCCCCGCCCAGGGCGAAGCGGAAGCCCGTCTTGACCTCGTCGAGGATGAACACCGCGCCGTGCTCGTCGCACAGGGCCCGAACGCCGTCGTAGTAGCCGTCGGTCGGGCCGTCGTCCTGGATGGACTCGATAATCACACCGGCGACCTGGCCGGGGTTCGCTTCGAGTTGTTTGCGCAGGGCGTCGAGGTCGTTGTAGGGTACGGTGAGCATGTGCGAGCGGGCTTCCAGGGCGATGCCCTTCGGGATGGGTGCAAATGCGTCGTACCACCCGTGATAGCCGCAACGCAGCATGGTCTCGCGTCCGGTGTAGGCCCGGGCGGTGCGGATCGCCCCCAGCGTGGCGCTGCTTCCGCCCAGGAAGTACATCACCATTTCCGCGGAGGGAATGGTTTCCGTGAGCGTCTCGGCCAATTCGATGGCCAGGGGGTGCTCCACGCTGAATACCGTGCCCGACTCATCCATGCACTTGCGGACCGCGGCGTTGATGTCCGGATCGCAGTGGCCGATGACGATGGGCCCGTAGCTGAGGAGGTAGTCGATATACTCGTTGCCGTCGGCGTCCCAGAACCGTGCGCCCTGGGCTCGCTGGGCGAAGGCAGCCCCGCCGCGGTAGAGGTATTTCACCGGGCGTTTGTGGGCCTGTCCACCCCCGACGATGACGTTGCACGACTGCCCCCAAAGCCGACGCGACTGGGTGCAGTGGTCCATGTGGGTCAGTTGCTTGAGCACCGTTCGGGCGCCCTGCTCGACCCGTTGGCCGACGTCCTCGCCGAACAGTTGAAGCCCGATGAACCGCGGGCAGGCGACCGCTTCGTACGTCTCCTTCTCGTACGCCTCGGGCGAGGGGAAATAGCCCATGCAGCCGTTGGTGAGCGTCGCGGCGAAGGAGTACTCGAACGTCTCTGCCTCGGCGATGGATCGCCCGTACTCGCTGAACAGCTCGCCGGGGATGCCCACGATGGCGGCCGACCCGATGCGGACCGCCGACAGCGTGGTCTTGACGGCCGACGCGGCCGACCCGGCGTCCAACGCCTGCAGCGCGTCGCGGGCCCATTCGACCGCAGCCCGATGGCCGCAATACGCCCAGTTGGTGGGCGAGGGGTCCTCGGCCTGCATCTTGGGCTCGCGTTCGGTGATGACGGCGTTGAGCTCTTCACGCGAGGGCAACGCCTGAAGCGGCAGCGTGATGTCCAGCGCGCAGAACGCCAGTTCATCACCGGCCGACTCGCCGTCGGCCAGGGCATCGAGGGCAGCGGCGGCGATGGTCTCGCCGGTGGTTTTCGCCGCGTCGTCGGAGGGCTCGCCCTGCTGGAAGTTGGCGGGGTTCACGTCGCCGCACGCCCCGGTGAAGTACAGCAGGGGTGCTTCGGCGTTGAGTTCCCGGGCGATTGCCTCGCGGACGTAGTGGGGGAAGTCCGGGGTGATCCGGCCGTTGGAATGCAGATTCACCGGATGGGCGGCGAAGTTCACGATCGTCGCCAGCGTCGTTCCGTCGGACCGATCAAACCGCAGCGCGGTCAAGCGGTCGTTGACCCCGGCGTCGTCTCCCAGGCAGCGGTTGACGCCCACGCCTTCGCAGCGCGTGGCGCCGACGGTGACCGTCACATCTTCCATCGCGCCGGCAGCCTCGGCCGAGACGGTCACGAGCTTATCGCCCAGCGCGGCGATGTACTCGTCGTCGGGTTGCCCCCAGCCGCGCAGCGGCACAACGGCAGGCCCGCCATGGGTGTGCGTGGCCGAGAGCAGGATTCCGTCATACGCGACATCCGTTGCCCGTGAGATCGCCTTGCGAATGCGGTCGGCGAGATCGACCGGGAACCCCAGCAGGTCGCAGCTGACCAGCAGCACCCGCTCCGGGCCGTTCTGAATGCACAGCGCGTTGGCCGTCAGCGGATGCTGGACGCCCTTGGCCGGTCCGAAGGCCCCGCCGGAAAGTTCCACGCCGGTCGCCGGCGTGATATCGATAGTTGCTGCTCCTGCCTGCATGTTCGTCTCCTGAATGTATTGCGTTGTGAATGGCCCGTGTGGTTCGATCTTCAGCGTACCTTGTGTGCCGCCGAGAGCTTCGTGGGCTGGTCGGGATCGCCGA
>JBKHCL010000083.1:0-14332 GCA_046541875.1 Phycisphaerae bacterium | reverse complement strand
CCACCGTCAGGTGGGGGATGGAAAGCGCAGAACCGTTTGCAGGAGTCGTTCCGCCTTCGTCGGCGGGTGGTCGAGCCCCGTTGGGGCGGGGGATTCTCTCCGCTGATTGCGCATCGGTCGCGAGTCTCAGAAACGGCCGGGCGGATCGGTGCACCGCCGTAGGGCTCGCAACTTGTTGCGGGCGGAATGACTCGTGAAGGTTCGCCCGGGGCGTTTGGTCTTGAGCAGCCTTTGGCCTGTCGCTAGAATGGCCGTTGTCATCGTCAAGGAGAGTGTGTTTTGGTTCGGCAGCCTGAGCGGAAGAAAAAGGCCCACCTGCTGGGGGTGGGGTTGGATAACCAGGATGGCGAGGTCCGCGTCACGCGCGGGAAGAACTTCCATCTTCTTGGTGGCTCGAAGGATACGCACGAGTCCATGCAGGAGAAGTGCGTCAAGTTCAATGAGAAGCTCGACCAGCGCGGCAAGGAGATGGAGCAGCTGGAGAAGCAGGAGCTTCTGGACATCGCGGCTGAGTGCGAGATGCCCATCGCCACGCCGCGAGGGGAATCGTGAGCGGCCCGGCCTGTCGCCCCGCGCTGCCGCGTCTGGAGTGCTCGGGCGACGGGCTTGTCGTGCATGCCCCCGCGAAGATCAATCTGGATCTGCTGGTGGGGCCGCTGCGCGCGGACGGCTATCATCCGCTGGACTCCATCGTTGCCCAGGTCTCCCTGTACGATACGCTCACGCTGCGCTCCCGCGAGGACGGTGAGGTGACTTTCACATCCACGGGCATCGAGTGCGGCCCGGACGGCGACAACCTCGCGCTGCGGGCGGCCCGGCGGATTGCCAAAGGCCGCGACGTGCCCGGCGTGGACATTCTCCTGGATAAGGTGATTCCGCCCGGCGGGGGGTTGGGGGGTGGCTCGTCCGACGCCGCGGCGGTCCTGGTCGGCTGCGATCGGCTTTGGGAACTGGGACTCGGCGAGGATGAACTGATGGCGATGGCGGCGGAGCTGGGCAGCGATGTGCCGTTGTTCCTTGGCCCGCCGACCTCCCGCATGAGCGGGCGGGGTGAGCTGGTCGTATCGGCCGACGTGTTCCCCGCGAAGGTGCTGCTGATTCTCCCTCCGGCGCATTGCGCGACCGGCGCGGTGTACGCCGCCTACGACGCCGACGAGCCCGGCGAGATCACAGCCCGCCCGGTGGACCAGCGGTATTGTCGGCCTCCTTCGCGCTGGCGAGACGGGCTGGCGAACGACCTGGCGCCGGCGGCGCGCGGGGTGAGCGGAACACTGGCGGCCTGGTGGGATCACCTGGCGGCGGTTCTGCCCGTGCGCGTCCAGCTCACCGGCAGCGGCAGCGGATTGTTCTGCCTGTGCGACGACGAGGCGGAGTTGGCGGCCTGCTGGGATGCCCTCGACCGCGAGCAGCGCAGCCGGGCGGTTCGCGTGGAGATGATCGCCCCCGAAGTGGGCCTTGGCCGATGAACGGGGCGGTGGTACACTGGGGGTATCGCAGCGAACGGCTGCGGGAAGGAGTTGCGGCATGGCGAGGCGAGGACGCGGATTCACCCTGGTCGAGTTGCTGGTGGTGATCGGGATTATCACGTTGCTGGTGGGCATCATCGTACCGTCGCTGGCGCGGGCGCGGGACCTGGCCAAGCGCGAGTCCTGCCGATCGACCCTCAAGGCGCTCGGCGGGGCGATGCACATGTACTCCACTGCCTACAGCAACTACCTGCCGACCTTCGAGGATGGCTCGAACAGAAGCGACACGGTCGGGCTCAATCGCACCCAGGAGAACCCCGGCGATTCGCGCAGCAACACCCGCGGCTGGTGGCTGTTGGTTCGCGGGAACTTCTGCCAGCGCGAGCATTTCATCTGCGACGCCGACCAGGACGTCGACACCGAACAGCGACAGACCAGCGAACTGTGGGACTTTCCGACCGTCGGGGGGCGAAATCCGCTGAGCTACTCGCTGCAGCGGACCAAGATCGGCCCGTCCGGCGGCGTGCGCACCACCCGCGGCGATGCCAGCGGGCTGGTGGTGGCTGCCGACCGGAATGGGCTGTACAAGTACAGCAGCACGTCGAAGACCAAGGCCGTCGTCACCCGCGACGGGGATGTGCCGCTGGACAGCGACAAGCTCGCCGAGGCCAACTCGAAAAATCACGGGCGGGAGGGGCAGAACTGCCTGCGGCTGGACGGTAGCGTGCAGTGGGCCCAGACGCCGCTGGCCGGCGTGGAGAAGGACTGCATCTGGACCCGCGATGACGGTTCGACGATGGGTGAGGCGACCCTCAGCGGGAAACCGAATGTGGAACGCGGCAAGCTCAACGACTCGCTGCTCGTGCCATAACAGCCCCAAGGGCAACAAGACACAAAACAACGGACGGGCCCGCGATGGCGGACCCGTCCGTTTTCTTTTTCGCGGTGGACGGCAGCTTCAGGCTTTGACGATCTTCCGCCGGTGTTTCTTGACGTTGCTGGTGGCGTTGCGCGTGTCGACCACGAGGTTGGCGTGTTCGACGATGAAGGAGTAGTCGTAGGCCTTGTGGTCGGTCGAGACCAGCACCAGGTCGTATTCGGCGAGTGATTTGGCGGTGAGCTTTTTGCTCTTCATCCCCGCCAGGTGCGGGAACTCCCGCGTGGGGGGCATTTCGGGGATGTGCGGGTCGTTGTACTGCACTTTTGAGCCGCGTTCTTTGAGCAGTTCGATGAGCTCCAGCGAGGGGCTCTCGCGCATGTCGTCCACGTCGGGCTTGTATGCCAACCCGAGCACGAGGATCTTTGAGCCCTTCAGCGGCTTGCCCGCTTCGTTGAGGGCTTCCATGACCTTGTGGATGACCCACTCGGGCATGGAGACGTTCACCTCGCCGGCCAATTCGATGAATCGCGTGGGCACGCCGTACTCGCGGGCTTTCCACGAGAGGTAGAACGGGTCGATCGGGATGCAGTGTCCGCCCAGGCCCGGGCCCGGATAGAAGGGCTTGAATCCGAACGGCTTGGTCGAGGCGGCGTTGATGACTTCCCAGACGTCCACGTGCATTTTGTCGAAGAGCTTCTTGAGTTCGTTGACCAGCGCGATGTTCACGCAGCGGTAGGTGTTTTCGAGAATTTTCGACGCCTCGGCCGCCTCGCAGGAGTTGACCGGCACGGTGGTGTCGATGGCGATCCGGTAGCACGCCTCTGCCACTTTGAGCGAGTTGCGGTCGTAGCCGCCGACCACCTTGGGGATGGTCTTGGTGGTGTAGTCCGTTCGGCCGGGGTCTTCGCGCTCCGGCGAATAGCCCAGGAAGAAATCTTCACCCACGCTCAAACCCGAGGATTCGAGGATCGGCAGCATCACTTCGCGCGTGGTGCCCGGGTAGGTGGTGGACTCCAGCACGATCAGCTGTCCCTTGCGGAGCTCTTTCGCGATGGACTCGCACGTCGCTTCCACGTAGGAAAGGTCCGGCTCGCGCATCTGCGTCAGCGGCGTGGGCACGGCGATGAGGATGCAGTCCGGCTCGGAGAGTCGGCCGAAGTCGGTCGTCGCTTCGAACGCGCCGCTGTCGACCATCTCCTTGATGATCTCGGAGGGGATGTGCTCGATGTAGCTTTCTCCGGCGTGGAGGGCTTTGACTTTCTTCGGGTCCACGTCGAAGCCCAGCACCTTTGCTCCGCCCCGGGTGAACTCCCGCACCAGCGGCAGGCCGACGTATCCCAGCCCGACCACGCCGATGAGTGCCTGGTTGTTCTTGATCTTCTCCAGCAGTGCTTTGACCATTCCGCGTTCTCCTCTTTCCGTCCGTGTGGGGTGACGCTTTCCACATTCGAAACGGTGCTGTCGGTCTCAGGTGATTCCTGTTGCTCGCTCCGCGTCGGGCGATGCTCGCGCGGGGCCATGATCGTATCGCTGGTATCGGAATTGTGCCATTGTTTCATGAAGGTTCCGGCAAGTTCATTGTTTGCGGCGGACGGAATTGTCCGGAGACACGGATGGTCAAACGCCGATTGCACAGGTAGGATACCCATCGGCCGACGCATTGGTCCGCTCGGCAGGGAAACCAATCCATCAGATAAAGAGGAACATGACCATGGTCGGGATTGCCGTTATCGGGGCCGGGAACTGGGGCAAAAACCTCGTGCGGAATTTCAACGCGCTGGACGGGGTCCAACTGCGAACCATCTGCGACCTCGATGAGGGGCGACGCAAAACGATGGCCGTCCAGTACCCCCACGCACAGGTCACCGACGACCTCCAGAGCGTCCTGGACGACGGCGCCGTCGAGGCGGCCGTCATCGCGGTCGATGCTCCGCTGCACTACACCCTCGCCAGGCAGACCCTCGCCGCCGGCAAACACACCTACGTCGAAAAACCCCTCACTCTCGACCCGGCCGAGGCGAAAGAACTCGCCGAACTCGCCGACCAGAAGGGCGTCAAGCTCATGGTCGGGCACCTGCTGGAGTATCACCCCGCCGTCAACTACATCAAAGACATCCTCGCATCCGGCGACGCGGGCGACCCGCTGTACCTGTACTTCCAGCGGGTGAATCTGGGCATCGTTCGCAAAAAGGAGAACGCCTGGTGGTCGCTGGCGCCCCACGATATTTCCGTGGCGTGCTACCTCTTCGACGCCACACCCGTGACCGTGTCGGCCTCCGGGCAGGCGTACCTGCAGCAGGGCGTGGAAGACGTGGTCTTCGCGAACCTCAAATTCGCCGACGGACGGATGGCCAATATCCATGTCTCGTGGCTGGACCCGCACAAGATCCGCAAGGTCACGCTGGTGGGTTCCGAGAAGATGGTCGTCTTCGATGACATGGAGGCAGCCGAGAAGGTCCGCGTGTATGACAAGGGCGCGGTGGTCGGAAAGAGTGTGGATTACAGCGAGTCGGTTTCCGTTCGAAGCGGCGATATCACCATCCCGAAGATTCCCGGCGGCGAGCCGCTCCGCACCGAATGCCAACACTTCATCAACAGCATCGTCGAGGACACCTCCCCGCGCAGCGACGGTGCCGACGGGGTCCGCGTGGTGCAGGTGCTCCAGGCCGGTCAACAGTCGCTCGAAGCCGGCGGCGAGCCCGTCTCGCTCGATTAGATCCGCAACGGAGAGCATTCCATGAGTACACCCCAGAGCACGCCCGATTACTTCGTGCACGAAAGTGCCTACGTCGACGAGGGCGCCGTCATCGGCGAAGGGACGAAAATCTGGCACTTCGCCCACGTCATGTCCGGCGCGACGATCGGGGCCGGCTGCATTTTCGGCCAGAACACCAACGTCGACGGCGGCGTGACCATTGGCAACAACGTCAAGGTGCAGAACAACGTCTCGATCTACACCGGAACGACCATCGAGGACGACGTGTTCCTCGGGCCTTCCTGCGTGCTCACGAACGTCACCAACCCGCGCTCGCAGGTGAAACGTCACAGCCTCTACGAGACTACCACCATCCGCCGCGGCGCCAGCGTCGGGGCCAACGCGACGATCGTCTGCGGGGTGACGCTGGGTCGCTACGCCTTCGTCGCAGCCGGCGCGGTGGTCACCCGCGACGTGCCGGACTACGCCCTCATGGTCGGCGTGCCGGCCCGGCGCCAGGGCTGGATCAGCCGACATGGCCATCGACTCACACCCGATTCCGAGGGTCTGATGACCTGCCCCGAGAGCGGGTTCCGCTACCGCGAGATCGAGCCCGGCGTGGTGCGATGCCTGGACCTGGACGAGGAATCGCCCCTGCCGCCGGAACTGGCCGAAGGCACGCTGAGCTACGACGAGTTCAAGAAACGCAAGTCCTGACGAGCGTCCCGGCCGATGCCTTGTCGGCTGACCCCTTGCGAAGGTTCGTCTCGGCAGGCAAGATCAGGACACGAAAAACGGACCCGACAACGCGGGGCCTGGCGCCCCGGACCCAATATCGAAAGGCAGAGACCACCATGGATGTCCCCCTTCTGGATCTCAAGGCGCAGTACGCCGACCTCAAGGATGAGATGATGCCCGTCATCGAAGACGTGCTCGACTCGCAGTATTTCATCAACGGGCCGGCCGTCAAGGAGCTGGAATCGGCCGTCGCCGACTACTGCAACACCGCCACCGCCGTCGGTGTCTCCAGCGGAACCGACGCCCTGATCGCCAGCCTCATGTCCCTGGGAATCGGCGAGGAGCTCCCCGCCTGCCGCACCGGCAAGACCTGCCCCGGCCCGGCGGAAGTCATCACCACGCCGTTTACCTTCTTCGCGACGGCAGGCAGCATCTGGCGCGTGGGCGCCAAGCCCATCTTCGTGGATATCGAGCCGGATACCTACAACATCGACCCGGCGAAGATCGAAGCCGCCATCACCCCGAACACCGTCGCCATCATGCCCGTGCATCTCTTCGGGCAGTGCGCGGAGATGGACCCCATCCTCGAGATCGCCGCCAGGCACGAGTTGGCCGTCATCGAGGACGCCGCCCAGGCGATCGGCGCGAAATACAAAGGCAAACCCGCCGGCTCGATGGGCACGACGGGGTGCTTCAGCTTCTTCCCGTCCAAGAACCTCGGCGGCCTGGGTGACGGCGGGATGATCACCACCCGGGACGAGGAGCTCGGCGAGCGAATCCGCCAGTGCCGCAACCACGGCAGCAAGCCCAAATACTTCCACAAGTGGGTCGGCGGGAACTTTCGGCTGGACACCATCCAGGCGGCGGGCCTGCTCATCAAGCTCAAGCACCTCGACGCCTGGCACGAAGGTCGACGCGCCAACGCCGCGAAATACAACGACCTGTTCGCCGGCTGCGACGCGATCGTCACGCCGACCGTCCGCGAGCACAATGAGAGCATCTTCAACCAGTACGTCATTCGCGTCCCGAAACGCGACGAGGCGCGACGGTTCCTCAAGGACAACGGCGTCGGCTGTGAGGTGTACTACCCGCTGAGCCTGCACCAGCAGGAATGTTTCGCGGAGCTCGGCTACGGCGAGGGCGATTTCCCCGTCAGCGAGAAGGCGGCCGCCGAAGTGCTCGCGCTGCCGATCTACGCCGAACTCGCCGACGAGCAGATCGAATTCGTCGCCGCGAAGGTCAAGGAATTCGTCCAGGGCGGCTGAACCGGTCGACCTGGCCGACGTATGACAGGATACCACCGCCGCACCGAGCGGCTTTGCGGATCGGAAAGGACGACTGATGGCCGAGAAGTATCTCATCACCGGCGGGGCCGGGTTTATCGGAAGCAACCTGGCGCGATACATCCTCGCGAAGGGTCACGACGTGGTGATTCTGGACAATTTCTCCACGGGCAAGCGCGAGAATCTCACTGAAATCGCCGACGACGTGGAACTCATCGAGGGCGATCTGCGCGACGCCGAAATCGTTGCCCAGGCCGTCGCCGGCTGCCGGGCCATCTTCCACCAGGGCGCGTTGGGGTCGGTCCCGCGCAGCGTGGAGGCCCCCCTCACCTCCCACGACGTGAACGTCAACGGAACCATCAACGTCCTGGAGGCCGCCCGGGCCGCCGGCGTGAAGCGAATCACCTTCGCCGCTTCCTCCAGCGCCTACGGCGATCAGCCCGTCTCGCCCAAGGTCGAAACGATGCAGCCGCTGCCCAAGAGCCCCTACGCCGCCAGCAAAATCGCCTGCGAAGCGTACATGCAGGCCTACGCCGACGCGTTCGAGATGGAAACCGTCTGCCTGCGGTATTTCAACGTGTTCGGCCCGCGGCAGGACCCGTTCGGTGCCTACGCCGCCGTCATCCCCGCCTTCGTCTCCAAGCTGCTCAAGGGCGAACAGCCTACCGTCTTCGGCGACGGCGAGCAGACGCGCGACTTCTGCTACATCGACAATGTCTGTCACGCCAACTGGCTGGCTGCCACCGCGCCCGCGGAGGTCTGCGACGGGCGACCCCGGAACATCGCCTGCGAGGAATCCACCAGCCTCAACGAGATCCTGACCCTCCTCAATGAACTGCTCGGGACCGATATCGAAGCGATCTACGCCGACCCGCGCCCCGGCGACGTCAAACACTCGCTGGCCGATGTGACCTTCGCCCGCGAGACGCTCGGGTACGAGCCGCAGGTGTTCTTCCGCGACGGGCTGCAACGCGCGATCGGCTGGTACCGCGAGAACCTCTCGTGAGCACAGCCCCGAAAGGCAACGCCATGAAACGTGTCGGCAGCGTCATTCGCGTCAAGCCCGAGAAACTCCAGGAGTACAAGAAGCTCCATGCCAACGCCTGGGATGGCGTCCTCGAGCGAATCCGAAAGAGCAACATCCGCAATTACTCGATCTTCCATCGCGGGGGCTATCTCTTCAGCTACTTCGAGTACATCGGCGACGACTGGGACGCCGACATGGCCGCCATCGCCGAAGACCCCCTCACCCGCGAATGGTGGGCACTGACCGACCCCTGCCAGGAACCGGTCGAGTTCGCCCAGGAGGGCGAATGGTGGGCCGAGATGGACGAGGTCTTCCACACCGACTGACCCGGGCGAAGGCGTTTTCCTCAGCACACCGTCACGGTCAGCGGGTCGGACGAGACGTCGAACGCGAAGAACCGCGCCAGTTCATTGGGCGGGTCGGCCTGGAGCATGTCCACCACGGCCGCTGCGTCGGTGGACGATTTGCAGACCATCAGCAGGAACCCGCCCCCGCCGGCGCCGAGCAGCTTCGCTCCGTGCACGTACGGACGAACACGATCCAGCACCGCCTCGACGCGATCGTTGGTCGAGTTGGGGTCCAGCTGCTTGTTGAGCTCCCACGCCACGTCGACGCATCGTCCGAAGTCGGCCAGGTCCTTTCGGCCCATGGCGTCGGCAATGCGAACGGGCAGGGCGTGAATCTGCCGGAGGGTCTGCATGGCTTCGCGGTCGCGTGAGAGATAGCGTCCGACCACCTGCTGGAGAATGTTCTTCGCCAGTCGCGTGATGCCCGTGTAGTACAGCAGCGTGCAGCCGCCGTTGCGTCGCGGGTCCAGCACGTCGGCGGGGACGTACTGGATCATCGGGTCCGGGACCAGTCCCGGGGCGGTGCGCACGACCTTCACCGCGTCGACGGCACCGCCGACCTGATCCTGCCAGCCGCCGCCGGTGGTCAGCGCCTGTTCGACCTTCAACACACCGTGGAACAGTTCCTGCTGCGAGGGCACGCGCCCCATGACGCGCTGGATCGTGGCGAGAATAACCGCCCCGACAATGCTGCTGGTCCCCAGCCCGCTGCCCTTGGGGATCGCCGCCAAGGTGGTCAGCTCCAGCCCGCCGCCGAACTTCGCGAGCATTTCCTCCAGCGTGATTCCCTCGTCCCAGCACGGCAGGGCGGGGTCCAGCCCGCTGATCGCCAGCGTCGCCTTGGCCAGGGCGAAATCGCTGGTCGCGCTGCGATAGTCCAGCAGGTCCTCGAAAGTGCGGATCTCGGTGCGCGTGCCGATGTCGATGCTGCCGATGCGGAGGACCGGCTCGGAGATCATCCGGGCATAGCAGTGAATTGGCGGCTGGGCGTTGAGGTTGACCGCGGCGTTGATGACGCATCCGCCGTGCTCCAGCGTGTAGGGCGGCGTGTCCGACCAGCCCCCGCCCAGGTCCAGCCGAGCCGGGGCCCGACCCCAGACGATCTCGTCGGCCCGCAGGCGGGTCACCGGGTGCTCGCGAACGCTGCGCCCGCTGGAGACGATGGTCTGGCTGAGCGTGGTGAAGGCGGCCCCCTGCGCGACGGCAGCCCAATCTCCGGCGGACCGGCCGGGCGAGGGCGTGAGGTTCAGCGAGTCCAGCCAGGCTGCGGCGCTGTCGGTGAGTTGCCCTGCCAGGCCCGGAAGGACGTCGTCCAGCGTGTCGTCCTCTCCGGCCAGTTGCGCCACGGCCGATCCCAACGTGTGCACAATGCGCCCGAACGTCAGACCGGCCATCCCCGCCGAGGTGCCCGTCCCGTAGTGCCATTGCGCCTCGCCCAGCAGCCTGGCCACCCACGCAGCCGGCTGGGGTGCCTGCTGCAGCGAAAACGCCAGTTCCCGCGCCGAGAAGTTGCTCTCGGTCCGGAAGAGCGTCGCCAGCGAGCCGCGAAGCTCTTGGGCGCGCATCGCTCGACGGCGAGCGTGGAACGCGTCGGGATCGGCGAGCGTGGCGATCTGCGAGAGGCTGTACCGGTCGGCCTTGGTCCAGGCGTCGCGCTGGGCTGGGCTGGCCTGGTGGGGCGCGTGCATCCAGGTCCACTTTCGCCAGCCGGTCGGTCGCGTCTCAGCCGGGAAGAGTCGTGCATCCCAGACGGTGCGTTGTTCGGCGGGCAGGTCCGTCGGCCAAACGTCGTCCCCGCTCGCGCCGACCGCCTCGAGCCAGTCGAGCACCGGCATGTCGCAGAACGTTCCACCCTGGCCGGGTGTCGTTTTGAATGAATCGCCCGCGCCGTACAGCCTGGCGAACCAGACGCGTTGGCCTCGGGCGTCGTTGCCTTCGATCACGTCCAGGCAGGCGCCGGGGGGCAGTTCGGTGGGTTCCTCGATGTCCGCTCCGACCACGACGTTGCGTCCGTTGAGCGTGAGCGGTGCCCGCACCCGGCAGCCCTCGACCCATGCCTGCGTGCCGATCAGCCAGTCCTCCTCGGGGGGGATGTCGTTGTTCATGCTCAGGCACGTTTCGAGCTGGGCGGCTCCGCGGTCGAGGCGAAGCAGGTCGCGCCCGGAGGAGATAATCTGCCCCGTCGTGCCGAAATGCAGGAAGCCGCACCGCGGCAGCACGCGGACATGGAAGTCCACCGGCTTGAGCGACTCGAACAGGCGACCCAGCAGCGCATCCGACCAGCCCGACCCGCTGGCCCGCGCCGAGGCGATGTGGTGGGCGCTGCCGGCCTGCTCGCCCAGGGCGCAGCAGATCTCGCGATAGAAGTCCAGACCGTCGCTTTCAATCGCCCCGCCCATCTCGCCGCTCCAGCTCAGATGTCCGTCGCCGACCGGCGCGACGCTGACCGACTGCATCAGCCGAACGGCCGTCGGAGCGTCGAAGTGGATCACGCCGATGTCGAGAATCGATTGGCCGTACCGATCCACCGCGCCGCGCTGCTGTTGCTCGGCGGGGTCGGGCTTCTGCAGGAACAGCTGCACTTGTCCCGCCCGGTCGGCGGCGTATACCCCATGCTTGCCTGCCTGCTCTGGCGGAGCGAGGCAACCCAGCCCGGTCATGCCCGCCTCGGAAAAATCCACCTCCGACGGATCGAAGCTCAGCAGCACGTCGCCGGCGGTGATGACCACCTGGCCTCGCCCGGGAGGCGATGGAGGAAGTTCCAGGTACGTCGGCAACTGGCGGTCGAACAGCGTCATGCCCACGGCGCTGTCGCACTCGCCGGGTACGGGCACGAAGATCTTCCCGCAGGGTCCGTAGGCGGGCAGGCGTTTCGAGTCGCCCCCGGCGTGAACGATCAGCACGCGAAGCTGCGAGAGCGTTCGCTCCCAGGCGGCCGGGTCGGTGAGGGTTTCCTCGTGCAGCTCGCGCGCGAGCACCTCGCAGAGGCAGTGAATGGTGCTGCCTCCCGAGCCGACGCGCCGCCCGCCGGGGTCGGGAACGACGAGAATCTCCCGGACGCCGGCCAGCAGGCCCAGCTCGCGGCGGATCGCCAGTTGCGACTCGTAGGCGGCTGCCTGGGCGTCGTTCGAGGCGGTGACGATGAGGTAATCCCACGGCTTGATGAATGTCTGCATGGTCTTTCCATCGGCCCGGAGGCGATGGTCCTTAATGACGCGCGAGCGAGCGGTGGCGGATTGGGCTTCTTCCCGCACCGTCGATGAACCGATATACTCTCCAGTGTCGGCAGGGCCCCATGATATCCCATATCCCTTTGCTGACAAGGTACGTTTCGCCCGGAGAGCGAGCCCACGATGCCCGAGGAACACCACCCAAACCCGCTGCCGGACCTGCTGGTGACCAACCAGGTCGTCGGCCCGCTGATGGTGCAACTGCTCGACTCGCTGGAGGAGTCCGGCACGCGATGCGCCGCTCTGACCGGCTGGGTCGAAGCGGGCGCCGGCGAGCAGACCCGCTTCGAGGTCATCCCGGCGGTTCGGCTGCGGAAGCGCCCCGCCTGGAAGCGATTGCTCAGCTGGGGTGCCTTCACACTCCAGGCGGCGTGGCAGCTGATTCGCCGACGTCGCAGCCCGGCCCTGATCGTGAGCAACCCTCCGACGACGGCATTGCTCGCGCCGCTGATTCGTCGACTCACCGGCCGACGCTATGCGCTGCTGGTGTACGACATCTATCCCGAGCTGATGGAACGCATGGGCCTGGTGCGCGAGGGCGGGCCTATCGCCCGCTTCTGGCGAGGGATGCACCGCAGGGCGATGCGTCGCGCGGACGGTGTGGTTACCATCGGCTCACGGATGGCCGACACGCTGCGGGCCCAGTTGAGGGAGGGCGACGAGGTGGACATCGCCGTACTGCCCAACTGGGCGGACACCGACTTCGTCCGTCCGATTCCGAAGTCCGACAACGCCTTCGCCCGGGAGCATGGGCTGGTCGGCAAGCTGGTGGTTTCCTACAGCGGGGCGTTCGGGGCGACCCATGACGTGGATTCCATCATCGCATCGGCCGAGATGCTCACCGACCTGGACGAGGTGCACTTCCTGTTGATCGGCGGGGGTACGCGGGAGGCGGAGGTCCGCGAGCTGGTGGCGGAGAAAGGGCTGCCGAACCTCACGCTCCTGCCCCTTCAACCTTGGGAGACGGTTCCGCTGTCCTTCGCGGCTGCCGACGTTGCGATTGTCTGTCTGGACGAGGCCTATCGCGGGCTTTCGGTGCCCTCCAAGACGTACTACACCCTGTCGGCCGGCGCTGCGACGCTGGCGATTTCCCCGCCGGACACGGAGCTGACCGACCTGGTGGTCGACGAGCAGTGCGGCTGGCACGTTGCCCCGCGCGATCCGGCGGGCATCGCCAAGGTGGTCCGGGCTGCCTGCGCCGATCGTGAATCGCTGGGGCGGAAGCAGGCCAACGCCCGCCGGGCGGCAGAGCAGCACTACTCCCGCGATGTCATGGTCGGGCGATGGATCGATTGGCTGGGCGGGACGCTGGGGCAGTCCGTAGGGCCCGCAACTTGTTGCGGGCGGAATGACTGAACGGGGGGCAAGCAGGGCGGAACGGACCCTGTCCCAATATCATGTCGTACACTCGAGGCGGTGTCATTTTCGATCCGCCTTGATCGGACGGGGGCAATCCGCTGAAATGGGTTTCCATGAAGGTGATGTCTCTCCAGTCCGTAGGGCCCGCAACTTGTTGCGGGCGGAATGACTGAACGGGGGGCAAGCAGGGCGGAACGGACCCTGTCCCAATATCATGTCGTACACTCGAGGCGGTGTCATTTTCGATCCGCCTTGATCGGACGGGGGCAATCCGCTGAAATGGGTTTCCATGAAGGTGATGTCTCTCCAGTCCGGCAGCAACGGCAACTGTCTCTGCGTGCAGGCGGCCGATGCGACGATCCTCCTGGACGCGGGCATCAGCGGCAAACGGGCCCAGCAGCGTCTGGAAGCAGGCGGCGTGGACATTCGCGAGGTCGACGCGATGCTCATCTCCCACGACCACGCCGACCACGTCTCGTGCGCGGGGATCTACCAGCGGAAGTTCCACCTGCCGATGCACATCACCGGCCCGACGCTCGAGGCGTCGCGCGTGCGGCGGAAGCTCGGAAAGCTGGGCGAGGTCTCGCTGTTCACCGCCGGCGACGTGCTCAACGTGGGCGAGGCGAGGATCGAGACCATTCCCACCCCCCACGACGGGGCCGACGGCGTGGGGTTCGTTATCACCGACGGCCGACGGCGGCTGGGAGTTCTGACCGACTTGGGAACCGTCTTCGCCGAACTGCCCGACGTGATTGCCTCGCTGGACGCGGTGGTCATCGAGAGCAACTTCGATCCGCACATGCTCGAGGCCGGCGCATATCCGTGGTTCCTCAAGGAGCGTATCACGGGCCCCGGTGGCCATCTCGCGAACGACGAGGCGGCCGATCTGGTATCTCGCTGCGGCGGCCGACAGCTTCAGTGGGTCTGCCTGGCGCATCTCTCGGGCGACAATAATCGGCCCGACCTGGCTGTGAGCACCTGGCGCGACATCATCGGGCCCGACCTGCCGGTTCACCTGGCCGGACGCTACGAGCCGACTGACTGGTTCGAGGTGGCGGAGTAGCGTTGCAGCGGCGTATCTCCGCGGTGTGGGGCGTCGTTTCGACCCCGAAAACGCGTGGCAGTGCAGAGACTTTTCTCCTTCCATCCGGTTGACATGCGTCGATCGAGCGGTAAGATATCACGCATTCACGGGGACTATCGTCAGGAGGCTGTCCCATGGCTCGCTATCGTATGGTGCTGTGCATTCTGGCATTGCTGTTGCCGGCCGTCGCTTTGGCTGATGTTCCGCTGCAGTGGACGCAACA
>JBKHCL010000191.1:0-3307 GCA_046541875.1 Phycisphaerae bacterium | reverse complement strand
GCAGAGGCACGGCCGACACGGCCGTGGCACCCGCGAGGAATGGAGTGCGCGGAACTCTCTGCCATGGAGCCAGGCCGCGCGCAGCCGTGGCGGCCGGGAGAGTTCAACGCCGAGATTGTCGCCGCTGCGACCATGGGCAACCCCTTGCTGTTGCATCCATTCTCCCGCGCGGTCGGCCGACTCGCAAGAGCAAAGCAGCGATCATTCAGACTCGCATCGACTCCCTGAACCGGGCTGTGTGAAACCCCTGGGCCGCAGGGGGCCCGCAGTAAGTCGTGTGTGCGCCGGTAGTAAGGGCGGGAGGGGACGAGTCTAGGCGCCGAATCCATTGCTGCCGGGGTAGGCGATGCGGACCGTTCCGTTGCCGGCGAGTTGGTGGTGGGGTTCCCCGTTTGCCAGCGCGCGGGCCAGGCGGGCGAAGGCTGTGGCGGCCTGGTCGGTCGGGGCGTCGGCTGCGAGTCGCTGGAACGTCTCAGCCGCCTGGTTGTATCGGGCCGCGGCGAGGTGGGCGACTCCCTGGGCGAACGGCTCGGCTGTGGCGGGGTTCGCCTCGTCGCCCACCAGCACCTGCCAGACCTCGATCGGCTGGGCGACGCCGGTGATCCACACTGCTCCCAACGGCCTGGCGGGGATGTCCGCCGGATTCGCCTGGCGCCAGGCGGTGCGTTCTACCAGCAGCTTGGCGTCGAAGAACTTGCAGGCCGTCTCGAGGCGCGAGGCGAGGTTCACGCAGTCGCCGATGGCGGTGTAGTCCATCCGTTCGGACGAGCCGCAGTTGCCCACCATCGCCTCGCCGGCGGCGACCCCCACCCGCAGCTGCAGGGTTGCCTCGGGGGCGTCTGGCTGGGTGGTGAGTTCGCGGTTCAGCTCGGCCAGCTTTTCATGGCAGCGCATGGCTGCCCGGACGGCCCGGCCGGCGTGGTCGGGTTGTTCGAGCGGTGCCCCGAACAGCGCCAGGACGCCGTCGCCGAGGAACTTGTTGAGGTAGCCTCCCTGCTCGTGCTGCACGACCTCGGTGACGCCGTCGAAGTAGCGGTTCAGCAGCCAGACCGTCGCGCGGGAGCCGATCCGTCGTGAGAGGTCGGTAAAGCCTCCCAGG
The DNA here is from genome assembly GCA_046541875.1 of Phycisphaerae bacterium. Taxonomy (GTDB): domain Bacteria; phylum Planctomycetota; class Phycisphaerae; order SM23-33; family SM23-33; genus CAZFPT01. Next base: position 2,208 of record JBKHCL010000191.1, on the reverse strand, counting down.
TCCGAGAAGAGGCAGGTGATTTCCCGCCGCTGGCCGCCCACGCTGGCCATCGAGGGGTTGCGCATGAGCTGTTCGGCGACCTCCGGCGAGACGGCGTGCGAGAACATCCGGCGAACTTTCCGTCGGGCCCGTTCCTCGGTGAGCTGACGGTAGGCGGTGACCACGAGGTAGCTGGCGGTCATCGCGCCGGCCGGCGCCACCAAGGCCAGCACCACACCCCCCTGCAGGAAGACCGCCCAGACGTTGCCCACCACCAGCACGCCCAGCAGCACCGCCGTGAGAATCGCCGCCCGCACCGCCCCGCAGCCCGAAGCGATGGTCGTGGCGGTGAGGCCGACGGCGAGAATCGCCAGCAGATCCCACGCCGGCCCGGCCTGGCGGACCGACCAGCCCGAGAGGAGGGTGCGCAGGATGTCGGCATGGACCTCCACGCCCGGTGTGCGAGGCCCGCGAAGGGTCGGCACGAAGTCGGCAGCCCCGGTGGCCGTCGAGCCGATGAGCACCACGCGACCTTTCACCAGCTTGGCGAACTGCCCCTCCATCGTCTCGATGCTCTCGTCCAACGCGGCTCGCGCCCGCTCGAGCCGATCGATCAGCGAGAGGAGTTCATCGGCCCGATTCAGCGACCGCCTTTGCTCTTCGGAAATGCTCGCGTTGGGGTCGCCCAGCAGGAACGTCCGTCGGGTCGACTCGTCGGCCAGGTGCGTCGCCAGCTCCCGCAGCGACCGTCGCAGGCGGCGTTGAACCTGCTGCTCGCGGCGTTGGGCGTCGGTCAGTTCGTCGGATTTGTCGTCCGATGCGGGGTGATACAGCCGACGACGGAGATGCTGCCCCTGCAGTGCGAGCGTCTGCTTGTGGGCGGTGTCCAGCTGTTCGGAGAGCTCGGCGCAGCGCCAGTAGAGCGTTTTGATCTGCTCGTCGGGAAAGCTCCTGCCCATGGACGCCAGCTGCCAGCAGGCCACGTCCGCGGCTTCCTCGTTGGCCCGCCGCTTACGGCGTTCGCGCCCGACGGCGGCCACCGCAGCCGCCGAGATGCGCACCCCGTGGTGGTCGGGCTTGGACCAGCGGATTATCATGCGTTGCTCGTCGTCCACGGGCAGCCGAAGCTGGGTCGAGTCCTCGGCGACGGTCAGATAGCCCGAATCCAGTGAGATCGTCGTCGGGCGACCCTCGACGCGGCGGAGTTGCCTCGCGACGGCCAGGGCGAACTGCGCCCAGGACTTCCCGCCCGATCGCCCGACCAGGCGGATGCGACGCACGACGCGATCGGAGTCGGACTCGACGGTGACGAAGCCCGTCCCGTCGGCGGCGTTGGCCAACAGGACCAGCGGCGGGGTCATCTCGCCGTCGGCCAACTCGCCGGGAGGGACGTCGTGGGGGTCCAGGGCGAATCGCTCGAGCGAGCGGATCGACCGGCGGCGGAGGTATTCGCGTCGGGCCCCAGCCAGGGCGTCGGGCGGGGCGGCGAGGGGGTTCTCGAAGATCTCGGCCAGCACGTCGGGCAGCGGGGGCGGGGGTTGATCGGCTTCGAAGAGTTGGTCGACGGTCTGGGCGAGGGCATCGGCCGGCGGGGGCGCAGCCGAGAAGTCCATGTGCATGGGCACGAGCACGGCGTTGGCGTCGGCGATGGCGCTGGCCAGGTGCAGGTCGTCGTAGACGCGTCGGGGCGGGCCCTGCTGCAACCACTCCTCGGCCTGGGCGTTGTAGACCTCGGCGGCCGGGTCCACCAGGCGGACCTCCTGGGGCTCGGGGAAGATGATATCCAACGCGATGACCTTCGCGCCGGCGTCATCGAGGGTGGTGACCATGTCCGCGAGCACCTGCCTCGGCCAAGGCCAGCGCCCCAACTCCTGCAGCGAGCGGTCGTCGATGTTGACGTGGGCGATCGGGTCGTGGCCGCTGCCGGGATCGTGACGGACGAGGGTAAGGCGTTCATCGAGAGCGAGCAACTCGAGGCGGTCCCACGCGCCCAACGTGAAGGTCACGGCGACCGTGAACGTGGCTATCGCGCCCAGGAGAACCGCGATAAAGCGAGACAACCTCGGAGTGGACTCACCCGCCTGCGTCATGACGCAGAGTGTACCGGGGCGGGGCGGGCTGCGAAAGGTTCCACCGGCTGTCCCTAGCGGTTGATGTATTCTCCGTCTTCGTAATAGCCGTCATCCTCGCCACGGCCAACGCTGTCGTCGCCGCTTCCGAGATTCTGGC
>JBKHCL010000190.1:0-3351 GCA_046541875.1 Phycisphaerae bacterium | reverse complement strand
TCCTGCAGCTTCGTCGCGTTGCGGGGGTGTGCCCTCCATGTGTGTATCCTCAGTCAAACTCAGGCAGCCCCCCACGAGGCGGCGGTTGCGGCGGCCTCGCCGAGGCTGGGCAGGCGCAGGTCCGTCCGGACGCGGCGCTGGACGATCTGCAGGAACGTTCGGAACATCTCGAGGGCAGGGAAGGTGGCTTCGTGGCGGTGGAGGTTATCCCCCAGCCACGCGAGCATGCTCGTGAGGATAATGCCTTCCGGCTCGCCGCCTTCCATGGAGGCGGCCAACTCCATGCACGATTCGGCGATGCTGACGGGCAGATCGATGCGGGTGGCCCGGTGGGGCGATCGGCCTTGGCAGTGTTCCGGCGGCGAGATCACCATATACTCGCGGCAGGCCAACGGACGGATGTCGTACTCGCTGCATAGGGCGTTCTCCAGCAGCGGGCAGGGCAGTTCGAGCTCGGCGTACCACCGGCCCATCTGGTCGACAACGCTACCATCGCCGTCGCCGCGAGTGGTATCGGGCGTGAACGGCCGGGAGAGCAACCGATGCGTGCTCTCGGTGAATCGCTCGCCCAACTGCAATCGGCGCCGGTCATCCATCGCCAGCAGTTCGTCCCACAGGTTGAAGACTTCCGGCAGCGAGAGCGGGATGAGGTAAGAGCAGCACGCGCAGCACCCCATGGAGCACGAGACGTTCCAGCCTTTGGCGCGGGTCTGGTCGATCGCGGACTGTATGATCTGTTCGTCCAGCCAGCGGGCCAGGGGCATCAGGTCCGCCAGGCGGGCCGGGACGTCGGCAATGTGCGCCCGGACGCAGACGGTCTGGTCGAAGATGGGGATCTCCATACGCATCACGCGCGACCCGTCCGGGGCGGATGTGCCCTCCGGGAGGTTCACGGCAAGCAATGGGGATGTGGACTCAATGGCAGCCATGGGCTGGTATTCTCCAGCTTCCTGTTCGCACCCATGTCGAACCCGAAGGTTCATCTGTTGCCCATGACCCATTGCATCTATCGGCCGGATTCGGGGTGTGCTTCACTAACCCGTCCTCCTGCCATGAATTGGCGCCCTTGCGGGGGCTATGTTTACCTTCGTCCGGTTGGCCTGCAGCGCAAAGGGGGGGCCAGCCGTGGCGTGGAAGGTCGATCAGTGCGGCAGTGTTCTCATCGTTTCCAGCAGCGTGGTGTAGACCGTCACGGCGTCCCACTGCCGGCGGTGGCGGTGGAGGTTCTGCCCCAGCCACGCGAAGAGCATCGGCAGGAGCATACCATCCACCGCGGTGTTTTCCATGCGGGCGGCGAACTGGGCCAAGGCGTCGTCCACGCGGGGAACGTCCTCGCCGGCGGTGCGGAGGCGGCAGGCGAGCGGCTTGGCGTGGGGCAGGATGCAGTGATCGTCGCTCTTGAGCGGACAGCCCAGCGAGTTCTCGGCGTACCAGTCCCACAGTTGCTCCGGGGCGGCCGAGAAGCCCATCTCTGCCGGCGGGGGCGACGAGAGCATCGCGGTGGCAGCCTGGTGGAAGGCGGCTGCGACCGATTCCAGTTGCTCGATGGGAAGCTCCTGAATCTCCCGCGCGATGGCGAAGGCTTCGGGCACCGACAGCGCGATCATCGCGCAGCCTTGCCCGGTGCATTCCTTCTGCTCCCGGCGAGGGCTCGTGCGGGCGACCAGCGCGTCGGCGATGGTTCGCGCCAGGGGCACGACGTCGGCCAACCCTGCCGACCCCTGAGGAACCACCACCGAGGCGGACTTCTCCGCGGCGAGGTAGGGCAGGTCCAGTTTGAGACGGATCTCTCCGTCGGGAGTGGTGCAGCTGCAGGTTCCAGCGCATTCGGCGGTTACGCATGAAGGACAGGACATCGACACACCTTCCTCGGCTTACAGAAACATCGAACACACGATGGAACGGGCGATCTCAACTACCCGCACCTCAGCCCTCCAGAGGCTGAACTCGACTCCATGGTCTTTATCGGGCAATCACGACGCGACTGAAGCGAAGACCCGAAAAATCGTCCCGTTTTCTTGAGGGAAAAACACTCAACAGCCGGTGTGCATACGCCTATCCGAGTCTGCGGTGGACGTTCGGCCAACCTGCCGCATATGCTCAAAGTGGTGTCACTGAGCTCCCACAACGCAGCTGATCCGGCCGGAAGCCAACCGGGCGAGAGCTGCCGGACGGGTCTGTCCGTTCGGGGCGGGGAGGTTCTCGGAGACGTTCCGCGTCTGCGGGCCCGGCGGGGGCTATTCCACGAACACCGCGGAGTACCAGTTCTGCGTGTCGTCCTCGTCATGAAGCGGCATCAGCGGCAGGTCGAACTGGTGGACGGTCTTGAACACGTCGATGCCCACGCTATGGAACGCCGGCCTGGCCTTTTTGGGGTGTCGGCAGGGCTCGCCCACGAAGCCCGAACACTCCTTGCAGAGGGCACAATCGCTCATCGAGAACGCCAGCGGATAGCCGGCCAGGAACGCCTCGCGCTCCAGCGTGTAGGACACCTCCTGGGCGACGGCCTTCCGCGTGGAATGCACGATCAGCCCCCAGGAGTAGTAACGCAGGACCTGCTCGTACTCCCAGGGTCGAAGCGAGTTCGGACGCGACGGGCAGGTGTGCCCCCGGCCCCAGTCGTCGCAGCCGAACATGCATTTCAGGATGGTCCGCGGGTCGAAGACGATCTGGTCGATGGTGAAGGGCACGATGTGGTCGGCCCCCATCTCAAGCCCGCGGGCGATCAGTCCGTCCCGCCCGATGCGCTTTGGCGTTGTCTCCGGCGTGGTCATACCGCACTTGTACCGGCCGATCCGCCCGGAAGGCAAGGGCGAGGTCGTCCCTGAACCGCAGATTCCCGCAAGCGTCCCCCGCAGCGGTCAAGACCGGTCCTCAGGCGAGAGGTCCCGCGGGTGGGTTTGTCGCACACTTCCCGCCGGCTGGGCCCCGAATAGGGTGGCGCGCTGACATCTTTGTCGGTGGTTTCCGATCCATGATGGTTTCCGCCGCACCGGCGGCGCTGAGGCGGATGTTCTACCTTCTCTATGAGCACCAGAAGTACATCGTGACCAGCATGTCCTCCCGAGGAGGCGACCCGGCCGGGGTCCGATGAAGTGGAGTCCGTTACCGCTCCGTATGATTCTACGCATGGACAACCGGTGTGGACAATGGTCATCAGCGCCGGGAAAGCTCCTCGTACACCTCGTTGTAGTACAGGGCGTTTTCGACGGGCGTGTTGGCGGTACCACTCCGGGCGGACACCTGCTGGCCGGTGACTTCGCGGATCAGGTCCCAGTGACCTCCCGCGGAGTATTCGGTCCGCGGCACGCGTGAAGGCATCTCCAAGTTCAGAGCAGTCCAGCCATCTTC
>JBKHCL010000016.1:0-44459 GCA_046541875.1 Phycisphaerae bacterium | reverse complement strand
ATCACCATGGAGATGGACGTGCTGTTGCCCAGCGATTCCGCGCCGGCTGTCGTGTTGGCCGGCGATGCCGACGGCGACGGCGAGGTGACGTTCAACGACGCCTGGATCCTGCTGAGCAATTTCCCCACAGAAACCGGCGCAACGTGGGAGCAGGGCGACTTTGACGGCGACGGCGACGTCGACGCCGAAGACGCCGCCATCCTCAAGCAGAACTATTCCTCCGAACTGCCGCCCCGACTGGAGCAGGCGGTGAGCAGCTTGCCCGAGCCATGCTCGCTGATGGTGTTGTCGATCGGCGGGCTGGCGGCACTTCGCCGACGCCGCTGAAGTCTCGGCCTTGCCGGTCGCGGGCCTGGGGGGCATACTCTGGCCATGCGTATTCTCGCACTGGAACCCTACTACGGCGGATCGCACCGGGCGTTCCTCGACGGCTGGTCGGCTGCCGGCGGCCACGAGTGGACGCTGCTGACGCTGCCCGCCCATCATTGGAAGTGGCGTATGCGACACGCCGCGGTCACGTTCTCACGGCAGGCGGGCGAGTTGCTCGACGCCGGCCAACGGTGGGACCTGGTCTTCGCGACGGACATGCTGGACGTGGCGAGTTTCCGCGGGCTGGCGGATCGGACGATCGCTTCGCTGCCGACGGTGACCTGTTTCCACGAGTCGCAGCTGACTTACCCTACGCGCCGCGCCGACCCGCGCGACGTTCACTTCGCCCTGACCAACATGACCTCTGCCCTGGGGTCCGACGCGGTGTGGTTCAACTCCGCGTTCCATCGGGACGCCTTTCTCGTGGGTCTGAAGGAGTTGCTCTCGAACATGCCGGACTCCCACTGCCGCGATGCGCCCCGGATCCTCCGGGCCTCGTCGGCGGTTCGCCATCCGGGCATTGCGGCGGACTGCTTTCAGCCGGCAGACACGGACCGGCGGGACGGGGCGATCCGCATCGTCTGGGCGGCGCGTTGGGAGCATGACAAGGGTCCGGAGGAGTTGTTCGAGGCGATGCGTCACCTGCGGCGGGAGGGGGTGACGTTTCGCCTGGCGGTGATCGGCGAGCAGTTTCGCGACCAGCCGACGGCGTTCGAGCGGGGGCGGGAGGAGTTTGCCGACGTCATCGAGGCGTGGGGGCATCGTCCGACGCGGGAGGAGTACCTCGCGACGCTGCGATGGGCGGATGCGTTCGTTTCGACGGCGGGGCACGAGTTTTTCGGCATTGCCGCAGTGGAGGCGGCCGCCTGTGGAACGCTGGCGGTGTTGCCGCGTCGCCTGGCGTATCCGGAGGTGTTCGCCGGGGCCGAGTCTCCCGATGGGCGGTCGGCCGGTCTGTTCTACGGGCAATCGGCCCGGGAGTTGGCCGACGCGTTGGCGAGCCTGGTTGGCCGAGATGACTGGCGGGTAGGGCAGGTTCGCACCGCCCGCACCGAATGGGCCCGGCGGTATGCCTGGGACGCCTTGGCGGGGGAGTACGACGCCGAATTGGTGCGCATCGCAGCCGGCGAGTTCCCGCTGTGATCGACGCGGTCAGTCGTTGCGCTCGCTTGTTCACAATGTGAAGATTTTCACAGAACTCCTGCTTGGCCTGCCCAACCGAAACCTGTCGGCATCTCTTTCGATCTCCCTAAAACCTGTTTTAATAGTATCTTATGGATTACTGTCGTTTGTGGCTCATTTCCGGACGTCGTCTAAAGAACTCGCTCTTGGATTTGCTCCCTTGACAACATCCGGGCGGAGCCGTAAATATGATTGTGATGTGTTTCACAGCGTGAATCGCGTAACAGCAACCATCTGTATACGGCTTCACCGTACTGTGAATCGTGACTGGACGTTATGTGTCGTCGACCTGTGCAGGGGACTTGGTTCTCCGATCGGGTCGGCGGGTTCGATTGGCTCTCTCCGGACGTCGAGCAACCATGCCCACCCGAGGAACCGCAACCGCTTCAGGCCGAACCATCGGCCGACTGAGCCTGTACCGCAGGCTGCTGAACGACCTGCTCGCCGAGCGGACGGAGAATGTCTACTCGCATCAGCTCGCGACGATGGCCGGCTGTACCGCTGCCCAGGTTCGGCGGGACATCATGGTCATCGGTTATTCGGGCAGTCCCACCCGTGGCTACGACGTGCGTCAGCTCATCGACGCGATCGGGCGATTCCTCGACGACGACGATCTCGAGGGCGTAGCCCTGATCGGCGTGGGGAACCTGGGCAGGGCTTTGCTGGCGTATTTCGCCGGGCGTCGGCCGAAATTGGCCATTACCGCCGGCTTCGACGCCGACCCGTCCAAGGGCAACCGCGTGATCAATGGCGTGCGCTGTTATCCGATGGATCAGCTCGAGGGGATCCTCTCCGAGCAGAAGATCCGCCAGATCATCATCGCCACCCCTGCCGACGCCGCCCAGGAGGTCGCCGACAGGGCTGTCCGGGCGGGGGTGCGTGGCATTCTGAACTTCGCGCCGACCCCGCTGCGGGTTCGCGAGGACGTATACGTGGACAATATAGACATGACAACGTCGCTGGAGAAGGTCGCGTACTTCGCGCGATCGGGCGACGCCAGGTAGGAGTACATCCGTGTCGAAGGAAGCCGTCGAGAAAATCCTCAGCCAGCACCCTCACGCCGGGCGCGACGCGCTGATTCCCATCCTCCAGGAAGTGCAGGAGGCCGAGGGGTATCTGTCGCGCGAGTCGGTCGTCCGCATCGGGCAGCATCTCAGCCTGCCTGCCAGCAAGATCTACGGCGTGGCGACGTTCTACAACCAGTTCCGGTTCCAGCCCAACGGGGCGTTCCACATCCAGGTCTGCCGCGGAACCGCTTGTCACGTGAAGGGCTCAGCGGCTGTGCTCGACGCGTTGGAGAGCGAGCTGGAGATCGAGGCGGGAAGCACCACCCGCGACGGGCTGTTCAGCCTCGAGGTGGTCGCGTGCATCGGGGCGTGCGGATTGGCCCCGGTCATCAGCGTCAACGGCGAGTTCTACGCCGGCGTGACGCCCGATTCGGTCCGTGAGGTCCTGGCGAACTGCCGGAAGGAGGCCACCAGTGATTCGGCCGAATGAACAACCCGACCTGCACGTGGAGCGTGCGAAGATCGCCCCGAACCCGCAGCTGGTGAGCATGCTGACGGCCCCCGGCGACGAGCTGAGCGCTGCCCAGCAGGCGCTGTCCGCAACGCTGAAGCGTGAAGACGTCGAGAAGCCCACCATCTACGTCGGTGCGGGCACGTGCGGGCTGGGTGCGGGAGCAGCCAAGACGCTCGCGGCGATCCGGACGTATCTCGACGAGAACAACGTGGACGCCGACGTGCTGGAGGTCGGCTGCATCGGGATGTGCGCGGTTGAGCCCATGGTGGACATTCAACTGCCCTCCCGCCCGCGAGTGAGCTTCATGCAGGTCACCGGCGAGAAGGCCGCCAACCTGCTGGATACGGTATTGGGCGGCGAGTTGCCCGCCGACGGCGTGCTGGGGCAGTTCGAGCCCGGTGCGCTCGATGCCTGGGACGCCCCGCTGCTGAAGGAGCATCCGTTCTTCGCGCCCCAGACGCGCTGGGTGCTGGCCAACTGCGGCCGGGTCGACCCGACGCGGATCGAGGAATACATCGCTCGCGGCGGGTATCGGGCGTTTGTGCGAACCATCTCCACCCGCACGCCGGCGGAGGTATGCGACACGGTCGAGCAGGCCGGTCTGCGTGGCCGGGGCGGCGGCGGGTTTCCCACCGGGCGGAAGTGGAAATTCGCTCTCAACACGCCGGCCGACCAGAAATACCTGGTGTGCAACGCCGACGAGGGCGACCCGGGGGCGTTCATGGACCGGGCGGTCATCGAGGGCGACCCGCACCGCCTGATCGAGGGGATGGCCATCGCGGCCTACGCGATCGGCGCGACCAAGGCGTACATCTACATCCGGGCTGAGTACCCCTTGGCGATCGAGCGTCTCAAGCAGGCGATCGCCCAGGCGAAGGCGTACGGGCTGCTGGGGCGGAACATCTTTGATTCCGGCGTGGACCTGGACGTCATCATCAAGATGGGGGCCGGTGCGTTCGTCTGCGGTGAGGAAACCGCCCTGATTCACAGCATCGAGGGTAAGCGGGGCATGCCGCGCCCGCGCCCGCCGTTCCCGGCGATCCGCGGGTTGTTCGACAAGCCCACCAACGTCAACAACGTCGAGACGTTCGCCAACGTGCCGGCCATCCTCGCAAACGGGGCCGACTGGTTCGCCTCGGTGGGTACCGAGGGCAGCAAGGGCACGAAGGTGTTCGCCCTCTCGGGCAAGATTCAGCGCACCGGGCTGGTCGAAGTGGCGATGGGCACACCGCTGCGTGAGATTGTTTTCGACATCGGTGGCGGCGTTCCCGAAGGCAGAACCTTCAAGGCCGTCCAGATCGGCGGGCCTTCCGGCGGGTGCATTCCCACCGAGCATCTGGACATCGAGATCGATTACGAGTCGCTCAAGGAAGTCGGCGCGATGATGGGCTCGGGCGGGCTGGTCGTGATGGACGACAAGACCTGCATGGTGGACGTGGCGAAGTTCTTCATGGACTTCATCCAGCGGGAGAGCTGCGGCAAGTGCATCCCCTGTCGCGAGGGCACCCGGCGGATGCTGGAGATCCTCCGGCGGATCACCACCAGCCGAAAGACCGAGAGCGGCCATGACGCCCTGCACCGCTTCCGCGGCGTGATGTACATGAACCGCCTTGCCGAGGTCATCAAGGACACCAGTCTCTGCGGGCTGGGTCAGACAGCCCCGAACCCGGTGCTCAGCACGCTGCGGTGGTTTCGCGACGAATACGAAGCCCACATCTACGAGCGGACCTGCCCTGCCGGCGTGTGCACCGAGTTGCTGGAGTACACCATCGACACCGAGAAGTGCAAGGGCTGCACCGCCTGCATGCGGAAGTGCCCCACCGGTGCGATCATGGGGGCCGCCAAGAGCCCGCATTACATCGTGCCCGATAAGTGCATCGGCTGTGGAACGTGCGTGACGGTCTGCCGCTTTGACGCGGTGAACGTGAGCTGAGCAGGAATCGAACCAACGGCGTTGCCCTGACCGGGGCGGCGCGTGAGAGGATTGAACCGTGGTAGAGATCGAAGTCAACGGCAGAACCATCCAGGCCAAGTCCGGCGAAATGCTCCTGGGCGCGATGCGCCGGGCGGGCATCAACGTCCCCACGCTGTGTCACATGGAGGACCTGTTCCCCAGCGGTGCCTGCCGCATGTGCGTGGTGGAGGTGGACGGAGCGCGGACGCTGGTTCCCAGTTGCGCGTATCCGGTCAGCGAGGGCATGAAGGTGCAAACGCACTCGCCCCGGGCGATCCGGGCCCGCAAGACGATCATCGAGCTGCTGCTGGCCGACCATCCGGACGATTGCCTCTACTGCGTTCGCAGCGGAAACTGCGACCTGCAGAAGCTCGCCCGCGAACTGGGCGTGCGTGAACGGCGTTATTCCGGCCAACACAGCACCGCTAATGTGGACGTATCGAGCCCGTCGATCGTGCGGGACCCGGCCAAGTGCATCCTGTGCGGCAAGTGCGTGCGGGTCTGCGAGGAGGTTCAGGGCGTCGCGGCGATCGACTTTGCCGGTCGCGGGTCGGAGGCGAAGATCGCCACCGCATTCGACCAGGGACTCAACGTCTCCAGCTGCATCAATTGTGGCCAATGCGTGATGGTCTGCCCGACCGGCGCCCTTCGCGAAACCAGCCACGTCAAGCAGGTGACCGACGCGCTGGGGGACCCGGAAACGTTCGTGGTCATCCAGCACGCCCCGGCCGTCTCGGTCACGCTGGCTGAGGAGTTCGGGATGAAGTCCGGCCAGGACGTCTGCGGGACGATGGTCACCGCCCTGCGACGGATGGGCTTCGACCGCGTGTTCGATACGGGGTTCACCGCGGACCTGACGATCATGGAAGAGGCCTCCGAGCTGGCGCATCGGGTAGCCAACGGCGGGACGCTGCCGATGTTCACCAGTTGCTCGCCCGGCTGGATCAAGTTCGTCGAGACGTTCTACCCCGAGTTCACCGCGAACCTCTCGACATGCAAGAGCCCCCAGCAGATGATGGGCGCGATCATCAAGAGCTACTTCGCCGAGAAGGAAGGGATCGACCCGTCGAAGATCTTCAGCGTCTCGGTCATGCCCTGCACCGCCAAGAAGTTCGAGTGCGGGCGCGGCGAGATGGGACGCGACGGGGTCGCCGACGTCGACGCCGTGCTGACCACGCGCGAACTGGCGCGGATGATCGAAATGCGGGGCCTGCAACTGGGCGACCTCGAAGCGTCGCACGCCGATACGCCCTTCGGCGAGCGGACCTCTGCCGGCAAGATCTTCGGCGCCTCCGGCGGCGTGATGGAAGCGGCTGCCCGCACGGCCCACTATCTGCTGACCGGTCAGGAGATGGATAAACTGGACGTGACGGCCGTCCGGGGCATGGACGGAATCAAGGAAGCCCGCGTGAAGATCGGCGATCTGGACGTGGGCATCGCGGTTGCCAGCGGTCTGGGCAATGCCCGCAAGCTGCTGGAGGAGATCCGCAACGGCCGGGATGATCTGCACTTCATCGAGGTGATGACCTGCCCCGGCGGGTGCATCGCCGGTGGCGGTCAGCCCCAGGGCGGGCAGGTGGACGCCGTGAAAGCCCGGATGAACGCCCTGTACCGCATCGACCGCGACGAGTCGCTGCGGGTGTCCCACAGGAACCCGGACGTCACGCGCCTCTACGAGGAGTTCCTCGGCCGGCCGCTGTCCGAGACGAGCCATCATTTGCTGCACACGAAGTATGAACCGCGCGAAGCGATCCGTTAGCCGTTCCGACACGTAGTAAGGAGCGGGCGTTCGGCCCCGATCCGCCGCACCGCCTGCCCCTGAGGAGAGCTTTTGGCCAATCGCGACAACAAGCCGCTGATCCGCACGATCAAAGAACGATGCCGGGTGTGCTACACCTGCGTCCGGGAGTGCCCCGCCAAGGCGATCCGCATCGCGGACGGCCAGGCGGAAGTGGTCAACGAACGCTGCATCGCCTGCGGAAACTGTGTGCGCGTCTGCAGCCAGAACGCCAAGGAAGTGCTCGACGAAACCACCGACGTCTGGGCGCTGATCGCCGGGCCCGAGACGACGGCTGTCATCATCGCCCCGAGCTTCCCGGCCGAGTTCACCGAGGTGGAGTATCCCCAGGTGGTCGGCGCCTTGCGCAAGCTGGGGTTCGACATCGTCTCGGAGGTGGCCGTCGGGGCCGACCTGGTAGCCGACCGATACGCCAAGCTGTTGGGCGATATGGAGAACTGCCGGCAGCGGTTTATCGCCACGACGTGCCCGGCCATCATCGGCTACATCGAGCGGTACCACCCGGACCTGGTTCCGTCGCTGGCACCGATCGTCTCTCCGATGATCGCCTCGGCCCGGGCGTTGCGGGCGATTCACGGGGAGGACCTGAAGGTCGTGTTCGTCGGGCCGTGCGTGGCCAAGAAGGGCGAGTTGAGCGGCGCGGACGAGTTGGAAATCGACGCAGCCCTGACCTTCTCGGAGCTGCATGAGATGTTCGAGGCGATCGACCTGGACATCTCGACGATGCCCGACGACGAGTTCGACCCTCCCCACGCCGGGGCCGGCGCGCTGTTCAGTATTTCGCGCGGCCTGCTGCAGGCGGCCAACATCCAGGAAGACCTTATCAACGGAAACGTCGTCGCCGCCGAGGGACGCATCAGCTTCGTCGAGGCGATCAAGGAATTCGAAGCCGGCGACCTCGACGCCCGACTGCTGGAGGTGCTCTGCTGCAACGGCTGCATCATGGGAGCGGGCATGACCAGCGAAGAACCGCTCTTTTCGCGCCGCAGCAAGGTCTCCCAGTACGTCCGAAGCCGCATCAAACGGACGCTCGATGACGGCTGGGTGAGCGCCTCCGAGCAGTTCGCGGACCTGGACCTCTCCCGCGAGTTCCATCCGCACGATCAGCGGATTCCCGTGCCGTTCAACGACGAGATCGATCAGATCATGCAGCGGATGGGCAAGATCAACCCCGAGGACGAGCTCAACTGTGGCGCCTGCGGCTACGAGACCTGCCGCGAGCACGCCATCGCCATTTTCAAGGGCCTGGCCGAGACGGAAATGTGCCTGCCCAACACCATCGAGCAGCTGCGCAGCACGGTCAAGGAATTGGCCTCCAGCAACGATCAACTCGCCAGCACGCAGGAGCAGTTGATGCACTCGGAGCGCCTCGCGAGCATGGGTCAGCTGGCGGCGGGCATCGCTCACGAGGTGAACAACCCCCTGGGCGTGGTGCTGATGTACGCCCATCTGCTGCTGGACGAGGCGGACCGGAGATCCGAGATGCACGAGGACCTCTCGATGATCGCCGAGCAGGCCGACCGCTGTAAGAAGATTGTCGCGGGGCTGTTGAACTTCGCCCGCCAGAACAAGGTCATGCTCGAACCGACCAGCATTCTGGACGTGGTCGATCGCACGCTGCGGACCGTACCCCGCCCGGATGGGGTGACGGTGAACCTGGAACACGAGGTGGACGACCCCGTCGCCGATCTGGACGCCGATCAGATCGTGCAGGTGCTCTCCAACCTCGTGAGCAACGCCTACGCAGCCATGGACGGTTCCGGCGAGTTGAGCATTCGCACGCTGGGCGACGGTGAGCAGGTCAAGGTGGTCGTCGGCGACACCGGCAGCGGGATCAGCGACGAGAACCTCAAGAAGATTTTCGAGCCGTTCTTCACCACCAAGCAGATCGGGAAGGGAACCGGTCTGGGGCTGGCGGTAACATATGGCATCGTGAAAATGCACCACGGGGATATTACAGTAGAGTCCAACGACGACCCGTCTACCGGGCCGACCGGTACGACGTTCACCGTGACGCTGCCCCGCAAGGGGCGGCAGGAAGCCGCGTAAACCCACACCGCGGGGAGACCCAGATGGCTGTCATTTTGCTGGTCGACGACGACGTCGACCTGGTTGAGCAGAACCGCCTGGTACTGGAAGCGAGAGGGCTGGAGGTGCAGGTTGCCTATTCGGGCAGCGAGGCCCGGGCCGCCCTGGACGCTGCCTGCCCCGACGCGGCCGTGCTGGATGTGATGATGGAATCGCCCACCGCGGGGCTGGAGTTGGCTCGGTGGGTTCACGAGAAGTACCCCGAGCTGCCGATGATCATGCTCTCGGGCGTTCACGAAGCCACGGGCAGCCCGTTCCGGTTCGAGCCGGACGAGGCTTGGTTGCCGGTGCTCAAGTTTCTGGACAAGCCCGTCGCGCCGGGCCGATTGGCCGACGAAGTGGCGTCCCTGACGGGCGAGAGGTCCCCTATAACGGATGAGGACGATGAGTAAGACGATTCTGCTGGCAGACGACGATATTGACTTCCGCACGCAACTGGAGCTGCAACTCACCGCGGCCGGCTTCGAGGTGGTGTCCGCCGCCGGGCAGGCCGAGGCGGAGCAACTTCTCCAGACCGTCACCCCGGACCTGGCGATCGTGGATCTGATGATGGAAAACCAGGACGGCGGGTTCGCCCTGTGCTACCACATCAAGCGGAAGGACGCCGGGATCCCCGTGATTCTCGTCACCGCGGTGGCCAACGAGACGGGCCTGGAGTTCGACGCCGCCACCGACGAGGAGCGTTCGTGGATCAAGGCCGACGCGATGCTCGCCAAGCCCATCCGCTTCGAGCAGCTTCGCAAGGAGATGGACCGTCTCATGACGGCAGAGAAGGCCTGACCGCCTCGGCGCGACCGAAAGGACATCATGGCTGAGCGATTGCGGATTCTGGTGTGCGACGACGAGCCGGGCATGCGTCTGGGCGTGGTTCGCGCGCTGCGCAACTTCACCGCCCACCTGACCGACATCGACGAGGACGTACTCTTCGACGTCGACCAGGCCGAGACCGGCGAGGAAGCACTGGAGAAGATCAACGCCCAGCCGCCGGATATTCTTCTGTTGGACTACAAACTGCCCGGCATGAACGGGCTGGACGTGCTGGAGAAGGTCGAGATCGACCCGGCCGAGATGCTCACGGTGATGATCACCGCCTACGCCTCGCTCGAAACCGCCATCACCGCCACCAAACGCGGCGCGTACGACTTCCTGCCCAAACCCTTCACGCCCGACGAGCTGAAGAACACCGTCCGCAAGACGGCCGGCCGACTGGTGCTGGCGCGCCAGGCGAAGAAGCTCGCCGAGGAGAAGCGGCAGGTTCGCTTCCAGTTCATTTCGGTGCTGGCCCACGAGCTCAAGGCACCGATCGCGGCGATCATGGGGTACCTGCGCATCCTGCAGGACAAAAGCGCCGGCGACGACCCGCAGGTATACGAGCAGATGGTCGAGCGCTGCGTGGTTCGCCTCGATGGGATGCAGAAGCTCATTTACGACCTGCTGGATCTTACCCGCATCGAGAGCGGCCAGAAGAAGCGGGAGGTCTCGGAAGTGGACGTGGTCGAGGTGGCAAGGCGTTCCATCGAGACCGTCACGCCCGACGCCCGGGCGCGGGACATCGACGTGAACCTCCACGCCCCCGAGACACTCCCCATGACGGGCGATTCGGGCGAGTTGGAGATTATCTTCAACAACCTCACCTCCAACGCGGTGAAGTACAACCGCGACGGCGGCCGGGTGGATGTCACGCTGACCGCCACCGACGAGGAGGTCACCATCTCGGTGGCCGATACGGGTATCGGGATGAGCCCCGAGGACGTCGAGCGTCTCTTCGGCGAGTTCGTCCGAATCAAAAACGCCCGCACGCGGAACATACTCGGCAGCGGGTTGGGGTTGTCGATCCTCAAGAAACTCATTCATCTCTACGGCGGCGAGGTCCGCGTGGAAAGCGAGCTGGACCAGGGCACGACGTTCCACGTGACACTCAAACGCCACCACGAATACGTCCCCGACGCCGACGTCGAGGCCGAAGCAGGCCTGGGCACCTGAGCGGTTTTTCCACCGGGGCGGCGGGCATCTTCACACAAAGGCCGCGCTATATTTGCGCGCACTTCATGCAATCTTTGGGCTCAACAGCGATGCTGGAGCGTATTGGCATCGGTCGTCCGACAGGAATCTCGCCGGGCTTGTCCGCTGCCTGTCTGCACAATCACGGACGCGCTGCAGATTGGGTGCCCGTCGGCTTCCGGTCCCCTGCTGATTCGTCAGCGAGGCCCACGACCTCCCGTTCCGATGCCAGTTGGGCCTCGACGGGTACCCACTCTGTGGCGCGTCTTCTTATGCGCTCAACAGGGCGGGAACCACGGCGATCAACCCCATCCAGGCCGCCGCGTGGCGCGGGAGATCTCCACAGCGACCGACCCGCACGAGCACTTCGGTTCGACCCCGCTTGACAAGGCCTGCCCCGCCAACGACGATAATCGCTGCATGGCCCGGTGGCGGAACCGGCATACGCTGGGGACTTAAAATCCCCTGCCCCTCGGGGCTTGTGGGTTCGAATCCCACCCGGGCTAATGTCGCAAAGCGGCACAGAGCAGGTGAGCAGCGCGACGTGCAGCAGGAGAAAGCAGAACAGCGCCCCGTCGCTCCACCGCTCGCCTGACATTTGCACCAATCGCGTGTCTCACGTCGTATCGGAGGTGGACCATGAAACGCATCCTCACGCTGACTCTTGTTCTGGCCGCGGTGCTCGCCGGGCCGACCGGGCTGACCGCCGACGAGCCCAACGGCGTATCCATCGTCGTCGAGAAGCGCACCTTCCCGGTGGTCAACAAGAACCGCCGCAAACCCAATCGCTCGCCCGAGCAGGCCGAGAAGCTCATCGGAAAGAGCGAATACACCACCGACGTGCTCGTGCTGCAGAACCGCTACCTCCTGTTGGAGATCGTCCCGGAGTTCGGCGGAAGGGTCATCCGGGCCCAACGCAAGGGTCCCGACGGGAAAGTCACCGAGCTGCTCTGGCAGAACGACAAGCTCATCAACGCCTGCAGCTGGTCCATGGGCGGGCTGAAGTGGTCCTTCCCGCACTGGGAGCATGGCCGAAAGCTCAGCGAGTCCGCCGGCTACGTCATTCTCAAGGACGCCTACCGCAAGACCATCACCGTCGCGATGGACATGCGATTCGACGAATTTCTCACGCCCGCCGAGACCAAACGCTACGGCCTGGCGACGACGCTGCGACTCGCCCAGACGGTGACGCTCGCGGCCGACGATGCCGCCTTCGACTACTCGGCCCGGGTGACCAACCCCATGCCCATCCGCTGCGGATTCAAGCTGTGGTACCTGGTCCGCCCGGCGATGCAAGACATCCATTCGCTTGTGTTTCCCGCCACCAGCGGGGTCGGGCACAATGCACCCAGCCTCATGACGTGGGACCCCAACGAGATCGTGGGCAAGCGGAACCTGGTGTTCTTCGCCGCCGGTCTGCGTCAGCCCTTCGCCGGGTGGTACTACCCCGAGCCCGACTACAACCTCATGGTCATCGCCAACCGTCGTACCGCCCCGGGCGGCAAGCAGGTGCTCTACACCGGCGGCCGCTACATTGAACTGTGGGGCGGCAACAACGAGGTGTTCGAAGAAGCCGGGCGAATGCTGCCCCCGCTGGGCGCGTTCGAGATGCACACGCGGATTTACCCGGCCGTGGGAATCGGCAAGGTTCACTACGCCAACCGGCACGTCGCGCTGGGCCTTGGCGAGGCCGACACCGGCGCGGAGATCCGCCTGGTCACCACCCAGCGGCGGACCGTCGAGGTCGCCTGGCAGAGTCCCGACGGTAAGAAGGGCACTGCCACGGGCCCCGTGGGCCCGCGCAAGGTGCTCCGGCTGGCCGTGCCCTCAGACAAGGTGCGTCTGCGCATCACGGACGGCAAGGTGGAACTGGCGGACATCGAGTTGCCCATCGCCCGCCCGCCGAAGCTGACCGACGAGCAGTTCCGCGCCCTGCAGCTTCGCGTGAAGGGCGAAGACCGCAAGACCGGCGCGAAAATGCCCGGCGGCAAGGGGATGCTCGCCGAGCTGACCGACCTGACAGCCGAGCATCACTACAGCCTCGTGCGGGCGCGGGGGCACTTCAAGAGCGTGCTGGAGACCTCTACCGACCGCGTCGCGCTGCTCGATGCCGCCCGTCGGATGATGCGCGTGAGCGATGAGTTCGACGCCGTCACCAAGGGCCTTGAGAAGGTTCTCAAAAAGCACCCCAACGACCCCCACGCCAACCTCTACATGGGCATGGCGCTGTGGGAGACCGGCAAGGCCGACCAGGCCCTGCCGCACCTGACCAAGGCCAAGGGCCTCCCCGGCGGGCGGTACCTGCTGGCGATGTTCATGAAGAATCGCGGCAAGGTAACCGAGGCCCTCGAGCATGCCCAGGCGGCGATCCGTCTGGGCGGGCAACCCCGATCGCACTACTACGGCAAGGGCGACCCGGCCTGGAGGTTCCATCAACCCGGCGCTACGCTTCCGGCGACCCGGGCCAGGCTGCTTTCGATCCTCTGTCTCCGTGAAATCGGCGGAGCGACGAACCTCAAACAGGCCGCCAAAGAGCTCGCAACGCTGCAGGAGATGGACCCGTCGCTGATGGAAGGTTGGCTGCTTCGCGGCGAGATGGACCGCATTCGCGCCCTGGAGGAACGCAACCCGCGCGGGATCAAGCAGGCCCGGAAGGTGCTGGACAACCTGCGAAAAGGCCGATGGCCCGGGATCGGCAGACCGATCAAGAGTGGGAAGACATCGGCCGAGTGAACGCGCCCCGCAAGGCGATTTGTGGCGTATTCGTCGTCTTGTGCGATGGGCAAGGTGTGGTAGAATACGATCATCAGATGGTCGGTCGACGGGAGGAGGTTCTGTCGATTGGCTGAGGGATCTGACATTGCCCTGGTCGGCGCTCACCGGCTGGGGCGGCTTTTTTGTGTGCTTGTCGGGTCCGGGGCAGGGGCGTTAGGATGGGTCCATGCGAATGCGACGAGGCGACAGGACGGCTGCAGGTTTCCTGGTTGCCGTGCTGACGATGTCGGCCGGCGTTGTCCCGGCCTCCGACGGCAACGAGCCCGCACCCAAGCGCGAATGGGGAAACGTCACCGCCGGGCTGCGCGCGTCGATCCAACTGAAGGGCTCGCCCCGCGTCGGCGGTGAGCTTCCGGTGGACCTGGTCGTCGAGAACATCGGGTCGGCTGCGGTTCCACTCGGTGAGAAGCCCGAGGCGATCGGCTGGGCGTTTGTCCTCCTCGGTGCCGGCCAGACGCGATCGGCCTACTACACCGCCCCGATTGCTCTGCCCGCCCGGTCGGCCTGGCCCGATGCACTGGCTTCGAAGAAGCAGCTCGATTGGGCGACGCTCGATCTGGCGAAGGTCAAGGTCTACCCGTACGTCCGGGGCGTGAAGATCGTCAACGGCTACCCCGACAGCGGCGAGAAGACGCCGAAATCTCCGGGCACGCTGGGTGAGGTTCTGCGGGCCGACGCACTGGTCGTCCGCGTCGTGACGGTCCTGCCGCGGCAGGGCGGGCGATCGGCGGTACTCACGTCCAACACGGTGAAAACGCAGGTGAATCCGCCGGCGTGGAAAAACCTCACCGCCGCCCAGCGGGCCGCCTATACCCAGGAACTGCTCAAGCGGTTCGACAAGGACGCATGGAGCGGCCAACAGGCCCACCACGCCGCGGTGAAGGTGGGCAAGCCCCTCGTAGCTGCGCTGATCAAAGCCGCCCGGCAGGCCGACCGCCCCGCGCACAGCCGATTGTGGCTGACGACTGCACTGGCGGACATCCGCGATAAACGGGCCGCTGAGGCGCTTGCGGATCTGCTGACCGACAAGGCTGCCGGCGTGCGGTACGTGGTCGCCTATCACGGGCCCAAACAGCGGAGCAAACCACTCGACGCGGCGATTCTCAAGAAGACAACGTCCGACCGCGCGGAGGTGAAGCTCCAGTCATTCGCCCTTCTGGGGTTCCTGGTGCATCGCGGGACGGTGCCCGAGAAGCTGGTCGCGGCGAGTCTGGAAAGCAACGATCCGAAGGTCCGGGCAACGGCGGCGGGGGCGCTGTCCAAGCGGGCCGGCGAGACGAACCTGCGTCGGCTGGTGAAGTTGCTGGGCGACGAGAACGCCCGAGTGGCCGCCACCGCGGCGAAAGTGCTCGGGGCGATGGGCTCGCGGCGGCGCGACGTGATCGGCGGGATGATCGGCGCTCTGGACCAGGCCCCGGATTCGGTGCGCGAGGCGATCTGCGCATCGCTGGTGAAACTCCTCGGCCGGGGGAAGACCTACGACGCCTCCGCCTCCGACGCCGAGAAGAAAGCCGTGGTGAAGCATTGGCGGGACTTCGCCGAGGGGGCGGGGTTGAAGATCGGCTCGTAGCGGTTGGGATATGGGCGGCGGGGCAGATTGACAGCTTTTCCGGGCGGTTGTAGAATCGCCGGCTCATCGGCCCCGGTTCGCGGGTCGGCGCAGGCAGGCAGAGACAGGGGCCGGCGGGGTTTATCTCGCGGGCCCGCAACGCAAACGAGGACACCTCATGAACGAAACGAAGATCATCCTGGAAGAGAACGAGATTCCGCGCCAGTGGTACAACCTGGCGGCAGACCTGCCCACGCCGATGCTTCCCCCGCTGGGCCCGGACGGCCAACCCGTCAAGCCCGAGATGCTCGCGCCGGTGTTCCCGATGAACATCATCGAGCAGGAGGTCTCTCAGGAGCGTTGGATCGACATTCCCGAGGAGGTCCTCGAACTGCTGACGCTCTGGCGGCCTGCTCCCATGTATCGGGCCAAGCGCCTGGAGAAGGCGCTGGGCACCCCCGCGCGGATCTATTACAAGCACGAGGGGTTCTCGCCCGCCGGCAGCCATAAGCCCAACACCGCGATTCCCCAGGCGTGGTACAACAAGCAGTTCGGCATCGAGCGGCTGACCACCGAAACCGGCGCCGGGCAGTGGGGCAGCGCCCTTTCGTTTGCCTGCTCGCTGGTGGGTCTGGAGTGCAAGGTGTTCATGGTGCGGATCAGCTTCGAGCAGAAGCCCTTCCGCAAGCTGATGATGCAGGCGTGGGGCGGCAACTGCGTGGCCAGCCCGTCCGAGGAGACCCAGGCCGGCAGAGATGTTCTGGCCAGGATGCCCGACACGCCGGGTTCGCTGGGGATCGCGATTTCCGAGGCCATCGAGCAGGCCGTCGCCGATGAAACCGGCAAGACGCGCTACTCGCTGGGCAGCGTGCTGAACCACGTGATGCTCCACCAGACCATCATCGGCCTGGAGGCCAAGAAGCAGCTCGCCAAGGCCGGCGAGGACAAGCCCGACGTCGTCATCGGCTGCGCCGGGGGCGGGTCGAACTTCGCGGGGCTGGCGTTCCCGTTCGTCGCCGACAAGATCAACGGCGCCGATATCGAGATTTATCCCGTCGAGCCGGCGGCCTGCCCGACGCTGACGCGGGCCCCCTTCGCGTACGACCATGGCGACACGGCCGGTATGACGCCGCTGCTTCCGATGCACTCACTGGGGCACGCCTTCGTCCCGCCGCCCATACACGCCGGCGGGCTGCGATACCACGGAATGGCTCCGTTGGTCAGCCAGGCCGTCGTCGAAGGACTGCTCACGCCGAAATCTTTCCACCAGACCGAGTGCTACCAGGCGGCTGTCCAGTGGGCCCGCACGGAGGGGTTCATCCCCGCTCCCGAGACGTCCCACGCCCTGGCGTGCACCGTCGACGAGGCCCTCAAAGCCAAGGAAGAGGGCAAGGAGAAGGTCATCCTGCTGAACTGGTCCGGCCACGGCCTGATGGACCTGACGGCCTACCAGAACTACTTCGAGGGTCGCCTGGAAGACATCGCCCTGCCGCAGGAAGAACTGGACAAGGCCGAGGAGATTTTCGCGGCCTATCCGCCGGCGGAGCAGCACAAAAGCGGCAAGTGGTAGTCGGCGGACATTCGAGCGGTACGGCGGCGGCTGGGACGTGTTATACATCATAGCGTCCTGTTTCCGTGCTATAGTTCAATGAGATGACCGATCGAATGAGCGACCAGAACCGAACACGTTCAAAGCGCCGCGGATGGCTTGTCCTGCTGGCGGCGGTATTGCTGCTGGCGGCGGCCGGTGGGGCAGTTCGCGGCTGCGGGGAGGGCGAAGAATTCGTCGCCCCCACCACTCAGCCGGCGGACTCCGACCAGCCTGTGGACCCCTTGGTGGGTCGTTGGACGGGCACGTGGACCTCGGACGGCATTCACGGCAGCGGCGAGCTGGTCTCGGTGATCGACAAGCAGGGCGAGGGGGAGTACCTCGCCACGTTCCGCGCGAGGTTCGGCGGCGGGTTGTTCTCCATGACCCAGCGTGACGTGACGCTGGTGATTACCGGCAGGGCGGGCAAGCGAGTGACCTTCAAGGGCGAGAAGGACCTGGGGTTCATGAACGGGGGCGTGTATACCTACGTCGGCCATGCCGAGGATGGGACGTTCGAGGCGAGGTACGATTCGAGCTTCGACAGCGGGGTGTTCACGATGGAGCGCACCCCCCACGATGCAAAAGAGTTAGCCGAGCCCAACGCGGCTGGGTGATTGTCTTCAGCGACAGTTGCAGCGCCGTGATGAGCTCAACTTGGTTGTATTGTGTCTGCCCCAGGACGACGAATATTGCAGTAGCGCTAAGATTGCGCTTGCGTCGTGTTAAGACGGTCGATAGAGTCCGGCTCCCGTTTTTCTCCCGTGATTCGAGACTCAACGCGAGCCATGAGCGAAGCCGACACAAGTTCTCTTGTTCCTCCCCCCCCGCCGGCCGGCATGCCCAATTGGTTGCGCGGGCTGATCACGATCGCCCTGGTGTTCCTGTTCGTCTCGGCGGTCAAGATGATGGGCGGCGGGCTGAAGGTGATCGCCGCGGATCCGGGCGGGGAGGACTACCTCCACAGCCTCTTCTCGCTGGTGGATCAGCCGGTCAACGGTCTGTTCGTGGGATTACTGGTGACCAGCCTGGTGCAGTCCAGCAGTTTCACAACGTCGATGACCATCGGCTTCGTGGCCGGCGGGCAGGTCTCGCTGGCCGCGGCGATTCCGATCATCATGGGCGCGAATATCGGCACGTCGGTGACCAATATTCTGGTCTCCCTGGCCCACATCCGTCAGCGGAGGGAGTTTCGCCGGTCGTTCGCGGGGGCGATCGTACACGACTTCTTCAACGTATTGTCGGTCCTGCTGTTCCTGCCGCTGGAGTGGGCGTTCGGGATCATCTCCAAGCCGACGGCCTGGTTCTCGGAGATGCTCGCCCGGACAACCCTGTTCCAGTCGGACCCGACCAGGCAGATCGGGTTCATCAAGGCGTTTTTCGGCCTGCTGGGGTCGGGGGCGAAGTGGCTGGTGCTGGACGTGATGGGTTTTTCCAAGCCGATCGGTGGTACGATCCTCGCGGCAGTGGCGTTGGTGCTGTTGTTTGTGGCGCTGGTGCTGCTGGTGAAGATGCTTCGCGGGCTGATGCAGTCGCGCCTCAGTGACGTGTTCGACCGGACGCTGTTTCGCCGGCCTGGCATTGCGTTCGCGGTGGGTATTATACTGACCGCGTCGGTGCAGAGTTCGTCGGTGACGACGTCGCTGGTCGTGCCGCTGGTGGGGGCGGGCATTCTCAAGCTCCGCCAGATCTACCCGTATACGCTGGGGGCGAACATCGGGACCACTCTCACGGCGATGCTGGCGGCGGTAGGCACGGGCAAGGCCGAGGCAATGGGTTGCGCGGTTGGACACCTGCTGTTCAACTGCTATGGGACGGCAGTATTCTGGCCGCTGCAGTTTATCCCGATTTCGCTGGCGAAGGGATTCGCCAAACTCGCCTCTCGCCGGCGTTTGCTGGCGGCGGGGTACGTATTGGCTGCGTTCTTCGTTGTTCCGATTGTGGTGATCATTCTGATACGCTGGATTCAGGGCTGATACGCCCGGGAGTTGGGCCATGCTGAGAGAAGTGTTCAACCTGTTCCGTCGCAAGGATGTCGTTGAGGACCTCACCGGCCAGATCGCCCGGATGATCGAGTTGGGGCAGTGGATGTTCCAGCGGGTCGGCTCGGTGCTCAAGGAGACCGAGAACTGGAAGGCCGCCGAGGCCGAACTGTACGAGAAAGACCGTGAGATCAACACGCTGGAACAGTCGATCCGCGAACGGGTTGTGGCTCACCTCAGCGTGGACAACCGCATGGATCTCGGACCCTGCCTGGTGCTGATGAGCGTGGTGAAGGACGCCGAGCGGATCGGGGATTACTGCAAGAATATCTACGAGGTGGGCTCGTTCTTCGAGCACGAGTACACCCACGGCGAGTTCGTCGGCCCGTTGACCGAGATCCGCGACGAGATCGACCGGTTGTTTCCCGGCGTGCTCAAGGCGATCTGCGAGGACGACAAGTCCGGCGCGCGGGACGTAACCACGGCGGCGCGGTCCATCGCTCAGCGCTGCGAGATGGTCGTGCATCAGCTTCTGGGGCTGCGCGGCGATTTCCCCGCCGACGAAGCCGTTGCCTACGTGCTGCTGGCGCGTCACTACAAGCGGGTGGCGTCCCACCTGTCGAATATCGCCACCAGCGTGGTTTCGCCCGTGCCGCTTCTGGACTTCCCGGGCGGGGCATGATATACAGCGGGGCGGGAGGTACACGAACCGCTCATGTCGCGTCACAGCCTGTTTTTCAAACTGTTCCTGGGCAACCTGCTGCTGGTGTTGCTGATCATCGCTACCGGCGGGATCATCTCCCATCGTTCGCTTGAGGCGGACCATCGCAGCAATCAGCACCAGCACCAACAGCAGCTGACCCACATGAGTCAGTTGCTTCTCCAGCGTCTCTGGCCGACCATATCGGACGAGCCTGTCGCCGTCGACAGGATGTGCAAGACCTGGCGCGAACTGGCCGACCAAACCACCCGGCTGACCGTGATTGCCTCCGATGGCGTGGTTCTGGGAGACTCCAGCGCCATGCCCGCCACCCGCATGGAGAACCATCGCACCGCCTCGCGGCCTGAAGTGCTGGCCGCCCTGGATGGACGCGAGGGCAGCGACATTCGCCTCAGCGACACGCTGGGACGGGAGTTCCGCTACATGGCCAGCCCCATCCGCCATGAGGGACGCGTGGTGGGCGCGGTGCGCATCGCGATGCCCCTGCGGGCCTTGGTCGAGGCGCGAGGGATGATCCTCCGTTCCCTGCTGCTGGCGGCCGGTGCGAGCGTACTGACGGCGGTGGTGCTCGGGTTGCTGATCAGTTGGGTGTGGTACGTCCCGCTGCGACAACTGGCGCTGACGGCCCGGTCGATCGCCTCGGGCAATCTCAAGCAGAAGGCCCGGTCGGTCGGGTCGGTCGAGCTGGCGCAGCTGGCCGACGCGCTGAACGACATGCGGGAGAGTCTCGCCCACCAGATCGAAACCATCGCCGCCCAGCGGGCCAACCTCCAGACCGTCGTGGTCAACATGCGAGAAGGGCTCATCGTAACCGACACTGCCGAGGAAATCGTCCTGATCAATCGCCAGGCCGCCGAGATTCTCGACGTTACCGAGGCCGAGGCGGTCGGCAACCACATTCAGCGGTGCGTGCGGGTTCCGGACATGATCGACCTTTACCGTCAGTGTCGCGAGACGGACATTCTGGTTTCGCGGCAACTCGAGATCGAGGTCAACGGGCGCATGCGGACTCTTCAGGTCACCGCTTCTCCGGTGCGCCAGGGTCCTTCCCAGGGGCTGGGCACGCTGATGGTGCTCCACGACGTGACGGACATCACCCGGGCGGCCGCCACGAAGGCGGAGTTCGTGGTCAACGCTTCCCATGAACTGCGCACCCCGCTGGCGGTGATCCGGGCGGCGGTCGAGTCGCTGACCGATTCGGACCGCGACGACGAGGAGACATTCGACAAGTGCACCCGGATGCTGGACCGGCACGTGAATCGGCTCGAACAGGTGACCATGGACCTGCTGGATCTGCACGCGGTGGAGTCCGCGGGCCGTTCACCGTTGCAGGTCGAACCGATCGCGCCGGAGGAGTTGGGCGAGTGGGTCGAGGCGCAGTTCATCGGCCAGGCCGACAAGAAAGGCGTGACGCTGGATGTGACCGTGGATACGTCCGGCGGCGGGGAATTTCATTCCGACCACAAACTGCTGGAGATGATCCTTCAGAACCTGGTGGGCAACGCGCTGAAGTTCACTCCATCGGGCGGCCGAGTCGCGTGCGAAATGAGCTTTGACGGCAGGGAGCTGACTGTCCGGGTGGCCGATACGGGTTGCGGGATCAAATCGGAGGATCAGCCTCGCGTTTTCGAGCGGTTCTTCCAGGCCGACCGCGCGCGGACGGGCGACACATCTGTGCGTGGCTCGGGGTTGGGTCTGGCGATTGTCAAGCACGCCGCCGAGCGTCTGCGGGCGTCGGTGGAGTTGGACAGCAAAGTGGGGCGGGGCACGACGATCACCGTTGTGGTTCCCAACCGCCGCAGGACAGGCCCCCAGACCGAACATTTCGAGGAAGGCTGATCTCTCTGGCTTTGCCCCTTCCGGGATGGGTATACTTCAGGAAGGCCCTTTTGCCCCCGGGCCTGCACCTCTGATGAAAATACGAACCCGAATCTTCCTGGTGGTGGCTTTGGCGGCGGTATCGGTGTGGTTGGCCGATGCGGTGCTGGAGTACCTCTTTCAGCCGAACGTTGCGTTCCTGCGTCATCTCTTGATGGGCGTCACGCCGGGGGACATGGCCCATCGCCTTGTGTCCGTTGCGATACTGATTGTGATGGGATGGCTCCTCAGTAAGCAGGTCGTTCGTCGGCGCGAGGCATTTGCCCGTCGGCGTCAGACGGAGGTCGAACTGCAGACGCTGCTGGACGCCCTGCCCGAGATGGTCATCCGGTTTAATCCGAGCAAAGAAGTGATCTGGGCCAATCGCGTGACGTTGGATGTGTACCCCGACGCGATGGGCAAACCCTGCTGGGAGGCCTTCGACTGCACCTGTGACGAGTCCCGTCGCTGCGCCGCCCGTCGTGCGCTGGCTTCCGGAAAGATCGCCCATGAGATGATCGAAGCCGAGAACATCCGCGGTGTGGAGGGGCTCAGTTATTGGGAAGACATCGTCGTGCCACTGATGGATGAGTCGGGGCAGGTTACCGGCCTCATCGGTGTGGGCAGGGACGTGACCGTCCGCGAGATGAACCGCCGGCGCCTTCAGCTTCAGGCCCAGATGCTTGCCAGTGTGCGCGAGGCCGTTCTGGCAACCGATGAGGACGACCGCGTGATCTACTGGAGTCGAGGTTGTGAAACACTGTTCGGCTACACGGCCGAGGAGATGCTTGGCCAGAGCATCCATCGATTGATGGGGCCTCACTCGGACTTAAAACGGGCCGAAGCGATTCGCGGGGAAATCAGGGAGAAGACTTCGTGGCATGGACGGATCCGCCTGGCGACCAGGGACGGCAGGGAAATACACACCGAGTCGATGCTCTCGACTTTGCTCGACGAGGACGGGCAATTCCGAGGCTACGTCGGTGTGCATCGTGACGCCACCGACGAGGTGAACGCGATGGCCGCCCTGGCTGAGAGTGAGCAGCGGTATCGTACGGTTTTCTATTCCAGCCATGCGATGGGGCTTCTTCTGGATCCGGAGACGGGCGAGATTCTCGACGCCAATGAGAAAGCGGTCGAGTTCTACGGCTGGGACCGCGACGAACTGATCGGACGACGGATCACGAGCATCAACACGCTCAGTGAGGAGGAAGTCCGTCGGGAAATGCAGCGGGCCCAGGCCGAGGAACGGACGCATTTCACCTTCCGCCACAGACTCGCCGGCGGAGACATCCGCGACGTGGAGGTCTACTCCGGCCCGATCGTACTGCATGGCCGAACAATCCTCTATTCGATCATCTACGACGTCACGGAGCGTCGGCGCAACGAGCAACGGCTCGAAGAGTACCAGCGAAGCCTGCGTCGGTTGGCCTCGGAACTGGCGATGGCCGAGGATCGCCAGCGTCGCCGGCTCGCCTCGGCGTTGCACGACGGTGTCAGCCAGCGACTCTTCGCGATCAAGACGCGACTCAGCCAGCTCCGCCGACATGGGGGCGATGGGGAGCACGATGAGCTGATCGTCGACACGCTGGA
Organism: Phycisphaerae bacterium; assembly: GCA_046541875.1. Classification (GTDB taxonomy): domain Bacteria; phylum Planctomycetota; class Phycisphaerae; order SM23-33; family SM23-33; genus CAZFPT01. Next base: position 21,481 of record JBKHCL010000016.1, on the reverse strand, counting down.
CCTGGTGGACCGGACCATGCGCGATTCCCGCTCGCTGACGCTGGAGATCTGCCCGCCGACGCTGCACGAGTTCGGGTTGATGGCCGCCTTGGGCTCGCTTGCGGAAAATTTCCAGAGACAGTACAATATGAGTTGTCGAGTCCACTCGGAGGGTTCGACCGAAAACCTGCCCCCTGATGTCCGAGGTCTGCTGTACCAGTCTGCCCGAGAGTTGCTGACCAACGCCGCCAAGCATGCCAACGCCACGGCCGTGACGATCAGCGTCCTGTCGCGGGGACCAGAGGTCCACGTGGTTGTCCAGGACGATGGTGAAGGGTTCGCCGTCACCGACGAAACCCTCAAGCAGAGTCGGCCGTCAGGATTTGGCCTGTTCAGCATCCGCGAGCGTCTCAATGCGGTCGGAGGTCGGCTGGAGGTCGAATCGGTCGCGGGCGAAGGTACGCGGATCGAGATGGCCGTGCCGTTGGTCGAGCAAACAGGACCGGAAAGTGGGTAGGAACATGATTCGTGTGGTGTTGGTGGACGATCATCAGGTCGTGCTGGACGGGCTGAAAGGCCTGCTTTCGGACGAGCCGGACATCGAGGTCGTCGCCTTGGCCGATAACGGCAGGGCGGGGGTCGAACTGGCCGGCGAACACAAGCCCGACGTGGTGGTTCTGGACGTGGCGATGCCCGAGCTCAATGGGATCGCGGCGGTCAAGCAGATCCTCTCGGCGTCCCCCAAAACGAAGGTGTTGGCCTTGTCGATGCACACCGGGGGGCAGATCGTCTCGGACATGTTGCAGGCGGGGGCGGCCGGCTACGTCGTGAAAAGCTCGCCCATCGAGGAGGTCGTGCACGCGATCAAGACGGTGGTCATCGGCAAGACATTCCTCTCCCCCGAGATCGCCGGAAGCATCGTGCAGGACTATGTGCGCGGTACGCCCAGCAAAAAGGATTCGACGCGGTCGGCTTTGACCGATCGCGAAAAGGAAGTCCTGCAACTGGTCGCCGAGGGCAAGAGCTCCAAGCAGATCGCCGCCGACCTGCACGTGACGACCAAGACGATCGAATGGCACCGCAAGGGCATCATGGACAAGCTGGGTCTCCGGTCCATCGCCGAACTCACCAAGTATGCGGTGCGAGAAGGGCTTACGACGCTGGACACCTGATGCGACCCTTGTGTTTTCCGGCGAAGAACCGGTGAAATTCCCAGTGCTGCCGGGGGGGTTGTGTGTCCGATGTATACCACGGATGCAGGACGGATTTGACGTGTCATCGTCTTTCCACCGTCGCGCAGTTGTCTGATCTGGCCCGGCCCTCCTCAAGCCGGGCCTTTTTTTTCGCGTCCATGCGGGTCTCTCGCCGGATCATGGCAGGGCGAATCGACCGTACGGCAGCCCTATTCCGGGTGCGATGGTGAGGATTTTCTTTGCTTATTGTTAACCTCCCCCCCCCCATTGATCCGATCATGGGACTGTGGGTTGCATATGGTGAGCGGAATCAGCCGTTGTGGGAACGCAGTGCAGTTGCGGGGTGTTCGGGGCCGGGGAAGACCTGACACACCCTTTCTGAGTTTCTCTGGGTTGACCTATCCGCTTGCATTTACCACGGAACGTTGCGCGCCCAGCACCGGGATAGCAGCGAGTCGAGGAGATCCGTTGCCTCTGTGGGGGTCTCCTGAAGAAACGTGGATACTGGCAATGGCAGGGCCGCGGGGGTCCGTGCGCCATGTCGAAATGGAAAGGAACACAGCATGTTCAAGCGAATGAAACTGGGGACGAAGATTGCATTCGGCTTCACACTCCTGGTGTTGATCGCGGTAGGCCTCGGTGGCCTGGCGATTTTCAACATGAAGGGCGTGGAGACCGAATCGAAGATCCTTGCCGACGAGTACGTTCCCGAGGTGAAGCTGGCCAACGACGTCGAGCGGAACTCGATGGCTGTGATGTACGCCATTCGTGGCTACGGCCTCAGTGAGAATCCCGAGTACCTCGAAGAAGGACGCAAGTCCATCAAGGACGTGCAGGAAGCTCTCAAGGGTTGTCGCGACCTGGCAGCCCAATCGCCTCACCTGGTGAAGCTGCCCGAGTTCGAGCAGAACTGCACCACCGCTTTGAATGAGTACATCAAGCTGGTGGACCAGACCGAAAAGACCACCGGAGAACTGGACGGCTTTCGCCAGGATCTGGACAAGGCGGCCGGCAATTACATGGCCAACTGCACCGAGTTTCTCAACGGACAGAACAAGGCGTTCAAGGCCGACCTGAAAGACCGCAATGAGAAAATCGCCCTGGTCAGCGAGATCGTGAACCTCGGTACCACGACGCGGGTGTTGAACTTCAGATCCCAGGCCACCGGCGAACCGGACCTTATGAAGCAGGCCATCGCCACGCTGCAGAAGGTCTGGGGAAAGACCGCTGCCCTGCGCAAGATCAGCTCGGACAAAGCCGACCTGGACCGCATCGACGCCACCGAGGATGCCGCCGGTCAGTATAAGTCGGCCATGGAAGGCTTCCTCGCCGAGTACCTCAAGGGAGACGATGCCCAGCAGAAGGTGCTCGACGACTACCGCACCAAGATGGACGCCGCAGCCGGGAAGTATGTGTCCAATTGCGAGGAGTTCCTCGAAGGGCAGCAGCGCAAGCTGGCCATCGACATGAACGAGCGTCACGAGAAGATCACACTGGTCAATGACATTATTGATCTCGGAAACGCCACAAGACTCGCCTGTTGGCGATCGCAGGCCGAGCGGCGACCGGAGCTGATCCGTAACGCCAGCGACAACTTCTCGAAGATGCAGGATCTCTTCGCAGACCTTCGGAAGATCACGCGGCTGGAGGTAGACCTCGACCGGATCGACAACACCAAGAAGGCGGCTGAGAATTACAAGATCGCGATGACCAGCTTCCTGGACAGCTGGCTGACGCTCCAGGAGATCGGCCGACAGCGTGAGACCGCCGGCGACAAGGTCAATGAAAACGCCTTGGCCACCGCCCAGGCCGGCGTGGCCGGTACGACCAAGATGGCCAACAACGCGGCCGGCTCGCTTTCGGTCGCCTCGACCACCATGATTGTCGGACTGTCGATTGCCGTGATTGTCAGCATCGTGATGGCGTTCACCATCACCCGCTCGATCACCAAGCCCATCCGCCGCATCATCGACGGTTTGACCGCCGGCTCGCAGCAGACCGCCGAGGCCGCCAACCAGGTCTCCGGGGCCAGCCAGTCTCTCGCCGAGGGTGCCTCCGAGCAGGCAGCCGGCGTGGAAGAGACCTCCGCCAGCGTCGAGGAGATGACCTCGATGATCAAGCAGAACGCCTCCAGCGCCGATCAGGCCAAGGGCCTGGCCGACGAGGCGAATCGCAACGCACAGCAAGGCTCCGACGCGATGGGCAAGATGTCCTCGGCCATCGACGACATCAAAAAATCGTCCGACGAGACCGCCAAGATCATCAAGACCATCGACGATATCGCCTTCCAGACGAACCTGCTGGCCCTCAACGCCGCCGTCGAAGCCGCCCGCGCCGGAGAGGCCGGCAAGGGCTTCGCCGTGGTTGCCGAGGAAGTCCGCAACCTGGCGATGCGATCGGCGGAGGCAGCCAAGAACACCTCCGAGATGATCGAAACGTCCGTGAAGAACTCCGAAAACGGCGTGGAGATCTCCCAGGAGGTCGGTAAGTTCCTCACGCAGATCGCCGACGGGTCCAAGAAGGTCAACGACCTGGTCACCGAGATCGCTGCCGCCAGCAACGAGCAGGCCCAGGGAATCGACCAGATCTCGACGGCCATCACGCAGATGGACCAGGTGACTCAGTCCAACGCCGCCAACGCAGAAGAGTCTGCCTCGGCGAGCGAGGAACTCTCCGCCCAGGCGGAAGAACTCTCGCAGATCGTCAAGGAGCTGCAGAACATGGTCGGCGGAACCAGCGACCAGGCGACGACGCACAGCGAGTCCAGCCAGAGCAACTACCGCGTCGGCCGATCGCCGTCGCAGGGCTCGGGCCGCTCTGCTCCGTCCGCCCAGAGCAACTCTGCCTCCAGCCACAAGGGCAGCGAACACGACGAGAACATCCCGATGGATGACGATAAGGAACTGGCGAAGTTCTAGCCGATTCCCGGATTGATAGAGCTGAGGCGGGCATCGTTCCCACGTGGAGCGGTGCCCGCTTCATTGCGCGCGAGGACAGCCGACTGCGTGCGACTTCTGAGCAGGACGCGATCCGGGCAGGAGCGAAGATTGCGCCCGAACGACTGGGAGACAGGGCAGCGGAAGGCGTTACTCGCCGGCGGGCAGGGCGTGTTCGCCTTCGTGGACGGGCAGGAGGAGGTGGGCGGTGATTCCCTGGTCCGGGCCGTCACTGGTCAGGTGGATCGATCCGCCGTGGGCCTCCACGATCCGCCGACAGATCGTCAGGCCCAGACCGTTCGATTGGCGATCGTGTCGCGAAGAGTCGGCCTTGTAGAACTCGTCGAAGGCGTGGTCGGCCTGTTCGGGTGTCATGCCGATACCCGTATCGGCGATGGACAGCTCCACCTGCTGCCCGCAACGCCGGGCCGAGAAGACAATCATCCCAGGTCCCTCGGTGTATTTCATGGCGTTGTCCAAGAGGTTTGTCAGCACCTCCCTCAGGCGCATCGGGTCGGCCCAGACGGTAACCGGCTCGACGATGAGATTGTCCACGCGGATCTCCCGTCGGCTCAGCGAGTCTGCCAGTGAGGCGATGACGTTGCGCGTGAGTGTCCGCAGGTCCACGTGGGACCACTGCAACCCCAGCCCGCCGGTGTTCATGCGAGCCAGGTTCAGCGTCTGCTCGACGAGGTGGTCCATGTACGTCACGTTGTCCTGCAACACATCCAGCATCCGCCGGGCGCGCGGGTCGTCCACCATCCGCTCCAGCAGAGGCAGCAGCCCCATCAGCGGAGTCAGCGGTGTTTTCAGGTCGTGGCCGAGCTGGCTGACGAAGCGGTCCTTCTGCTGCAACAGGTCCCGCACCTCGGCGGTGCGCTGCTGGACCTTGTCCTCCAGCTCGTGGTTGAGCGCGTGAAGCTGCTCACGGGTGTGCAGCAGGTCGGTCTGACTGTCGCGCAGGCAGAGTTCCGTTCGCTTCTGCGGCGTGATGTCCTCCAGACACACCAGTACCGCGCGGCCCAACTCGCAGGGCATGGGGGTGGCCGAGGCGAGGAATACCGCCTCCTCCTCGTATGAGTCGATGGACGGAATGGTCACCTCCTCGCGGAGGTGTCGCCGCCCGGTCCGGATCGAGTCCAGCACGAGCATCCGCAACGAGCAGTTGCCACAGCGTGTTTTCGCCCCACAGCCGGCGGGGTTGTTCAAGGCGTTGAAGCACCGAAGCGGCGCCGAACGCCCCTCGCCCGGGCTGGAGAGAAACGCACCGGCCGGGTTGATCCGGCTCAATCTGCCGTCCTTGTCGAACAGAAGCATCGCCAAGGGGGCGGTCTCATAGATGGCCGTCAGTTCCTGGCGGGCGGAGATCACCCGGTGGGCGGCGCCCAGTTTGGCATCGATCAAGGCGTCGCTCGAATCGACGCACAGCACGTCGTCGGCGCCGGCCTGCAGGGCAGCCACCAGGGCCTGCTCGTCCTGTCCCGGGGCGGTGAGCATGATGTGCACCTGTACGCGGAACGGGTCCGCACTGAAACTCCGACAGAGCTCGACCCCCGAGAAGTCCTCTTCGTCCATGTCGGCAATCAGCAGCGTCGGCGGTTTGGGTGAGAGCAGGGCCGACCACGTCTCCGCTGCGCCGGACGCCTGGGCGGTATGAAACCCCAGCGAACCGAGCGTCTGCTCGCATCGACTCCGCAGTCGATCGTCTCGACAGTTCAGTATCGCGTTCATCGTGCTACCCCCGGCAAGGCCGTCGTTTCGACGCCCGTTTCACCGATCTACCCCATCGAATCAACCAGTCCCGGATTGTCTCCGGCGGTCCTGAGCGGTCGACGGCTCCGGTGTCCACAGCCGCCTTGGGCATGCCGTAAATCACCGAGCTGTCTCGGTCCTGGGCGAGGACCGTCGCCCCGAGTGTCTTCATGTAGGCAGCGCCTTTTGCCCCGTCCGCCCCCAGTCCGGTCAGGACGATCGCGGCCAGCTCGTCTTTCGGCGCGTCCGTCAGCGACATCATCGTCACGTCCGCGGAGGGTTTGACGTAATTGACTTTCGGCCCGTCGGAGAGCCTCACCCGCCGGTTGTTCTCCAGGCGCAGGTGGCGCTCTCCGGGCGCCACCAGCATGCCTCCCGGTTGCAGTTCGCTGCCATGCTCGGCCAGCAGGACATCCATCTCGGTGGCGGCGTTGAGCGTTCGGACCACGGCCTCGGCGATGAAACGGGGCATGTGCTGGACCAGGACGATCCCCGCCTCCAGACGGGGAAACGCCCGAAAGAGCCTGCCCAGCGTGCGAGGCCCGCCGGTGGATACCGCGATGACGGCCAGCTTCATGTCGGCTCCGATCTACGCCAGATACGCCAGGTACTCCCGTACCGTGCGGACCAGTTCGTCCGGCTGAAATGGCTTCTGGACATACTCGACAACGACGTCCTTGACCGGATCCAGCGCGCCGGCCGGGTCGGTCACGGCGGTGAGCATGCACACGAGGTTCCCGTCGATCCAGCCTCTCTCGGCCATCTCACGAACCGTCTGGCAGCCGTCCATTCCGGGCATCATGATGTCCAGGAGGATCAGCCCCCGGAACCCCTTCTCCAGGCGGTCCAGGCAGTCCGGCCCCGAGGGGACGGTGGAGACGGGGACCTCCGCCTCGTCCAGGACCACCTCGACGGTGTAGAGCACCGCGGGATCGTCGTCTACGACCAAGACCTTCGGTTCCATGGCGTTTCCCCTTCGGCCCGGAGACGGGCTTTGCATGGGTCGGCAAGACAGCGTTGTTCGTGGCTTGAGTGCGGGCGCACCCCGTATCCCCACGCGCGCCCGCTATAGCATCGACGCGATCGACCCGCAGGTTGACCTTCCCACGTGCAGAATTCGACTTTATGACTTCCGGAATTCTCCCAAGAAAGCAGTAAACCCCCACTGAGATGCCGACGATATGGCCAGTGAGTAGACGGGTCCTCACGGGGGGATCCAGAAACGCCGTCACACCATCAGGGGATGTCGTGACGTGGTCGGATCCGCGCCGGAATCTCCCGGCCGACCGGCCGCAGGGAACGCGTCATGGACGCCCGGCAAGCCATCCGTCTGTGCGGTGAAGTGACGGTACTGCGGGTAATGTGGGAGTGGGAATCAGTGAGCGAACTTACCATCACTCGTCGGATCACCATGGGGTTCATCGCGGTGCTCATCGCGACAGTCGCCCTGTTCATCGTCTCGGCCGGGCCGATCATCTCGATCGGGGTGTCGGTTCTCGTTTCCGCCTCGGCATGGTGGTGGGTTCGCAGCCGTATTCAGCGCCGGCTTCGCATGATCGTCGAGGACTTCGCCGACGACGTCGGACAGACCCAGGACAGCAACGAGCAGGTCTCGGCCGCCAGTCAACTGCTGGCCGAGAACGCGGGCAAACAGGCTGCCGCCCTGGAAGAGACCTCCGCCTCGATCGAGCAGATTCTGATCATGATCCAGGAAAGCGCCCAACGGACCCAGCAGGTCCACGCCACCTCCCAGGACAACTCGCAGACCTCCGAGCAGGCGCGAGGACTGGTCGAGGACGCCCAGCGCGACGCTACCGAGGGAATGACCGCGATGCAGGAGATGGCCCAGACCATCGACGGGATGAAGGACGCCGCCGAGAAAACCGGCAAGATCGTGACCACCATCGACGAGATCGCCTTCCAGACGAACCTGTTGGCCCTTAATGCCGCCGTCGAAGCCGCCCGTGCCGGAGAGGCGGGCAAGGGCTTCGCCGTGGTGGCCGAGGAAGTCCGCTCGCTGGCGGGTCGCAGTGCCCGCGCCGCCCGCGAGACGGGGCAGCTGATCGACGAGTCCGTTCGCAACAGCGACCAGGGTGTCTCGGCGACCCGTCGCGTGGAAAGCGTCTTCCAGGACATCGTCGACCGCGTGACGCAACTGGCCGAGCTGGTGGGCAAGGTCGCAGCCGCGTCCGATCGCCAGGTGACGCTGGTGGGGGAAGTCAACGACGCTACCGCCGACCAGGCCTCCAAGATGCAGCAGGTCAACGCCGGCGTGGTCCAGATCGACACCGTCACCCAGGCCAACGCCGCATCGGCCGAGGAATTGGCCGGGAATGCCCACGAACTCAAGAACCACAGCGCGAGGCTCCGCGAGGGGGTCATCGGTCTGGGCAGGCTCATCGACGGTCAAACCGACCGGCGAACCGAGTTTCGGCTGGACCGACCGGACAGCGGTCGGCTTCGTCGCCCCGGCGGGTCGGCCCGGGAGGCGCAACAGAACGCGGGCGAGAAATTCGACAGGGAACCGGAGTCTGCCTCGCCCGAGAGATTCCAGCATAGCAAGAAACCGTCAACACCTTACCTGATTCGCGGGGAATCATCGGGGGATACTTGATGAGCACAGACATGCAGATTCTGCTGGTGGACGAAGATGTCGTTGCCCGACAGTACATCCGATGCTCGCTGGAGGAGATGGGCTACGCCGTTCTGGAGGCCGACACGACGTCCGAGGCGATGGGTATCCTGCAGCGCGAGCCCTGTCGGCTGGTGCTGCTGGACGTGAGTTGTGGGTCGCTGGACGGCGTCGAGTTCGCCCGCGCGCTTCGCAGCAAGGAGCTGGGTCGATACGTCTATCTGATCATGGTATTGGCCCGCAACGACGACGAGATGTTCGCAGCCGCCTTCGAGGCCGGTGCCGACGATTGCACCGTGCGTCCGCTGAGCGACACCCGTCTGCGGGCCCGCCTGAAGGCAGCGCGGCGTGTGGTGAGCATCGAAACGCGCGACGTGGCGATCTTCGCGATGGCCAAGATGGCCGAGTCCCGCGACCCCGATACCGGCCAGCACATCGACCGCGTGCAGAACTACAGCCGACTGCTTGCCGCGGCGTTGGCGGAGGATTCTCCCTACGCCGATCGGATCACGCCGGAGTTCATCCGGAATATCTATCTCACCAGCCCGCTGCACGACATCGGCAAGGTGGGCATTCCCGATTGTGTCCTGCTCAAGCCCTGCCGGCTCGACGAGCGGGAATGGGAGATCATGAAGACCCACGCCGCGCAGGGGGCCTCCACGCTGTCGGCCGCCACGAAGAAGTTCCCGGGCACGGAGTATCTGGAGATCGCCACGGAGATCGCGCTATCCCATCACGAGCGATGGGACGGGACGGGTTATCCGCAGGGGCTGGCCGGTGAGGAGATTCCGCTCTCGGCAAGGATCTTCGCGATCGCCGACGTCTACGACGCCCTGGTCTCGAAGAGAGTGTACAAGGGCGCGTTCGACCACCACGTCGCCGTCAACATCATCCTGAACGAAGAGCCCGGCCACTTCGACCCGATCGTCGCCGAGACGTTCGGCCGCATCAGCGATCAGTTCCATGAAATCGCCCTGCGCCTCAGCGACGTTACCTCTCAGCCGACCCCGCAGATGCTGGCGTTCTAGAGCGATTGACCGCCGGCGGCTTCGCCTGTGGGATCGTCGGCAAGGATGACGCGGGAGAGATGTTTGGCCATCGGTCCCGCCAGGCTCATCGCCTCATCGCCATCAGTCGATCGATGCGTTCCTCGACCGGCGGGTGGGTCATGAACAGCTTGGACATCTCCTTGCCGGTCAGCGGGGCGACGATGAACATGTTGCTCTGGGCGTCGGGTACGGGCAGCGGCACGCGGCTGGAGGCGTAGTGCAGTTTGCGAAGCGCCGAGGCCAACCCCCCTGGTCCGCCGGCCAACTCCGCGCCGAACCGGTCGGCTTCGTACTCGCGCGACCGACTGATCGCCATCTGAATCAGCGAGGCTGCCACCGGTGCCAGAATCATCAACAGCAGCGCCACCAGCGGGTTGCCGCGCCGGTCTCGCCCGCCGCCGAAGAACAGTGCCAGGTACGTCAGGTAGGTGATCGCCCCGGCCACCACTGCCGCAACCGTCGAGATCAGCACGTCCCGGTGCTTTACGTGGGCCAGCTCGTGGGCGATGACGCCTTCGAGTTCCTCGTCGTTGAGCATCTGCCGCAGTCCTGCCGTCACGCAGACGGCTGAGTGCGAGGGGCTTCGCCCGGTGGCGAATGCGTTGGGTGCTGCCGCCGGTGAGATGTACACCCGCGGGCAGGGCATGTTCGCCTCCCGCGCGAGCCGCTCGACCGTGTCCACCAGCAGGCGGTCTTCGGCGCGGTCCACCTCGCGGGCCCGCACCGTCGCAAGGGCGATTTTGTCGCTGTAAAAGAAGGCGATCATGTTCAGCACGCCGCCGAGAATCAGCGCCGGCAGCAGCGCCTGGGGGCCGCCCAGCAGATACGCGATGCCCAGACACAGGCCCATCAGGCCGGCCATCAGTGCGGTAGTCTTGAGATTGTTCCAGAACGCCATCGTCTTGTGCTCCTGCCACGTCCGTCCAACACGCCCGCCGAGGGTGCGCACCCACAGCACGGGTCGTCCTTGGAAGTGATACGATCGTAGCAGACAGGAGGTTCGGCGACAATGGCCCGGCCGAACTCGGTTCGGTCACTATTGCTGCGCGGCGGATTCTTCGGCGTCGATCAGCCCAACCAGCAGGGCACAGGCGCCTTGGGGTGCCTGGCGTGCCAACCCGGCAAACACGCCCAGAACATTGCGGGCGGCCTGGAGGTAGGTCGCCTGACCCGTGCGGGAGGCCAGGTTCGCCAGCACGCTGACCGCCACCCCGTTGGCCGAGGGCAGGGCCGAGTCGGTGGGGTCCTTCACGCGGGCGAACAGCAACGGGTCGGCATCGTCGCCGGAGAGGAAGAACCCCTCCTCGGCGTCGTCCCCGTCGGCGTAGCGGGCGAGCATCGCGTCGATCAGCCGCTCGGCTTCGCTGAGCCACATCGCGTCTCCGTCCACCGCGTGCAGGGCAAGCATTCCCCGGGCGAGATAGGCGTGGTCGTCCAGAAAGGCCGGCCCTTCGGATCGGCCTCGGCGGAACACGCGGGAGATTCTGCCGTCCTCGTCGGTCAGTTCGTCTCGCATCAGCCGGGCTGCGTTGCGGGCGGCCTCGATGAAGTCCTCCCGGTTCCGCTGGGTGCCCACCTTCGCCAACGCGCCGATCATCAGCCCGTTCCAGGCGGTCAGGACCTTATCGTCCACCGCCGGAGCGGTACGCTGATTCCGCTTCGCGCGGAGTGCGTCGCGGGCGGCGGCCAGGCGCGTGTCGATGTCCTCTTGCGAGCAGGCTTCTTCGCGGGCGAGTTCCTCGGTGGATACCGCGCGGTACAGCACGTTCAGCCCCGTCGTCCGGCCGGTGGCCTCGTCGCGAACGTTGCCTTCTTCGACAATGCCATACGCCCGGATGAACAGGTCAGCCTGCTCGCCGAGCGCGGCGGCGATTTCCTCGTGGGTCCACTGGTAGTAGGCGCCCTCCTGCTGTTCGCTGTCGGCATCCAGCGCCGAGCGGAACCCTCCGGAGGGGTCGGCCAGCTCGCCCAGCACCCAGTCGCAGGTTTCCTCGGCGATTTCGCCATAGCGGTCGTTGCCGGTGATCCGTGCTGCCTCGGCGTAGATGCTCGCCAGGCGGGCGTTGTCGTAGAGCATTTTCTCGAAGTGCGGCAGCCGCCAGTGGTCGTCGGTCGAGTAGCGATGGAATCCGCCGGCGAGGTGATCGCGGATTCCGCCATCGGCCATCGCGTCCAGCGTTCGGGTGACCATCATCACAGGCCCGGCGTCTTCCCGGAGTCGGCTCAAGCGCAGGATCAGTTCCATCGCCCCGCAGGGCGGAAACTTCGGTGCGGTTCCAAAGCCGCCGTTTGCTTCGTCGAATCGGCTTTGGATGGTCTGCAGCGCGGCGTCCAGATCGTCCAGGGTCAGCGGCGAGGCGGCAGGATCGATCAGGTGTTCGGCGGACGCCACCAGCGCGACCCGCTGGGCGATGGCGCCGGCCGAGTCGACCACGTCGCCGTGTCGACCGGTCCACATCTCGGCGGTCTTGCGAAGCAGGCTCTTAAAGCCCGGCCGTCCGTTGCGGTCCTCGGGTGGGAAGTACGTCCCCGCCAGCCAGGGCTTGCCCTCGGGCGTGCACCAGACGGAGTTCGGCCAGCCGCCGCTTCCGGTCATCATCTGTGTGGTGAGCATGAACAGGTGGTCCACGTCGGGACGCTGCTCGCGGTCGACCTTGACCGGGACGAAATGCTCATTGAGCATGTCGGCTACGTCGTCGTCCTCGAAGGACTCATGGGCCATCACGTGGCACCAGTGGCAGGAGGCGTACCCCACCGAGAGGAACATGGGTTTGTTTTCCCGGCGAGCCTTCTCGAACGCTTCTTTGCCCCACGGCAGCCAGTTCACCGGGTTGCGGCAGTGCTGCAGCAGGTACGGACTGATCTCGTGGATCAGGGCGTTGAAGCGGGCTCCGCCGTCCGCGGGAAGATGGGCGATCTCGTCGTAGGCGGGTAGCGTCTCGATCGATTCAGGCGGCTGGGTCATGGGTCTCTCCGTGGCAGCATCGGCCGTTGTCCGGTGGGTGTGGGTTCTGCCCCCCAGCCGGGCGGTTAGTAGGTCGGCTTGGGTCCTTCTTCTTCGGTGGTGCGTTCGTCGTCGGTGCCGATCTCCAGCCGAAGGTTCGAGACTTCCCGCTGCATGTTCAGCAGTTGACGGTTGAGCTCCTCGGCCGTGCTGTTCAGCTTCTCCACGGCGTTTTCAAGGAACGATACTTTCTCTTCCAGTTGGGTAATTCGTGGATCCATAGGGTCTTGGAAATCCTTCGGGTTCGTGTTTTCAGGTTCGCGGTGTTCGGGCATCCCGGCGTTGCGCTGCAGGTCGCTGAGCTTGCGCGTAAGCTTGCGGGTTTGCTCGGTCATCGCTTCGATCGCTTTGCCGGCACGCTCTTCGATTTGTCTCAGTTCTTCGGTCATCACAGCCCCCTTCAACAATCGCAGGGTGGTTTTCCCCATGGTATGCGCGCCGATCCGCCAAACCCAACCCAGCCTTGCCAGAAGCCCGGTGTTTGCGTACTCTCATGGCCGCAGTGGACCACACCCATGCCATTCCGTTGGCGGATCTGATTGATCCGCCCGGCAGCGATGCCGAGGCGTTCGGCGCCCGCCGCGACGAACTGTCGGCCGATCTGGTCGGCAGCGCCCGCCCGGTGAGTGACGACGAGATCGCCGCGCTGCAGCGCAACGGCTGCACGTGCGACGACTGGTCCACCGTCCGTGTGTGCGACCCGTTCACGCCCTCGCTGGTGCGGGACGTGGCGTTTCATGGCCTGGTGCGCATCGGATCGCTGACGCCCCGGGCGCTGCGGCGCGACGGGTTGGCGGTTCCCACGGGCATTGCCCGGGCGACGCTCGTGCAGTGCGACATCGGGGCCGACCCGGCCATTGGCAACATCGGTCTGCTGGCGCGGTGCTGTGTGGGCGAGCGATGCATCCTTCAGGATGTCGCCGCCATCGACACCACGCCCGACGCTCATTTCGGACAGGGATCGGTTGTGAGGATCGCCACGGTCAACGAAGCCGGCGGCAGGGAGGTCCATCCCTTTGCCTCGATTCGGCCGGCGGATGTAGTCCTGCAGGCCAATCGTCGCGATGACGGCACGCTTCACGAGAAGCTCTCCGGGTTCGCCGACGCCGCCCGCTCCATTCAGCCGGGCTCGCCCGGTGTGATCGGCGACGGGTCGTGCATTCTGGCAGCGGGGCGTTTACGGAATGTCTGCATCGGCCCTGCCGCGATGGTTCAGGCCCCTGCGTTGCTGGACAACGTCACGCTGCTGTCCCGCCGGGAGGCACCGGTGCGTGTGGGCGGGAACGTCACACTGCGCGACGGGCTCGTCGGGCCGGGTTGCCGCGTGGAGACCGGCACGACGGCAGAGCGGTTTGTGTTGGGCGAGAATGTCACGCTCAAGCTCGCTGCACGGGTGGTGGACTCGGCTGTGGGCGACAACTCCACCATCGCCTGTTGCGAGGTGGTCTCTGCCTTGCTGATGCCCGCCCACGAGCAGCATCACAACAACAGTTTCCTGATTGCCGCGCAGGTTGGAGGGGTGAGCAATATCGCCGCCGGCGCGACGATCGGGTCCAACCACAACAGCCGATCCCCCGACGGTGAGATCCACGCCGGGCGGGGCTTTTGGCCGGGGTTGTGCAGCAGCCTCAAGCACAACTCCCGGTTCGCGTCGTTCACGCTGTTGGCCAAGGGCAGCTACCCGTCCGAGCTGGACATCCCATTGCCCTTCTCGCTGGTGTCCAACGGCGGCGGGGGCAGCCTGCTGGTCATGCCCGCTTATTGGTGGATGCACAACATGTACGCGCTGATGCGTACCAGTTGGAAGGTGCAACGGCGCGACCATCGGGCGATCGCGGATCAGCCGATCGAGTTCGATCCGTTCGGGCCGGACACCGCCGAGGAAATGCTCCGGGGGCGACGCCTTCTGGCGATCTGGGCGGGCAAGGCCTATCTCGGGCAGGCAGGGCAGACTTGGGACGGGCAGGACCAGGACGAGCTTGCCCGCGTCGGGGAGCAGTTGTTCCGTCGTGAAGACCAGCAGCCCGACCGTCTGGACGTTCTCGGCGAGGCGATGGAGAACTCGTCTCGGCCTGTGCGTGTTCTCAAGCCCCGCCGGGCGTGGCATGCGTATCGACAGATGCTGCATTATTACGCCGGCAGGACGCTGTTGAGCTTTCTGGAAAGCGCCGCCGACCTTTCGCCTGACGCGTTGGAGCAGTCGCTGGGCGCCCCTCGCCGGACGCGCTGGGTGAACCTGGGCGGGCAGTTGGTGCTGGAGAGCGATGTGGACGCGCTGGCCGAGGAGATTCGCACCGGCGCCCTGGTCGGGTGGGAGGCGGTCCACGAGCGGCTCGACGCGCTGCAGGAGGCCTACCCGCAGCGCCGATGTCGTCACGCCGCCGCTGTGCTGAAGCGGATTCTCACCACCGACAAGCTCAACCGCAACGAATGGGCCCACACGCTTCGGGAGCTGGCAGCCCTGCAGAAGATCGTTGCCGACGAGGTGGTCCGCACCCGCCGCAAAGACGACGTAAACCCCTTCCGAGCATCGACCTATCGCAGCCAGGCCGAGATGAAGGCCGTCGTCGGCACCGTCGAGACCAACGAATTTGTCGCCCACATCCGCCGGGAGACCGACGAACTGCTGTCCCGCATCGAGGCGGTTCTCCGGCGTTTTTGAGTTGTTCCGGTGCTGCCCCGGGGGTCCCTCCTATCATGAACCGTCTGGTTGCCTCGCGGGCAACGATGTCGGCACCCTCTGTGAGTGCAGGCCGTTACGGGCACTGCCATCCAGAGGAACTACGAGCGAAACCGATTCGCCATGAGACCTGGCAGGGAAAACGAGAAAAACCTGTCCCCGGTGGAACCCCCCGACCAGACCGGTCGTTCTGTGGTTGAGCGGGTTGATCCGCCGGCCCGGACCAGCCCCACGCCGCCCGAACGAAGCAGGTTGGCGGCAGACAACATTGCTGAGAGCAGCGAAAACAGTGTGAAGGTATCCGGCGGCGTGGAAATCGATTTCCCCGCAGCGATGAACCGTCTCCGGTGCCTTCGCACTTTTCTATGCGCCGGCCGCGTGATCGGCCCGGTGGCGAGCTGGTCGGGCGTGGTCAAGAGCACCCTGTTGAATCAACTCATCGTCCTCGGGCTGATCTTTCAGCTGCCGTCGCGCTGGCTGAGGCGGATCTATCGGGGTGTGACGAAGCGGCGATACGCAAAAGGACGGACGTGACGACGAAGAAGGACGAATTCGGTCGCCCACCTGGACAGGTCGACTTGCATACAGTTGCGCTCAACCGCTATAAAGAAATGCCCGATGGTGTTTGAGGCCCGGTTGACGAGCCATCATCTACGCCCATTCCATCGTCCGTTTCTCCAGGCCCGCCGGCGGGGGCAAGGAAAGGATACCGCATGACCAGTGAACTGCCTCACATCGATTGCATCGAAGCAGCGACCCAGGGAACCTTCAGCGCCACGTGCGGCCTGTCGCTGGCGGAATCGCCCGACGCCCCGCAAGAGGCCGGAACCGTCATGATCGCGGTGATCTCTCTGGTGGGCGATCTGGAATGGTCGGTGTACCTGGCGGTTCCCCAGCAGACCGCCACCACGGTGGTCTCGAAGTTCTGCGGGTTCGATATCCCCTTCGACAGCGCGGACATGTCCGATGCCATCGGCGAACTGACGAACATCTTCGCCGGGCAGGTGAAGAACTGCCTCGACCAGAAAGGCGTCACGGTGGAAATCTCCCTGCCCAGTGTGCTGCGGGCGGACAACTTCCAGATGCTCCAGCAGAGCGGGGCCATCCAGATCAGCAAGACCTACCAGTCCGAGGCGGGCTCCTTCTGCACCGGGGTCATGGCTGCCAGAACCTGAGACGGGTCGTAAGCTGCGTCTCTGAAACAATGCAACTGAAGGCTGTCAGTGGTCTGGTTTTATGGGTTCATTCCCGAATCGCAATCCAAAGCGAACGTGGATCTCGCGACCGGCGGGGTCATCGTCGGGTTCTCGGTCATGATGACCCTCGACGTGGCGCTGGGCTGACCCTTCCCCGCAATTCCTGTCTCAGCAACCCATTTGCGCGAGTGCCGGCTCGCCATTTCGGGCCCCCTCTGTGTAAGGGGTCCGGCCGGCTGCATCTTAGCGCAACTGGTCCTAAAGTGAACCCTTTACCCGGTCGATAGACCTGGTGCAGACCGACCGCCGGGGGGCGACGTGCGTGGGTTCGCCGGGAGCGCGGGGCTCCGGGGCCTGGTCGGGGATTCGGAGGCAGTGTTTTGCAGGTCCTCATCGCCGAAGACGACCTTGTCTCGCTGCGCCTGCTCGAGGCGACGACGCGGATGTGGGGGTACGAACCGATCTGTGCTCGTGATGGCAGAGAGGCCTGGCGGATCCTGCACGGCGAGTCCTGTCCGCGTCTGGTCATTCTCGACTGGATGATGCCCCATATTTCGGGTCTGGATCTCTGCAGGCGTGTTCGTTCGTGGCAGGGCGGTGAGTATGTGTACATCCTCATGCTGACCGCCAAGGGGCTCAAGGAAGACATCGTCGCCGGAATGCAAGCCGGTGCCGACGATTACATGGTCAAGCCCTTTGACACCCGGGAACTCCAGGCCAGGCTGAGAAGCGCCAAGCGCGTCATCGAGCTGCAGGACACCATCCGCGCCGAAGGTCGAAGCCGCGAAGACATTCAGCGACAACACGCCGAGACGCTCCGCCGTTCGCGCGATGATCTCCAGACCGTGATCGACGGAATCGGTGACCCGATCATCGTCACCGATACCGATCGGAAAATCGTTCTGGCCAACGGAGCGGTCCGGCGCAGGCTCGATGGTGCCGACCCGGTGGCCAACGAGATGGCCTGCTCCGACTTCGTGCGGAAGGCCTTCGGAGGGCAGGCGGACGAAACCAACTGCCCGCTGATCGAGGCGCTTCAGAGCGGTCAGCCGTCGCTGGCGACGCTGGAGATTGTCCCCGACGAGGCTTCTGAGCCTACGCAGGTGGTGGATGTGTTGGCCTCGCCGATTTTCAACGATCAAGGCGAAGTGACGCTGGTCGTCCAGTCCTATCGCGACATCACCCGACACCGCAAAGCCGAGCAGCAGTTGCACGCCAGCCAGGTCGAGCTGGAGGCGATTTTCAGCTCCGCGCCCATCCCGATCATTCTGGTGGACGAAGACATGCGGGTCCGCCGGGCCAACAAGAGCACCGAGGTCGTCCTGGACCTGCACAACCAGGAAGTTCGCCCGGGGATGGTGATCGGCTGCGTCCACGCGCACAGCGGCGATGGCTGCGGGACTCATATCGAGTGCAACGCCTGCGCCGCCCGCAACGCGGTACGCCGAACGCTTGAGAACAACGAGGTAATCGAGGGCGAGGAGGTCGTCATTCTCTGCGGCGAGGAAGACGGCCCGCAGGTCGAACGGACGCTCCTGCTGCACACCCGACGCCTGGAGATATCCGGGACGGGTCTGGTGCTGGTCTGCGCGCAGGACATTACGCATCGCAAGGAATACGAGCATCGCATCGAAGCCGACGCCGAGCATCTTCGCGAGGTCAACGAAGCCCTGCAGGAATCGCAGGGCGAGGTCGTCGCCCTGAACGCCTCGCTGGAGGTCAAGGTCGAGGAACGCTCCGCCCAGGTAACCCGCCTGCTGGAGCAGAAAGACACGTTCATCAACCAGATGGCCCACGATCTCAAAACGCCGCTGACGCCCATGGTCGCGCTGCTTCCGATGCTGCGCCGCGGGATGAAGCCCGAGCGTTTCGACCGGACCATCACGCTGCTGGAAAGCAACGTCCAGTACATGTGGAACCTCGTGAATCGTACGCTTCGTCTGGCGGGGATCAACTCCCCCAGCGTCGAGTTCCAGTGCGAGCGGGTGGAGCTGGTCACCGAGGTGAGGAACATCCTGGCGGCGTTCGAGACGAGCCTGACCGAAAAGGGCGTCGTGGTCGACAACCGCATAGTCAAGTCCACCCCGGTTTGGGTCGACAAACTATACCTGAGAGAGCTGATGGACAACCTCATCAGCAACGCCATACGGCACATGAATGCGGGGGGCACGCTCACCCTGGACACCTGTCCCAGCGACGGGGACGTGATTGTCGCGGTGCAGGACACCGGGGAGGGGATGCACCCCGAGCAATGCGAGCGGATTTTCAGCGAGTTTTACAAGGTGGATGAATCGCGGCACGACCGCAGCTCCGCGGGATTAGGCCTGTCGATCTGCAAGAGAATCGTGGAACGGCAGGGGGGAATGATCTGGGCGGAAAGCGACGGTCCCAACCAGGGGACGACGTTTTATTTCACGCTCGCCACGCCGGAGGAGTCTGAAGTTGCCGGCGGCCGGGCCGAGGAATCGCAAGACAGTGCAATCTGACGGAGATCGGGCCCTGCCGGCTGCTCCTGCCCGGACAGACCCGACCGCTTCGGGGGTGGAACGATGGACAAGACGAAAATCATGGTCGTCGATGACGACCCGGGCATCCTGTTCACGGTGGAAGCCGTTCTCCAGGATGCAGGCTACGACGTGACCTGCTGTTCCTCCGGGCCTTACTGCCTCGAGACGCTCGAAGGGGGGTTTCGCGGGCTGGTGCTGATGGACATCATGATGCCCGGAATGGATGGCTGGGACACGATCCAGGCGATCGTGGAGAAGCAGCTTCTGGAAGGCAACATCATCTGCATGCTGACGGCCGTCGCCGCGCCGGGGCCGAAGATGGAAGGCCTCCAGGAGTATGTACTCGATTACGTCACCAAGCCGTTTGACGCCGAAACGCTGCTGCAGACGGTGGAAGACTGCGTCATGTTCGCGGCGTGAGATTCCCGCTGTCCTGACGGAAAAAGGAGTCGCACTCAAGCATGGGATGCCCCAATCTCATTCTGATCGGTTCGTCCACGGGCGGCCCGAAGATCCTCCGGCGTCTGTTCGCCGGAATGCCCACGCTGGACGCAGCCGTCGTGCTCGTGCAGCACATGCCCGCCTTCGTGAACGGCTCGCTCTGCCGGACCATCGCCTCTCAAACGAGCATGGACGTCTCACTCGCCTCCGACGGCCTGCGCCTCGAAGCGGGCCGCGTATACGTGGCCCCCAGCGATATCCACCTCTCGTTGCGGAACAACCGCGCGATCACCCTCCGCTCGGGCGAGAAGGTCAACTTCGTCCGCCCGGCGGTGGACGTGGCGATGCAGTCGGTCGAGAAGGACGACAGCCGGAAGTTCGCGGTGATCCTGACCGGAATGGGCAAAGACGGGGCCGAGGGACTGCGCCACATGAAGCAGATCGGCGCCACCACCCTGGCCCAGAACCGTGAAACCAGCGTGATTTACGGCATGCCCAAAGCCGCCGCCGAAACCGGTTGCGTCGACCATGTCGACGACCCCGAGGGCATTCGCGATACGCTGATCAGGTTCGTGGGTCGCGGCGCTGCCGTCACCGCCTGACTCGCCCGGCGATCAGAAAGCGATCTGGCAGCGAACGCCCATCACCACCGCATCGGAGACCCCGCTGACTCCGCCGGGATTCCAGATGTACTGAATCGACGGGGCTACACTCATCCACGGGGTGACCTGCATGCTGTAGTAGGTCTCCAGAACCGACTCGTGCGATTTGTCGAAGCCCGCCGCCTTGACCAGTCTGCCCTGGGCGAACCCCACGCCCCAGACGTCTTCATCGCGGCCTGGGATGAGCCCCCGGTATTGCCCGCCGATGCTCCAGAAGCAATCGATCTCGTTGACGTCGTCATGGGCGTAGCCATACCGGGCGAACAGGGCGGCGCCCTGCAGGTCGTCGGGATCGGCGTTCTCTTTGAACACCTGCTGGTCGATCGTCACGTAGAAGCCCATATCGTCACGCTTCTCGCCGGCGGGATTTGACCATTTCGCCTTGGGTTGTCCGTCGTGCCACACGCCCACGCGGTAAGCGCCCACCAGATCCCCGTTGGGCGAGGAGATCTCGGGGACCACACCCATCTCCATCACACTGAAGGCGTGGTCGGGGGCGTGGAAGGCGGTGTTGAAGCCGGTCTCGGCGGCGGACGCTTCGGCGTCGGCGACGGCCGCGGCGACGTACATCCACTCCACCGGGTTCGCGTAGGCCGACACAGCCAGGCCTTGCTCGGGGAAGGGGATCGTCGGGTTGTTCACCAACGCCCCGTTGAGAAACTGGCTGGTCTCATCGCCGGCGTACATGCTCGTATCGAACGCCACCGCGCACCCCTTGCACTCGAATCCGCCGGTGAGGTCCATCTTACCTGCCCGAAGGATGAGCCTGTCGCCCAGCAGCGCCTGCTCCCAGTAGAGTTCGGTCAGGTCGATGGCGCGGTCGCCGGCGGCATCGGCGTTCACGCCGAACAGGTCTCCGATCGACCCGGGGCTCAACCCGTCCGACCAGCTTCCCTCGGCGTGGGCGTACACGGACGCTCCGGGAATGCCCGCCAGCGTCTCCAGGTCAAAGGCCAGTTCCAGGTCGTAGCTGCCGGTGTATCGCCCGGCGCGTTTGTGCATCGCCAACCCGCCGTGGAGATTGATCTGATACACCTGTGTTGCCGACAGGCCGATCTCCACGCCCCGCTCGGTGAGCTGTCGGCCGAGGGTGAACCAGTTGTCCGTCAGCGTGTCCTGCTGCTCGAGCCGCTCGTAGAACTCCATCGGCTCAGCCGGCGGCGCCTGCGGGGCGGGGTCTTGTGCGCGGGCGGGAAGCAGACAGGCGAGGGTAACCAGACAAACGACGGCGGCGAGTGTGGATCGAGACATCGAGTTCTCCCATTGAAACCAGACGCGGACCTCCCGCGACGATATTCCGTGTGTCGACCAGGTCGAGAAGACGGCTGCAGTAAATCTGCCCGGGCTTGTGGCGTTTCGACCGAGCCCATTGCTCCCGGACACCCGCAACTTGTTGTGGGCGGAATGACTCCCGCAGACGGCTATGCGCGCTCTATCCCCCACCTGACGG
>JBKHCL010000015.1:0-44627 GCA_046541875.1 Phycisphaerae bacterium | reverse complement strand
TTGCAGGAACTGTAGACGCCCATTGCGGGCGGGTCAAGTTCCTCCACGGCGCGGCCCTGCTTGACCGGGGGGGCCGGCGAGACTACGATTGCCCGCTACCTTGAGGAACCCCGCAGGAGAACGCAGTTTCATGAGAATTCGGCCGTACCGACTTTCGCAGTTGACCGTGGACGATTTCACCCTTGCCGGCTACAGCGTAGCGGGTGAGGAAACGGTGATTCTCGCCCCGGAACTGGATTGTGTGTTCGACATCGGCAAGTGCCCGCGCGAGGCCCTGACGATGAACCACGTCCTGCTCACCCACGGCCATGCCGATCACGCGGCCGGCCTGATGTACTATTTCGCCCAGCGGGACTTTCAGGGCATGCCCTGCGCGACGGCGTTGGTGCCCGAGAAGCTGGTGGGCCCGTTGAAGGAGCTCATCCGCGCCTGGGGACGGGTCGAGGGCAACACGCCCCCCTGCAACCTGGTGGGGGTCAGGCCCGGCGACGATTACGAGATCCGGCGGGGGCTGGTGGCACGGGCGTTCGCGACGCGACACGTGACGGCTTCGGTGGGCTTTTCGCTGATCGACGTCCGCCATAAGCTCAAGGACGAGCACATCGGCAAGACCGGGCCCGAGATCGTCGCGTTGAAGAACGCCGGCGAGCAGGTCACCCGGCGTGTGGAGGTCCCGCTGGTAGCGTACCTGGGCGACACGGCCCGGGCGAACTACTCGGACATGCCCGAGGTCCGCGACGCCAAGGCCCTGCTGATCGAGTGCACGTTCTTCGACGACGACCACCGCAAACGCGCCCGCCTGGGCAAACACCTCCACGTGGACGACCTCCCGGAGGTGCTGGAGGGGATGAACAACGAACGCATCATCATCGTCCATGTCACGCGCCGAACGAACCTCGGCGTTGCCCGCAAGATCCTCCGTCGCACGCTACCCCAAGACCTCCACCAGCGCGTGACCTTCCTTATGAATCGCCAACACATCAGCGATGAATAGCGGTTTCGGGCTTGATTCTGCGGCGGGGCATCTCTACGTTGTGCAATCGAAGCTTCAAACGCACTCGACTACGACAATGGATTGCGGGGTCGGCCAGGAATGAAGCCACTGACGCAGCGGCAGACCGAGAAGGTTTTCCGAGGGGCACTGACATGGGCGAGGATTGTAGACTCCCAAAGAATGCCCCTCCATCAGGTAATCAGTGCGTACATCGGCAAGCCCATTATCTGGCGGCAGGATCCCCACTGGACGGGCGAGGGGTACGGCATGGTCGGGGCCGCCAAGTGGGATGGCGGTGAGATCCTGTACATCAAGACTCCCAGCGAGAAAGAGAAGCCGGTGCATGTTCGATGGGCATACGCCTATGAAGTCGCACACATAATCCTTCTTCATTACAGATATTACGAGAACCTTCTTCGATTCACGCCGATCTTCGGCAAGGAAGAGGCACAGGCCCACTCCTTTGCTCTGGCGTACTACGGCAGATTCAAGAACGGTCAGGCCGCCGCGATCGTTGAGGAAAGAAACCGCCTCTATGACGTTCTTTGCGAAATCAACATGTACTCTGCCACGTTTGATTACAGCTACGACGAGTTCGACCATGACTTGGAAGTGATCGATCGCATGTGGGATGGGCGATAGCAGCCCCCGGCCCGTTTGAGTTCTGTAATAGCCGGCGAAAGGCTTGTCAAAATCGCTTGTTGAAGCCGATATGTATGATATCATGGAACGTGGAGGATTCGGGGTCTCTCGCGTTCGGGTGATCCAGGAGTTGAATCGGAATGGCTAAAGAAGAATCAGTGAACAACACGATCGAGATCGATGCCATCCCCGGCGCAAGGAAGCAGAATATCCAATGGATGATCTGCTGTGGGGTAAGCACGCCGGAGCGGGCAAAAGAGATCGGAGCGTCTTTCGCCGAAGATCTCAAGCGGCTCAGATCTCAACTCAACAAGGCCAAACCTCGCGGCCAGTAACCGACATTCGCCCCGGTCGGTGCAATGGGTTTGCGCGCAGATTTCCAGTAACCCCTCTCTGTCGACAGGCAGTGTATTCTCGACTTTCCAGGAGCTCCCCATGGCCGGTATCGGAAACAACGTAATCGCGCAGGTTGCACTGGTCGTTCGCGACATCAAGGGGACCGCCCGCGCGTACGCCGACGTCTTTGACGTGGACGTGCCCGCCATCCGCGAAACGGAGTCCGCCGACGAGACGAACATCCGCTATCGCGGTGAGGCCACCCCGGCGCGGGCGAAACTGGCGTTCTTCGAGATGGGGACGGTCTCGCTGGAACTCATCGAGCCGATCGGCGGGCCCAGCACGTGGCAGGAGCATCTCGACGCCCACGGCGAGGGCATCCACCACATCGCCTTCCAGGTGAAAGACACCGACCAGGTCGTCGCCCGGCTGGAGGGCAAGGGCTGCTCGCTCGTGCAGACCGGCGAATACCCCGGCGGCCGATATGCCTACGTGGACGCGACCGACAGGCTCAAACTGGTGCTGGAACTGTTGGAGAATACGGGCCAGTAGATCGCCTCAGGACGGAGACAGATCGATCCAGTATCGTCGGTGCGGCTTGCCGGACCTCGGTGAGGGGATGGTGTCCTGCAGAACGCCGCCGCATTTCTCGATGACCCGGGCGGATGCGAGGTTGTCGTCGTCGCAGGTGAGCAGCACGCGGCCAAGCCCTTCATCGCGGGCGATTTCGAGCATCTGCTGAAGCATTCGCGTGGCGTGCCCTTTGCCCCATTCGCCGGGGCGGACGTCGTAGCCGATGTGCCCGCCCTTCTTCTCCAGCCGATCGTTGAGCCGATGTCGCAGACGAATCCGCCCCACGATCCGCCCATCCTGAACGTACCAGTAGTAGGTCTGCGGGACGCGGTCGTCCAGCCAGTCGCCCCCGCGGTCTTTCTCGACACGCTGGAGGTACTCGTCCCAGTCGTCGCGCACGAGTGTGAGCATGTCCTCGAGGTCGACCAGGCCGGCCTCGACGCACTCCTGGAAGTAGTCGATCGCCTCCTCGCGCCAGTCCCGGCGGGGCTCGGTGAGTACGGGTTGTCGCGGCTGGGAGCAGTCGTTCATGTCCGTCACGGAAAATTGTGCGTCACAATCCGGGTTCGGCTGAGATTCATCATCCTCACGAGCGAGGAAACGTCAAGCCCCCGCCCCGATTGCTCGCAATGGAGCGAAAACGGTTGCCACCGGGGGTCTCATCCGTATAATCGCCCGTTCGAGCGCAAGCGAGGCTCGGTGCACTGAGGCAGATCCGGCACCGACGAAACACAGCGCGGGAAGGACAGGCATGAGCGTCAGGACGTATCTCACAACCGGCCGATCGATCGCGCTGGCGGCAGCGATGCTGCTGGCGAGTTGGCTGGCAGGGCCGGGCTGCCGGGCCGACGTGCCCATCCCCCCCGGCGGGCCCGATGCGGTACTCGAGGCGGGCTGGGGCGCCGTGCGGTTGGCCGACTGGCGCCGGGCGGAGGTCTTCTTCAGGCACCTGCTGGACAACCCCGATGCCAACGATGCGGTGAAGTCCCAGGCGTCGTACGGGCTGGGCTACACATGGCAATTCCGCAAACCCGGCGAAGACATCGACAAGGCGATGGCTCGCTACAGGCAGTGCGTCCGGGACTTCCCCGCCACCACGATGACCCCTCTGGCGATGATGGCGCTGGCCCGACAGGCCGATGTCCCCACCAATGTCGAAGATCGCGACGTGGCGACGGCCCGCAAGTGGTACAAGCGCATCGTCGACGAGCATCCCGATCATTTCATCGCCCGTGAGGCGACGCTCTGGCTGGCGCTTACCTACATGGAGAAAAAAGGCGAGCCCGCCCTGGTGGACTCGGGGATTGCGATGCTCAAGGAAGACCTCGCCAAGGACCCCAACCACTTCTGTGCAGCCACCATGCACTACACCATCGGGAGCGTGCACAGCCAGCGGGCCGTCGATGCCGAAGACGAGGAAACGCGCAAGCAGGAGTTCGCCCTGGCAGTCGATCAGTTCGCTGCTGCCGAGAAGGCCGGTCTGCAGTTGCAGAACGACCGCGGCACGATGTGCCACCGGGCCGGGCGGATCTGCGAGTACGCCCTGGAGGACTATCCCCGGGCGATCAAGTGGTACGAAAAGCTCGTTCACGAAATCAAACGCCACCAGCGGTTCTACGTCTCCAAGCTCGCGTTGATCCGCCTGCACACCAAGCTGGGCGACCGCGCCGCCGAGGCGGGCAACCATGCCGAGGCGCTGCGACGCTACCGCACCGCCCTGGACTACGGGCCCGAAGAGCCCGAGATGCCCACCGCCCTGCTCAAAGCGGCCGCGATGGCCGAGAAGACCCGCGACCGGAAGCTCGCCCACAAGTGGTACACCCGGATCCTCGAACAGTACCCCGACTCCGCCCAGGCCGACGATGCCGGCAAGGGCGCACCGCGCGTCGCACCCGACGGGGAGGGTGAGTAATCATGGACGAAAAGCAGAAAGCCGAACTGATTCGCAGCGAGTTCGAGGCCCGCAAGGAACGCCGCCGGCAGATCGGCAACCGCATCGGGCTGGTGATTCTGGTTCTCGCGTTGGGATGGTCGGTCACGCACGTGGCGGCGTTGACGTTCTTCGGTGCGGGCGAGTCAATCGTGAGCGACAAGGTCGTCATCCGATTCGCCCACTGGCAGCTGGAGGGTCGAACCGTCCAGGCGCTCAACGAAGCCTGCGAAGACTACATGAAGCTCCACCCCGACGTGATCGTCAAGCAGATCGAGGTCCCCGAGCGGGGATACGAACAGTGGGTCAAGACCCAGCTCATCGGGCGAACCGCCCCGGACCTGATCCAGCTGCGCACGTGGAAATGGAAGGATTTCATCAACCGCTACTTCGAGCCTCTGGCGATGTATGTCGACGAACCCAACCCCTACAACGCCGACGACCCGAACCTGGCGGACATGCCCTGGCGCGAGACCTACGTCGACGGGATGATGGGCGGATGGATCGACGAGCTCAAGGCGCTGTACGGGATTCCCATGTCCGTGTTCACCATCCGGATCTACGCCAACCGCCAGATGCTCGAAGACGCGACCGGCAAGAGCACGCCGCCCCGGACGCTGGGGGAGTTTCTCGACGCCTGCCGCAAGATCGAAGCCTGGGCCCAGAGGAACAACAAGAACGTCGTGCCGATTTCCGGCAGCGATTATATCGCCAACATGTTCCGGGATCGCTATTTCCGCATGGGCACGTGGGGGCTGATGGATCTGCTGGACCGCAACTACGACGGCACCACCGACGAGGTCGAGCAACTCAAGGCCTTCTACAGCGGCAAGCTTGACCTCAGTGAAGACCCGCACATCCGCGCGGCCCACCAGGTGCTCTTCGACATCACGCGGTTTTTCAACAAGGGTTTCATGGCCGCCAAGCGGGACCAGTCTGTTTTCCTCTTTGTCCAGGGAAACGCCGCGATGATCGCCACCGGCAGCTGGGAGGCCGGCACGCTCTGGGAACAGACCAAAGACGAGTTCGAAATCGCGGTGTTCGACTTTCCGCCGGCGGCTCCGGACGACCCGCAGTACGGCCGGTATATTCGCTACCGCGTCAACGAAGCCGACGCCCGGGCGGGCTTCGCCATGGGGCTCACCAAGCTCTCGCAACAGAAAGAGCAGGCGATCGACTTCATGCACTTCCTGACCTCGCGGAGCTACAACGAAAAGCTCAACAGCAAGTTCCGCTGGTTTCCCGCCATCGTCGGCGCCAAACCGGACGAGGTGCTCGAACCCTTCCGCCCCAAGGTGGAGGGCATCTATGACGCCTACAAGATGCACTTCGGCGACAGCACCCAGTTGGAGTACGAGAACGCCTACAGCGATTACATCTCCGAAACGGGCGTAAAAGACCGCCGGGCCCACTACCAGAACTTCATCGAGGAATACGAAGAAGCCTACCGGCGATTGGCCCTGAAGGACTTCCGCCGCAGCCACGACAAGAAGTACAGCTCCATGGAGAGCAACAAGGCCTCGATGGCCCAGATGAGGCTGCGGGCTGTCCTGGGCGGAATGACCCGGCAAATCCAGGGCGATCAGCTTCGGAACCTCCAGGCCGTCGTCCACGGACAGGCCAACCGCGCCCATCTGCTTCCCGCCGAGGAAGAGGCCATCCAAGAGATCGAGGGCATGATCGAAGCCAACAAAGCGGATCAGACCGACGGCGGATCGGGAGGTGACCGGTGAAAACCATAACCTTCCGGCAGCTCAAGCACCAGTGGCGGATTTACCTGCTGCTGGTCCCGACGGTCGCACTGGTGGCGACCTTTGCCTACTATCCCGCGATCAGCGCATTCCAGCACGCCTTCTATCGCTGGGACGGCGACGACATTGCCGTGTGGGTCGGGCTGGACAACTTCAAGGAAGCCTTCAACGACCCGCAACTGGCCAAAGCGTTCGGGATCGTACTGATCTTCATCGCCTCGAACTTCGTGAAGATGGTCCCCTCGATCGTCACAGCCGTCGTGATCCATCGAATGGTCTCCGATAAATCGCGATACATCTATCGCGTCCTGTTCGTGATCCCCATGATCATTCCAGCCATCGTCTGGCTGCTGATCTGGAAGTTCTTCTACGACCCGAACGTGGGCATTCTCAATAAGGTGCTCAACGCCACCGGGCTGATGAGCGTCCTGCAGTGGTGCGACGTGAATCTGCCCTGGCTGGCCAAAACGGTCGGACCGGCCCGCGACGCCATTCTCGGGCCGATCTTCGGCCCCATGCCGGTGTTCGGGATGCTGATGTTCGGAATCGTCATGCTGAGCTTCCTGGGCGGCGTGAAGGGCATGGCCAAGGGCTGGCTGTGGTGGGCGTTGCTCCTCCCAGCGGCCTTCCTGGTCTTCGGAGGCACGAGTTTTGAAACGCAGGCGGTGCTCCGAACGGTTGTGCTGATCGGCGTGGCTGCCGTCGTCGCCGAGAGCGTCCTGCGCCACTGTGGGCTCAACGGGCCCGACATCCTCAAATGGATCAGCGGAAGCATCATCGCGGTCGCGGCCGTGCTGATCGTCACCACGTTGATCTGGACGAGCAAGACCGGCTCGTTCGCCAACGCCTCCCCGGCGTGGCTGGGCGACTCGAACCTTGCCCTGCCGGCGATGGTCTTCTGGGGGTTTCCGTGGGTGGGCGTGGTGAGCGTCCTGCTGTACCTGGCGGGGCTGGGCAACATCGAACAGAGCGTCTACGAGGCCGCCAACATCGACGGGTGTGGTTGGCTCCGCAAGTTCTTCAACATCGAGCTTCCGCTCATTACCACGCAGGTGAGGCTGAACCTGGTGCTGATGATCATCAACACCCTCAAGGGCTGGGGACTGGTCTACATCATCTGGGGCGACTCGGGCGGACCGGGCGGCGCGGTGATGCTGCCGGGGTTGTACATGTTCCGCAAGGCGTTCACCGATATGCGGGCCGGCTATGCCTGTGCGATCGGCCTGATGCTGTTCGCCCTGATCGTGGTCCTGACGCTTCTGAACAATAAGTACGTGAGGGTAGAGAAATGAGCGCCACCGCAAGCGTCGGACAAACCCGAAACGCCGAGTTTCTCAAGCACGCCTTTGTGCTGTTGGTGCTGATGGCCGCCTTCTACCCGCTGTACATGATGGTGAACATCTCCACCAAGACCAACAAGGAGTTCTACCAGAACCCCTGGTATCCCCAAGGGCTCGTCGCCAACCCCGCCGAGCAGTCTGGGGTGATCGCGGAGAACTACCACACCGGGTTCAACACGGTGTATTCCTCGGTTCCCAACACGATCTTCCTGGCGGTGGTCACCACCGGTTGCACGCTGGCGGCGGCGATCCTGGCGGCGTATGTTTTCGCCCGGTTCCAGTTCCCGCTCAAAAAGCTGCTCTGGTCGCTGCTGCTGGTGCTCATGCTCATGCCCGGGGTGGCCAACCTCATCCCCCTGTTCGTGCTGCTGCGCCAGTTGAACCTGCTGAACACCTACACCGCACTGATTCTGACCGGAACCTCGGCGGCCCAGGTGTTTAACCTGTATATTCTGCGCAACTACATCGAGGACACGCCCGAGGCGTTGTTCGAGGCAGCGGAGGTGGACGGTGCCTCTCACCTCGGGCAGATCTGGAACATCGTGATTCCCATGAACGGTTCGATCATCGCCACGCTGGCGTGTCTGTCGTTCATCCGCGTGTGGAACAACTTCCTGCTTCCGCTGCTGGTGATTCGCGATCCGGAGCGTCTGCCCATCGCGGTGCAGTTGTTCCGGCTGGAAGGTGCTTACGTTCGCATCTGGGGTCCGACGATGGCCGCCTACGCCGTCGCGTCGGTCCCGCTGATCATTCTGTTCGTGTTTACCATGCGGTTCTTCATCCGCGGGGTGGGCGCCGGGTCGGTCAAAGGGTAAAACAGACAAACTGAAGGATTCGATATCCAGTTCAAAGGGTACCATTCATGGCAGAAGTGATTCTCAGCGACGTGACGAAGGTCTATCCCGGCGGCGTACAGGCCGTCAAGAACTTCGACTTGAACATCCACGACGAGGAATTCATCGTCCTGGTCGGCCCCTCGGGATGCGGAAAAAGCACCACCCTCCGCATGGTTGCCGGGCTGGAAGAGATTACCGGAGGCACGGTGAAAATCGGCGAGCGCATCGTCAACGACGTGCCCCCCAAGAACCGCGACATCGCGATGGTCTTCCAGAACTACGCCCTTTATCCGCACATGACGGTGTACAAGAACCTCGCCTTCGCGCTGAAACTCCGCAAGATGAACAAAGCCGAGATCGACGAGCGCGTCCGCGACGCCGCCAAGATCCTCGAGATCACCGAACTGCTGGACCGCAAGCCCAAGGCGCTCTCCGGCGGACAGCGCCAGCGCGTCGCCGTAGGCCGTGCCATCGTCCGTCAGCCCAAGGCGTTCCTGTTCGATGAGCCCCTCTCGAACCTCGACGCCAAGCTCCGCGTCACCATGCGGGCCGAGCTGAAGCACCTTCACCACCGCCTGCAGACCACCACCATCTACGTCACGCACGACCAGGAAGAGGCCATGACCCTCGGCGACCGCATCGTCGTGATGAAGGACGGATGGATCCAGCAGTGCGGCGGCCCCCTGGAGGTGTACGACACCCCCGCCAACCGCTTCGTGGCCGGGTTCATCGGGACCCCGCCGATGAACTTCTTCGACGGCAAGATCGCCATCGAAAACGGCGCGACCTACTTCGACGGCGGAAGCTTCCGCCTGAAACTTCTGCCCCAACATGCCGACAAACTCAGCGACTGGGGCGGAAAGGACGTCACTCTCGGCGCCCGCCCCGAGGCGATGGCCCTGACGGCCGAAGGACGCTTCGCCGGCGACGAGAACAGCATCAAGACCAATCTCGTCGTCTCCGAGCCTCTCGGTGAGAAAATGGACCTCTATCTCGCCACCGGCGAGCATGGCCGAATCGTGGCCCGCGTCGACGCCCGCCGCGACCTCGAACCCGAGCAGGAAATCACCCTGAACCTGGACATGAAAAAGGTCCACGTGTTCGGCCCGGGTGATACCGGCGATAACCTCACGTTGTAAAACCGCCCTGCCATGGATATTTGAAAAAAAGCCCGGCCACGCTTTCGCGTCGCCGGGCTTTTTCATGCGCGGATCCCGCGAACAATCCCGCCCGATCTACTTCTCGACCTCACCTTCGGGCAGGTCGGCGGGCATGGGCGAGGGGCGATCGATGCCGGTCTCCAGCGTGGCGTACCGGCCGCTATCACCCGTTTCCTGCAGCGCGAGCATGATGTCCAACACATGGGCGGCCAGTTCGCCGCTGCAGCGATGAGGTCGGCCGCTCTCGGCCGCCGCCGCCATGTCGGCCACCCCCAGGCAGCGGGAGTTCTCGGTATAGGGGCGATCGACCTGAATTTCCTCCCAGTCGTCGCCGCCGCGTTTGATCTTCACCGGCCCGCCGAAGGTGTTCGGGTCCGGGCAGCTCAGCGATCCCTCGCTGCCGTAGATTTCGATGCGCGGACAGTTGTGTCCCCACACATCGAAGCTCATGATCAGCGTGGCCGCCGCCCCGGATGCAAAATCCATCACGCCGGTGACGTGGGTGGCCACCTCCACGTCGATCTGCTGACCTTCCAGCGGACCCGACCCGACCACGCGCGGGCTGCGACCTTCCTTCGCCAGCCCCGCCACCCGCTTGACCCCGCCCAGCAACGCCACCAGGGCCGTCACGTAATACGGGCCCATGTCCAGCACCGGTCCGCCGCCGGGCTTGTAGTAGAACTCCGGGGCCGGGTGCCAGCTCTCATGGCCGGGACAGCCCATAAACGCCATCGCCCCGATGGGCGTGCCGATCTCACCGGCGTCGATCAGGGCCCGACAGGTCTGCAATCCGCCGCCCAGGAACGTGTCCGGAGCGCAGCCGACGCGGAGACCCTTCTCGCCGGCCAGCGCGAGCATCTCCGCCGCCTGCGGGCGCGTCATGGCCAGGGGCTTTTCGTTGTACACGTGCTTGCCCGCCTGCAGGGCCCGCATCGCCACCTCGTGGTGGGCTTTGGGAATCGTCAGGTTCAGCACGATGTCCACGTCGTCGGCGGCCAACAGTTCATCGGTCGAGCACGCACGGCAGTTCTGCTCATCGGCCACCTCGCGGGCCCGTTCTTCGATCAGGTCGCTGCAGCAGGTGACCCGCACGTTGTTCAGCAGGCTCGCGGCGTTCTTGAAGTAGATACCCGAGATGTTTCCGCATCCGACGATTCCGATGTTCATGTGATTCTGCTCCTCTGCTCCGATGGGCTATGCTGGACCTCGCCGCCGCGTGGCGGGCGGGCAGGTGGCATTGTAAAGGGGCAATCCTCCGATGCCAGAGCAAAGCCGAAGCTACACTGAACTCGACGCCCGATTCGGTCGATACGCCAATGAGGACCATGCACTTGCCCGAGCCCACCCTTCGCGATCTGCTCGCCACCGTCGAGGACGGCAGGGAGATCTCTCCGCGCCTGCTCTGGGCGGTCAATCGCTTCTGGATGGAAACCGAGAACATCAAGACCCGCCGCTTCGGGCATCGAAGCCATCACCACTGGTGGCTGCTGCGCGGGGCGGTCCGGGCGGCCGACGCGATCATGCGTCTCAGCGGGCTGCATCGCCTCGGAGCCGCCAACGCCCGGGACATCCGCCTCACGGAACGCACGCTCGTGCTGCCGACCCTCCCCGAAGCCTTCGACGGGCTGACCGTGCTGCACCTCACCGACCTGCACCTGGACATGATGCCCGACATCGAGGAGCAGATCCTCTCGATGCTCGGGAACCGCTCGTTCGACCTGGTGCTGCTGGGGGGCGACTACCGCGGTGAGGTCCACGGGCCAACCCGTCCCTGCCTGGAGGCAATGGAACGCCTGGTAACCGGTCTGCGATCCCGGCTGGGAATGTACGGCGTGCTGGGCAACCACGACGACGTCCACATGGCTGCCCCCATCGAGAAGATGGGCGTTCGGCTGCTCATCAACGAGCACGTCGTGCTCCATCGCGGCCGGCAGCAGATCACGCTGGTCGGCACCGACGACGTCCATTACTACTACACCGACCAGGCGGTCCACGCCCTGGAGACCGCCCCCGATGGGTTCACGCTCGGACTCATTCACTCCCCGGAGCTGGCCATCGAGGCCGAGCGGTTCGGCGTGAATCTCTACCTGTGCGGCCATACGCATGGCGGGCAGGTCGCCCTGCCGGGCGGATACCCCATCATCACCCACCTGCAGCGCTGTCGGCAGTACTACCGGGGCCTGTGGTACCGCGGCGCGATGACGGGAATGACGAACCTCGGGGCGGGCTGTTCTGGCATTCCGGTGCGGTTCAACACCCGCGGGGAGATCGTCGCCCTGACGCTCACGCGCGGCGGCCAAGAGGCGGGATGAACTCTGTCTGAAACCGCTGCCGGGCGGCGGACTGTCTCGGATTTCGCTTCTGAGGCGAACGAAACGCCCCCGCGTGCGTCTATCTCACCGAAGGCCCGGGCCTGAGGGATGACTCTCCACCCATGCATCGTGTACAATGGCGACCCGAGGGAATACCGGTTCGCCGCGGCAGGCAAGGACGACAGGGATGACCAAGACGGGCAGAACAATCGGATGGCGGGGCATGGTGATCGCACTGGTCTGTGGTTGGGTCGCCTCGGCTGGGTCCGCCCAGCAGATCAACTGGGACTCGGGCGACTACAATCGTCCGGATATCCCCGCGAAGTTGACCGGCAAGGGCGGCCTGCATATCAAGCCCGGGCGAAAGATCAGTTTCAGCCACACGCTCAAGGACGGCGGCGGCTTCCAGTGGGATCTGAACAACCACCTTTCCGTATATACAGCAGGGACCAACCAGGCCTACGGCGGGGCGATGCGCGTGAATATCAACAACCGCGTCAATGTCCGCTGCCAGAGCTACGGCTGGAAAAACGCCGCCGGTGATGAAGTGGAGATCTTCGATCTCTACTCCCACAAGCAGTACGGCCAGAGCTACCGCAAGGGGCTGAAGGTCTTCCGCCGCGTGAAGGTCTACAACGACCGCCCCCTGGCCCGGTGGCTGGAGATTCTCCACAATCCCACCAACAAGGCCGTCACCGTGAATGTGAAGATCCACTCAAATTTCTACAGCTCTCTGGAGCCGCTGGCGACCCCGGACGGAGACAGCTCGTGGAAGAAGGGCGAGAAGGGCTTCATCAGTACCCAGCAACATCGCGACAACGCCCCGTCCATCATGCACGTCATCGGCGACCGCCGAGGCAAGTCGCAGATCTCCGTGAAGCACACTGGTGGATCCAGCAGCCTCAACGTGGAACATACGGTCACCGTCCCGGCCAATGACTACCGACTGATCTGCACGTTCCAGTCGCAGGGGAACGATAAGGCCAAGCTTCTCAGGCGTCTCAAGAGCTTCCGGGCGTGGAAGCACCTGCGGGACCTCAACCCGGAGGTCCGTCGGAAGATCATCAACTTCGGACGACTCAGCGGATACGCCGACATCTACCTGCTTCGCAGCGACTCGACCGACCGGATTTTTCTGGCCAACGGCGACCCGATCTTCGGGGACATCGAGGCCGGCGAGTTCCTGCTGACAACCGGGTTCGGGCGCATCCGTCTGCCCTCCGAGGACGTGATCGGGATGGCGGTCCTGACCGACGCGAACGACACGCCCGATCCCAACGGCGTCATGAAGGTCCTGCTTCGCGGGGGGCATCTTCTGCACGGCAAGCTCGACGGCCAGAAGATCGGGATATCGATGGGCACCGCGAAGCTGGAGGTCCCCGTCACGCACATGGCCCAGTGGAGCTACCGCATCTCCAAGACCCGCCCCGATTTCGTCGAGCACAAACCCCCGCGAATGGTCCTTCGCAGCGGCATCCGTCTGCCGGTGGAACCAAAGACCATGACCCTCCCGGTCCGCTGGCAGCTCGGGGAGATTGATGTCCGCATCGCCGACGTGCACGAGGTCACGTTCGATCCGAACGACGCCAACCAGGTCACGGTGAACTTCCTGAGCGGGTCCACGCTGGCCGGCCAGCTCGCCACGGACCGACTCCGACCGGCCCTGGCGTTTGACGGCAACGGGGCCGTCCCGGTCTCGCGTATTTCCAAAATCATCCACACCAACGAGCAGCCTGAACGCACGGCCAACGCGACGCTGACGCTCCGCAAGACCCTCGATGCGGTGGTGGGCAATCAGAAGCAGACCGTCCTGAGCGGCACGCTGGGCAATGACAGGATCGAGTTGGACATCGACGGCGAATCCCGCACGTTTGACGTGGCCGTCGTCAAGGAGCTGAAGTTCCGCGCGTCGCCCAACGACCCGGTCTCGCTGACGACGTGGAATGACGGCGTGAAGAAGGGGCTCCTGCGGACGAGGACCATCGTCATACGGATGGGCAAGGACAGCCGAATCGAGGTGGACGCCAACGAGTGCGACCATCTCAAGCGCGCCCGGATGACCGCACCGGCCGACATGGAGCAGGATGCAGTCAAGTGGATCGACCAGCTCGGCCATCAGAAACGCCGGAAACGCCAGGAAGCAACCGCCAAGCTCAAGGCGATGAACAAGGTTATCGTCCCCCTGCTGAGAAGGTCCTTCCACAGCTCGCGCGATCCGGAAGTGCGGGCGCGCATCGAAGCAGTTCTGGAGCATTTCAAAGAGAGCATCCAGCCCCGGAAGGCCGCACTGAGAGTCACGCCATAAAGGACGTCCGCCGTTTCCGGCAAACGGCAGGTTGCGGGTCGAACGCCTGGCGCTCAGCTTTCGCCCTGCTCGAACACTTCATCGGCGCGGTAACTGCTCCGTACGAACGGCCCTGCCGCCACGGCCTTGAAGCCCATCTCCCGCGCCTCGGCCTCGATTTCCGCGAACTCCTCGGGCGGGACGAACCGCTCGACCGGATAGTGCGCCTCGGACGGGGCGAGGTACTGCCCCACCGTGAGGATATCGCATCCGACGGCTCGCAGATCGTCCAGTACCTCGCGGATCTCCTCGCGCGTCTCGCCGAGGCCGACCATCAACCCGCTCTTGGTGAAAATGCGCTTCCCGAGTGCGCCCCCGATTCGCCCGGCCGCGGCCAATACGTCCAGCGACTGGCGGTAATCCGCCTGCGGCCGAACGCTTTTATACAGCGACCGGACCGTCTCGACGTTGTGATTGAACACGTCCGGGCCGGCCTGCAACACCGTCCGGATGGCGGCCTGGTCGCCCTGGAAATCCGGCGTAAGCACTTCCACGCGCGCGTCGGGCAACCGCCGGCGGATCGCCTGAATCGTCGCAGCGAAATGCCCCGCCCCGCCGTCGGGCAGGTCGTCGCGCGTGACGGACGTGACCACCACATACGAGAGACCCATGCGGCCGGCTGCCTCGGCGACGTCGGCAGGCTCATCGGCCCGCGGCGGGCCCGGGTCGCGCGAGTCCACCGCGCAGAAGCGGCAGTTGCGGGTGCAGGTCTCGCCGAGAATCATGAACGTCGCGGTCCCGCGGGCGTAGCATTCGCCGCGGTTGGGGCAGTGCGCCCCGTCGCAGACCGTCGCGAGGTGCAGTCCGTCGAGCAGGCGGCGGATTTCGTCGGTGCGCCCGGCAGCGGGCAGCCGACGCTTCAGCCAACCCGGCAGGCGGCGTCGGGGTCTGGCGGGTTTCTCGTCGCGCGTCGTCATGAAGCATCCTTCTCCCAGCGCAGGTCGAATCCAAATTCCTCGGCCAGCGAGTTTACCAGAATCGGTTTCACGCGCGAAACGCTCACCTCCGTCCCAAGCAGCTCGGCAACGCTGGTGACCGGGCGATCGGCGATGCCGCACGGCACGATGAGTCCGAAGTGTCGCATGTTCGGCTGAACGTTCAGCGCCAACCCGTGATAGGACACCCACCGCTTGACGCCCACGCCGATGGCAGCCACCTTGCGGGGGTTCTGCTCGCCCACCCACACACCGGTGAGCCCTTCGACGCGCCGAGCGGAAATTCCCAGTTGCTCCAACGTGCGGATCACAACCTGTTCGAGGCTGCGAAGGTAGGCGTGAACGTCCCGGCCGTGGAGGTCGACGCGGAGAATGGGGTAGGCGACCAACTGCCCCGGGCCGTGGTAGGTCACGTCACCGCCTCGCCGGATGCGGTGGATCTCGATGCCTTCCCGGGCGAGCTGCGCTTCATCGGCCAGCAGGTTCGCTTCGCCGCCGGAGGTCCCGAACGTCACCACGGGCGGATCGTGCTCCACCAGCAGCAGGTGGGCCCGTTCCTCCTCGGCGTCGCGGACCTCGCCCAGCAGGCGTTTCTGCAGGGCGAGCGTCTCGGCGTAGGGTGCCCGTCCCAGGTCGCGAACGGACAGGTCGGCCGACATTACTCGCTGGTGACCTCGATGCCCTCGGCGCCCTTGTCCTCGTCCTCGGCCGGGTTGTCGATCGGGACGTACTTGCAGACGCAGTCGAAGGTTTTTCCACCCAACCGCTCGGCGACGTGCTCGCTCTTGATCAGCGCCAGGCGCAGCGAATCGCACACGAACTCGGCGTTGTAGTTGGTCTCGATCGACCGCCCCATGCCCTCGAGCACCACCAGGTCCGCTTCTTCGGAGGCGGCGTTGAACTCGTCGGACACGCTGGAGAGATCCAGCAGCGGAATGCTGCTTCCGGTGGAGACCACCTCGAACATGCCGCCCTGGATGAGGGCTTCGAGCTCGGGGTCTTTCACGGCGAGGGTCTCGACGACTTCGACGGTTTCATCGACCGTCATGTCATTCAGGGCCGGTTCCTCATTCGCCGCCAGCACGATGCTCGTTCCGCGCAACGCCATTTCCCGCGCGAGGGTCATCATCCCCAGCACGAAGTCGGCCCCGGCGTTGTCCACGCAGAGAATCGCCTTGGTCCACATCGGCGGGGCGGCGAGGAAGTCGTCCAGCAGGATTTCGAAATCGTCCACCAGCCACGGGCGGTCGGGCATGTTCTCGATCTGCTCGAGGAACTCCGCCGGGCTGCCGGTCAGGTGCATGGTGTTCTCGCTGCCCAGGTCATGGCGATTGCCCGCGAAGACCGACTCGATCAGATGCAGGTAGCGGTCCTCGGGCGCCATCGCGTGGAGCTTACGGCAGACCTGCGGGAACAGCTCGGCCGCTTCCTGGTTCAGACGATGTTTCAGCTTGCGATACGGATCGCGCAGACCGTGCTGCCTGAGGATTTCCTCGCGCAGACGATCGAGCGTGATGACCGTCAGATCGCCGCTTTCCAGGGAGGTCGGATCGGTCCGCAGGGCTTCCATGCGGTCGGCGAACTCCTTCTGGGCCGTCTCGATCTGCGTGCCGGCGTTCTTGCCGTACTCGTCGGCAGCGTGGATCATGCATTGTTCGAAGTGGCGTTCGAAGTGGTCCAGCCAGTAATTCCTCGCCGCCTCATCGTTGACGAGGTCCACTTCTTCTGCCTTGTACTGTGTCGGGTCCTTCAGGAGTACGAACGGTTTCATGTTGCGCGGACTGAACTCTCTTGTCTGTGCGGATGGTATCGGTCGACCCGTACGCCCCGCGGGCGAAATCGGACCCGGATCAACCCGTCGTTGCAGCATTATAGCGGGTGGGGCGCTAACGTTGTCAAGGCGAAGCCAAAACTCCCGCGCGGATCTGTCGCGCGAGGCGGCACTGGGATTCGATCCGCCCCCGCGGTACAATCCACCCGAGATGAGAACCACACCAATCATCACACCCCCGGCCCGGACCGACCGTTGCAGCGGTCGCCTTGCTTACCTTCTACTGGCCGCGCTGCTGATGGGCCCTGTCGCCTGCCGCGACGAGCCCCCCGCACCCCCACCGCTGGACGACGCCAACCGACCTGCCGCAAACGCCGACGACGCGCGCCCCTGGTTGGAGGACGTCACAGCCCCCCTTCCGCTGACGCCGCCATCCCGACGGGCGCTGACCAACTACGCCGCCGCCCGCACCGGCCTGCTGGGGCTCACCCCGGACCTTCCCGGCGCCCTTCGGCAGGACCGTCAGCCCAGGGTGGTGCTTATCTCACTGAGCGACGGCGTCAAGACCGCCCGCGTGCTGATCGGAACCGGTCGAGGGGTGGTCCCGGCCATCGAACACGCCGCCGCCCAGGCGCGCGAGATGCTGCCCGATACGGTCCGCCCGCGATGGTTGCGGCTGGACGTGGTGCAGGAGGTCCATCGCATCGACAAGATCACCGACGAGACGCTCACCCACCCGCTGGACCGCGACGGGTCGCTGTGGGGGCTGGGCACGACCAGGGAGCACGGCATGGTCCTGCTGCCGATCGAGATCATGCGCGACAAGCTCATGACCGGCGGCAATGCTTTGAACCCCTTCACGCTGCAGGAGTTTCTTCGCCAGCGTCCCTGGCGTGCCCGCGGCGATGGATTCTCCGCCGAGAGGAACGACCACTCGAAGGTCCGCTTCCAGTTCCGAACGGACGCCACCTTCACCGACGGCCAAGAGGTGGTTGAGCTTTACCGCGGCCATCGACTGATCGGCCCGCTCACGCCCTCCGGGCTGCTCGCCCGCGCCGTCCAGGCCGGGAGGTACCTCACGCGAATGGTCAAGCCCAGCGGCCAATTCGTGTACCACTACTACCCGGCCACCAACGGCGAGAAGCGCAGTTACAACCTGCCCCGGCACGCCGGCACGATTTACGCCATGATGCAGCTCTACGAGGTGACGGGCGATAAGGAACTGCTCGCCGCCGCCCAGCGGGCCCTGAAGTTTCTGCTGGCTCATGTGCGCCCCGCCAAGGACACCGTGCGGAAACGGGCTGTCGTCGTGGAAGACAACGTCGTGAAGCTCGGAGGGGTGGGCCTGGCGGGAATCGCCATCGCCCGGTACGTCAGCGCCAGCCACGACCGCCAACCCCTCGAAACGCTTCACCAACTGGGGCGATGGATCCGGAGCGTGCAGAACCCCGACACCGGCGAACTGCACACGCACTACATGACCTGGCCCAACGGGCGACGGGTGGACAGGAAGATGGCGTACTACCCCGGCGAGGCCATCCTCGCCCTGATGCGGCTGCACGAGCTCGACCCGAAGGGCGACTGGCTGGAATCCGCCCGCAAGGCCGCCCTCTGGCAGGTCAAATCGCAACAGGGAAAGGACTACTGGGCGGACCATTGGCTGCTTTACGCGCTGAATGAGATCCACGCCGCAACCGGCAACGACCCGCTGGCCAGGCACGCCCACGCGATGACGACCGAAGCGATCGTCGAGCAGCAACGTCGCCGCCCCGAACCCGGCCGACGCGACTGGGTGGGGAGCTTCTACATTCCCCCGCGAATCACGCCCACCGCCACGCGCATGGAAGGACTCGCCGCCACCTGGTTCCTGGCCGACCGCCAAGGCCGAGACGACCTGACCGAACCCTACCGCGAAACGCTGCTGCGAGGCGTGCGGTTCGTCCTCCAGGGACAGGTCATGCCCGAACAGGCGATGTTCCACGCCCGCCCGCAAGTGAGCCTGGGAGGATTCACCGCCTCCCTGACCGATCCTGAAATCCGGATCGACTTCGTGCAGCACAGCATCTCGGCCCTGCTGATGACGCGCGAGATCCTGCTGAAGAACTGATCGGCCAAATCACAACCGCCGCTGCAGCGCGCGGTAGTCGGTCTTGCCCGTGCCCAGCGTGGGGATTTCCTCGACCCGCTCGACCCGCCGGATGTTGTGCAGGGCGCTCAGGCCGGCGTCGTTGATGGCGCCGTTCGCCTCCTCACGCGATAATTCCATCGTCGTGAAGAGCACCAGCTCGGGGCGATCCTCGTCGCCGGCGATCACCGCCAGGCGTGGGCCTTCCTCCGCTTGGTGGTCGATCTCGAAGCGGTCGCGCAGAATCTGCTCGATCGCCGGCAGCGAGATCATCTCGCCGCCGATCTTGGTGAACCGTTTCCGCCGCCCGCGAAATGTCAGTACGCCGTCGCTGCCCCGGGTCACAAGGTCGCCCGTGTCGTACCACCGCTGGCCGTTGACGGTGATGAACGGGTCGGGCGGGTCCTCTCCGAGGTAACCGTCGAACACACTTGGCCCGTTGACCAGCAGCACGCCCCGCTGTCCCACGCCGGCCGGTTCGTATGTATCGGGGTCCACCACGAGCGTCCGCAGGCTGGGCAGGGGCTTGCCGATGGTCATCGCCGCGGGGTTGTTTTCGTCGTTCACCGAAACGATCGGCGAGCATTCGGTGATGCCGTATCCCTCCATGACGGTGGCCTCCGGGCAGGCCTTATCGAGGGCGTCGTAGACGCGCCGCGGACATCGCTCCGCCCCGGTGACCGCCAGGCGGACGCTCTGAAGTTGCCCTTCCGAGGCGGCCCGAACGATGCCCGAAAGAAATGTCGGCGTCCCGACCAGCATCGTGGCGCGATAGGCTTCGATGATCGCCGCCAGGCTGCCTGCGTCGTTCGGATCGGGGTGATACACCACGCGCAACCCGCCGGTAAGCGGGGCAGCTACGCACACCGTCAGCCCGAAACTGTGGAACGGCGGGAGCATGCCCAGCAGCGCGTCGGTGCGATCCAGCGTAACGACATCGACGATGTCCCGCAGGTTCGCCAGGATGTTCGCGTGGGTCAACGGGACGGCCTTTGGGACTGTCTCGGACCCGCTGGTGAGCAGGACGGCCGCCTCGTCGCGCACCTCGGGGCGGCGCAGCTCGCCCCAACTCAGCCAGGACTTCAGCCACACCACCAGCTTGCGGGCCCGGGGGATTGACGCGGCGATGTCTTCGAGAAATACGAAACGGTCCTCGATGGAGTCCAGCTCCACGCCGCGCGCCCGGAGCCGATCCACCAGCGATCGTGAGGTGACGACGTGAACCGTGTTGACCGTCTCCAGGGACGTGACCAGATTCCTCGGACCGATGGTCCAATTGACCATCACGGGCGTCTTGCCCGCAAACTGAACGGCCAATTGCGTCACCGCCGCGGCCACGGACGCCGGAAGCATCACACCGAGGTACTCGCCCTCCAGACGCGCCATCTCGGGGCGCAACGCCATGACCCCGCGCACCACCTGGCGGTAGTTTCGCACGCCGCTGCGCTGGTCGGCCAACACCGCCCTTCCCGGACGGATCGCCGCCGAGTGAAGGAACGCTTCGGGAAGCGTCTGGCCCGGGGCGATGTCCAATCGGCCGGCGGGCCAATCGTCGGCCGAGCTGAACCACGGCGAGTCGACGGGCTTCAGCGTGACCTCCTCGCAAGAGACGGCCTCGCCGCAGGCAGCCAGGAATACGTCGCCCACGGTTCGCAGGCTCTCGGTATCGGGGGCGGTGAACCCGAACTCGTCGCGCAGCCACACCAGCAGCTCCGCCCGGGCGAGGCTGTCGAGCCCGAGGTCGCGGGCGATCTGATCGTCCGGGTCGATCTCCTCGCGGCCGCTGAGTTCGCGCAGGTGTTCCACCACGATCCGTCGGGTCGCATCGGGGACCTCAGCGATATCCCCTTCCACCCGCGTTTGCTGCGGCTCGGGCAGACGTCGCGTTCCGCCGCGGTCCCAGATGGTCCGGGGGACGAACGTGTTCGGCGGGGCGTTCTCGTTGTAGAACTCTTCGAGATACTCGTTGATCTCCTCGCGCGGTGCGTCGCGTGGGAAGTCGTCCGGCTCGACGAACTCGACGTGCACATCCCGTCGCGGGGCGAAGACGATTCCACTGATCAACAGGTCCAGGCCGCCGCGGGCAAGCGTCGATGCGACGGACGGCTTGCGCCCGCTCGCCCACCCGAAGCGGCTGCCCCACAGCCCGCTGGTGCGCACCAGCACGATTCTCGCGTCCGGGGCGGCGTGAACCATTTTCTCGACGCTGCTGTTGCCCCGCAGGTTCTCGTATCGCGTGCGATAGAGATGCCCCGACGGATACAGCACCAGGTTCCCGCCTTGGTTGAGATGCCGGACGCATTCGTCCATCGCCTCACGGACCTCGCGGGCAGCGTCCAAGCCGTGCTCTTTGACGTCGGGGATGGTGCGAACGCCCCAGCGTCGGCCGATCCTTCCGATGACGAGCCGGTCCATCTGCTCGCGGTCGGCGAGAAATCGCGGCGCGAGCAGACGTCGCAGCAGAACGGCGAGGATGATCGGGTCGATCAGGGCCGGGTGGTTCGGCAGAAGGAGGATTCCTTCCCTGCCACGGGAGACGATCTCGTCGAGCCCGCGCACGTGAATGCGGTATCGCAGAGACAGCAGCCCCCTGGCGATGCCAACCACAGCCGCGTCGATCACAGTCGTTGCCTTTCCGAAAGTGTCCTGTATACATAGTATGCGAACAGACCTGTGACGGCCGCGACCAGCGCGAAGCTGTCGGTGGGAAGGAAGGTCAGGTTCAGGAGATTCGCCACCCCCCCGGCCAGGGCGATTCCGCAGAAGATCGCGAAGTTCGCCGAGGCGATGACCGCGCCTCTTTGCCCCGCCGCCGGGCGGACCTGAATGAATGCCTCGCAGGGAATCAGCACCAGTCCCCCGGTGATTCCCCCGCCCAGCAGCAGGAACATCAGTGCCCCGTACCGCGCGGTTTCTCCGGGCAGCAAGGGCACCGCCCAGACCGCCCCCAGCAGGCCGGCCATCACCGCCAGAGACGGGGCGAGCAAGCGCTGCCATCCCTTCCCCGCAGCCCAGCGACCGGCCAACACCCCGCCGATGGCGATTCCGACCAGCTCACACGCCAGCAGCAGCGAGGTGGCTGAGTCCGACCATCCGAACTGCGTGACGCCCATGGGGTTGATCAGCAGCAGTTGCAGCTGTCCGAGCGACCAGATGAACACGGCTACGACGACCGTGTGTGCCAGGGGCGGATCGCGGCGAATATGCACCAGCCGCTTGAGCGTATCGACAATGCCCCACCACGGGAACCGGGCGTCCGGGTCGGCCGGTGGGCGATACGGCGTGGCGAAGCTCACGAAGACGCCCAACAGTGCCGCGCCGATTATGATCGTCGACAGCGCCCACGCACCGCCGAGGTCTCGCACGATGCCCGCGGAGGCGAACCCGGCGAGGATGGCGACGGTCACGACGGCCTTGAGGACCGCGTTGGCACGGGTGACGCCGGCGGGCGGGAACAGTTCGGGGATGGCGCCGTTCAAGGCCGGGCTGAACACGCAGGACTGCAGGCCCATGATGAAGGCCATCGTCAATACCAGATACCAGGCACCGAGCAGGATCCCCGCCGCCCCGGCGATCATGGCTGTCAGTTCGAGCACCTTAGCGGCGATCACCACGTGTCGCTTGGCGAATCGGTCGGCCAACCACCCTGCCGGGGCCGCCAGGAAGATGTACGGCAGCGTGAAGACAATCGCGACGTACCCCTGCATCTCTTTCATCCCGAGGGATACGGCAATCAGGAACACCGCCTGCTTGAAGAAGCTGTCGTTGAACACGCCCAGACAGTACGTGCCCGCCATCGCCGCGAAGGATGGCCCGGCCAGCGATATGGAAGCTCGTCCAGCCCGTTCGCTCATGCCAGAGGCGTACCCGATCCATCGCCTTCGGGCAAGGGGAAACGCCGCTCAGACAGGGCTCGGGAAGGACCTATTCAGCCGATTGATGATGTCCCAGCGCGTCGCGGACGGCTTGGGTAAGCTCGACCGGGCTGAAGGGCTTGCGAAGCAGATTCACCCGCCGGTTGTCGTCCAGCGTGATCGGCTCGGAATAGCCCGAGATGAACAGCACCTGCATCCGCGGGCGGACGTGCAGGAGTTTCTCCGCCAGTTGGGGACCTTTCATTCCGGGCATGACCACGTCGGTCACCAGCAGATCGATCGGCTCGGTGTAGTGTTCACCCAGCGGGATGGCCTCGCGCGCATCGGCGGCTTCCAGCACGGTGTATCCCGCCAGGCGAAGCTCGCGAACCAGTACATGACGGACGGCTTCCTCGTCTTCGACCAGCAGCACGGTACGCCCGTCGCCCGAAATCTGCCCGGCCGTTGCCTCGGCAGGAGCGCCGGTTGGCTCCCCCGCCCGCACGGTGGGCAGGTACACGCGGAAAACGGACCCGGCTCCCGGGTTGCTTTCCACCTCCACGTGGCCGCCGCTGGAGCGGACCAGCCCGTAAACCATCGCCAGCCCCAG
Organism: Phycisphaerae bacterium; assembly: GCA_046541875.1. Taxonomy (GTDB): domain Bacteria; phylum Planctomycetota; class Phycisphaerae; order SM23-33; family SM23-33; genus CAZFPT01. The sequence continues at coordinate 21,114 of JBKHCL010000015.1, read as the reverse complement.
TCCGGTGCCCTCACCCTGGGGCTTGGTGGTGTAAAACGGCTCGAAGACGTTGCGGCGTGTTTCCTCGTCCATGCCGTTCCCGGTATCGGCGACCGAGAGCATCACGTACGGACCGGCCGACAGCGAGGGGCACTCGACAAACTGGTGCTGTGCAATCGACACGTTGGCTGTCTCGATGGTAATCCGCCCGGGCGGGTCCATCGCGTCACGGGCGTTGACCACCAGGTTCACAATCATCTGCTGCAGTTGAGCGCGGTCCACCTTGACCGAACCGAGATCGGGATCGACGATCGTGCTCAACTCGATGTCCTCTCCGAGCATTCTCGCCAGTGGCCCGCCCATCTCGCGCAGGACCTGGTTGAGGTCCAGCATCTCCGCGCGGAGGGCCCGCTTGCGTCCGAACACCAGCAGTTGGTTGGTCAGGTCGGCGGCACGCTGGGCGGCAGCTCGAATCTCCTCCACCGACTCGTGCTGCGAGCTGTCCGGGGCCAGCTCCCGCAGGAGCATTTCGGAGTAGCCCTTCACTACCGTCAACTGGTTGTTGAAGTCGTGCGCGATTCCGCCGGCCAATCGGCCGATGGCCTCCATCTTGGTGGCGTTTCGCATCTGGGCTTCCTGCTTGCGAAGGGCAGCCTGGGCTTCGCGGCGGGCGCTGATATCCTCCATCATCGCCAGGGTGTAAAGGGGCTGACCATCGCGATCGCGCACCAGACGCACCGAGAGGCTCACCCACAACGCGCTGCCGTCCTTGCAGACGTACCGCTTATCCATCTGGTACTGGTCCAACTTGCCGTGGATGAGTTGCTCATACTGCGCGATCGTCATGTCTACGTCGTCGGGATGCGTGAGATCCTGAAAGGCCGTCCCCTCCATCTCCTCACGCGTGTACCCGGTCATGCGGCACAGTTCGCTGTTGACCCGGATGGCCCTGCCGTCGAGGCCGATGACGGCGGCTCCGATGGGAGCGTCGTCAAAGGTGAATCGCATCTGCTGCTCCCGACGCGAGAGTTCCTCGAGCGCCTCGTGGCGCTCGGTGCGGTCCTCGGCGATGCCCATCAGCGCAATGATCTCGCCGGCGGTATCGCGTATCGGAAAACTTCGGGCGTCCAAGGTATGGGGAGCGTCCGGATCGACCAAAGTCTCGATCACTCCCTGCCAGCCGCCCTCGCGCGTGGCCTGGAGTACATCCTCGGGCGACTCGTCGTCTCCGTAGCGCGCGATGAAGAGCCCCGTGAAAGGCTGGCCGCTCACGTCCTCCTGACGACGCGAGCCCAGTTGAAGCAACTGCGGCGAGGCGAACAGAACCCGCCCCTGCGGATCCGTGATGATCACGTAATCGTGCAACTGGCTGAGGATCTCATCCTGCATGGGAGAGACGCCCCCTTCGGGCAGAGCTGACCAATAACGTATATCGGGCGCAGTCATCGCGGCCCCACACAGGACGTGACGGTATACTCAAACACAGGTCATCTCCACTCGCCCCGCAGCAAACCGGGCCAGATATGAACGCCCGGCTGAACACACAGTACCAATTCCCTTCTGACGCAAATCCAGTATAAGGAGTATTAGCACTATTGCCACATACAATCCATGAATTTTCGGAACTTTTACGCATTCTGGAAGTCCCTTCTGCGCAATCGGTAACAGACTCGTGCTGCGTATCGCCAAAAGCAGGGATGGCTGAAGCGGTTCATTCTCTGACACGGCGCGCGTTGCGTCCCCCGGGTCGCGGGGGCGATCCCACCGAAACAAGGCTCTTGCGGGGCAGTCGACCGGTGCGAGCCCAGCGACCGGCCGCCATTCTTCAACCCCCTTTGAAATACAGTCTTACGGAGCAGACGGACTCGACGACGCATGCAGAGTGCGGTAGATCTCGGCGAGAATCACCGATTCGAGGCGGTGGTCGTAGCCGTAGACCTGCCAGTCGTCGTCCTGCGATGGTTCGATGGCACCGCCGGTATGTGCGGGGGTTCGAGGTCGACCGCTGTAGTTTTCCTCGTCGAGCACGCGGTTCCGGACGGCCTGTCCGCCCTTACGCTGTTGTGCGATGGACAGATGCGCGACCACCTGCCCCTCTTCTTCGCGCAGACGAAGCGTGCCGACCTGACGGGCCTCGGACCTTCCCATCAGTCGCTCGGCCGGGGCGTCCACGAGCTTGGGAAGCGTCTTGATTGTCCTTGTAGCCGGGTCGGCCTCGGCGATCGGGAAGTGCGCGCTGAGCACCTCTCGAGAGGCGGCGAACGCACGGGGCATGCTCACGCTCCCCAGCTCGCGCGATCGGCCCGGGGTCTGCTCCCACTGGGCACATCCACCCGCTGCCAGCAGGCCCGCCAGCAACACACCAACCCATGCTTTGGTCCACAAACCGGTCATTGTCGCTTCCTTTCGATCTGGTCCCGCCGGGGAATGATATCGCCGCGGGAGACGATTTCTACTCGTCCTGGCTGCTGCCGGCGATGCCGAAGTAATTCGGAGCCTCGCGGGTGATGCTGATATCGTGCGGATGCGATTCCACCAGCGACGCCGAGGAGACCCGCAGGAACCTCGCCTTGGTGCGGAACTCGTCGACCGTCTGGGCGCCGCAGTGGTCCATTCCGCTGCGCAGGCCTCCGCAGAGCTGATGGACGAAGTCTTCCAGCGTGCCGCGATAGGGCACCCGCCCTTCCACACCCTCGGGCACGAGCTTCCGGTAGTCTTTGGCGTCCTGGTTGTATCGGTCGGCCGACCCGGCGAGCATGGCGTCCATCGACCCCATTCCGCGATAGCTTTTAAAGCGTCTTCCCCGGTAGATGATCAACTCGCCCGGCGATTCGTCGAGTCCGGCGAACAGGCTGCCCATCATCACGGCGTTCGCGCCGGCGGCCAAGGCTTTGGCGATGTCCCCGCTGTGTCGTACGCCCCCGTCGGCCATCACCGGCACGCCGTTGGCTGCCCCCACCCGCGTGCATTCCATGATCGCGGTGACCTGCGGAACGCCGACGCCCGCCACGATCCGCGTGGTGCAGATCGCCCCGGGACCGATGCCCACGCGAAGGCAATCGGCGCCGGCCTTGATGAGGTCCTCCGCCGCCTGGGCGGTGGCAATGTTCCCCGCGACCACCTCGATATCGTGAGCGGCCTTGATCTGCCGGACCGTCTCCAGGACGATTTCCTTATGGCCGTGAGAGGTGTCCACGCAGATCACGTCCACATCGCGGTCTACGAGCATGTCCACGCGATCGTAGTCCAGCACACCGACGGCGGCCCCCACGCGCAGCCGACCCCGCTCGTCCTTGCAACTGCGGGGGTTGTCCTGCATTTTGTCCACGTCCCGCATGGTAATCAGCCCGGCCAGTCGGCCGGCGTCGTCGATCAGCAGGAGCTTCTCGACCTTGGCGCGGTTGAGAATTTTCTCTGCCTCATCCAGCGACGTGGTGGGCGGGGCGGTAATGAGGTTCTCGCAGGTCATCACCTCGCGGATCACCGTATCGCCCTGGAGGAATTTCATGTCCCGCCGGGTGATGATGCCCACCAGCTTCCCATCGCCTTCGACGATCGGAACGCCGGAGATTTTGTTCTCGGACATCAGCATCCGGGCGGTGGCGGTACTTTCCTCGGGCCCGAGGGTTTTCGGGTCGGTGATGATCCCGTTTTCGCTGCGTTTGACCTTCTCGACCTCCAGCGCCTGGGCTTCCTTCGAGAGGTTGCGGTGGATGAAGCCCACTCCGCCCACCTCGGCCAGCGCGATCGCCAGTGCGCCTTCGGTGACGGTATCCATCGGCGCCGAGACGACCGGGATATTCAGGCGGATCTTCGGGGTCAGTTGCGTGGAGAGCCCCACATCGGAGGGGTTGACGGTGGAATAATCGGGCACGAGCAGCACGTCGTCAAACGTGATGCCCTCGGCGATAATCTTGTTGTTCATGCGTCCTCCCTGGACTGGGCCGGCGGTTCTCGTCCTTGGTGAATTGGACTATGATATGACCCCCGCCCGACGGCTGCAAGCTCCGGCAAAACAAAGTCGCCGGAACTCTCCGCTCGGCTGGGGCGATCTGTCCCGGGCGGGGACCCGGTGAATTTCAGACGGAATTCGCCTTGCTTCCCCCCTCCCCGGGACGATAATGTAATCGAAGAGCAACGATTCCATGATCCGTCACCGAGACAGCCTGAGCGTAGATCTACTTGCCGGGCTTCTGCTGCGCTGACGGATCGCGGACCTTCGGGTGATTCCCCAACGCCCCGCGATCCTGCCGGATTGACGGGGCTTTTTCTATGGACCGGAAACGATGACAAATTCACGGGACAATCTGAGATCGAGGCGGTTTGGCCCAGCGGGCCGGGTGCTTCTGGCGCTACCCGGGCCCGCCGGACGTGGTGTACGTTCGGGCGGGCCGAGACAGACCCCCTCCGGTCGAGCGGGAACATGCTGATCTCCGCTGGACCGATCGCACGAGAGAACAGGTAGACCCACCAAGGAGCAAAACGTGTCAACGCAACGGAATACCCCCAAATACGCACCGCCCGAACCCATCGACCTCCCCGACCGCCAATGGCCCAGCCGCACCCTCACCACCAGCCCCGAGTGGTGCAGCGTGGACCTGCGCGACGGCAACCAGGCCTTGCCCAACCCGCTGAGTCCGGACCAGAAGCTCGAATACTTCCGGATGCTCTGCGAGATCGGCTTTAAGAACATCGAGGTCGCGTTTCCCTCGGCGTCGCAGGACGATTTCGATTTCACCCGCCGCCTCACAGACGAAGGCCACGTCCCCGAGGGGACGTTCATCATGGGGCTCACGCAATGTCGCCCTCACCTCATCGAGCGGACCTTCGAGTCGCTCGCCGGCGCGCCGCGTGCGATCGTCCATGCCTACGTCGCCGCCTCACGCCTGCATCGAGACAAGGTCTTCAACCTCTCCGGCGCCGAGACCATCGAGATGGCGGTCCGCTCGGTCAAGCAGATCCGCGAGTTGGCCGACGCCGCCGGCGATTCGGACATCCGCTTCGAGTTCTCGCCCGAGGAATTTACCGACACCGACCTGGACTTCTCGCTGGAGCTGTGCAACGCCGTGTTCGAGACCTGGGGCAAAGCCACGCCCGAGAAACCCCTGATCTTCAACCTGCCGGCGACCGTCGAACGACGCCCGCCCAACCAGTACGCCGACATGATCGAGAAGTTCGGGCGCGAGTTCCCGCAGCGCCAGAGCATCCGGATTTCCGTCCACGGCCACAACGATCAGGGCATGGCGGTGGCGGCCTCCGAGATGGCCCTGTTGGCCGGCGCCGATCGCGTGGAGGGCGCCCTGTTCGGCCACGGTGAGCGCAGCGGAAATGTGGACCTCGTGATCGTCGCGAACAACCTCTTCTCCCGGGGAATCGACACCGGACTGGACTTCTCGAACCTCCAGGACATCGCCCGACGGGTCGAGAAACTCACGAACATGGAGATCTACTACCGCCAGCCGTATTCCGGCGAGTACGTATTTACCGCCTTCTCGGGCTCGCACCAGGACGCCATCCGCAAGGGCATCTCGCGACTTGAGGAGGCCCCCGAGACATTCGGGGCCCGCTGGAAGGTCCCCTACATGCACGTCGACCCGGTCGACCTCGGACGCGAATACAAAGGCCTCATCCGCATCAACTCCCAAAGCGGAAAAGGCGGAATCGCCTGGGTGCTGGAGACGGAGTTCGGCCTCCAGACCCCCAAGCCCATGCACCCCGAGATCGGACGCTGCGTCCAAAAACTCTCCGAACAGCTCGGGCGAGAGGTCACCAGCGAAGAGGTCCACCAGGCGTTCGGCAAGGAGTTCATGGCCCCGGCAGGGCCGTACGAACTGGTGGGCTACTGGCCTCGCCCGGACGATGCGGACCCCACGACCATTCACGGCGAGGTCCGCCTGCGCGTCAAAGGCCAGGAGAAAGTCGCCACCGCCGACGGAAACGGTCCGGTCAGCGCGTTCGTCTCGGCCGTCCGGAAGCTCGTGCCCCACGAGTTCAACGTGGAAGACTACCACGAACAGGCCGTCGGCAAAGGCGCCGACGCCCGCGCGATGGCCTACGTCCCGCTGGAGCTGTCCGACGGGCGGGTCTACTGGGGCGTGGGGGGCGATACGAACATCGACCAGGCCGCCGTCCGGGCCATCATGGCCGGGCTCAATCGACTGGCGATTCACGAGACGGAATAACGCATACCCCGCGCAACCGGTGCGGTGCAGCCGCAGGATCATCCCCGCTGCTGCACCGCGCCGTCTCTGCGCGTGTTCCCTGTTTGTCAGCGAAGCGTCCGCCTCTCAGCGAACACCCCGCCTGAAGCGAGCGAGTCAGGCCTGGTCTCGGAAGACCTTCTCCGCCTTGTAACCTTTGGGGCTCTCAATCATCTCGAATTCCACTTCCTCGCCCTGGTTCAGCGTTCTGAACCCTTCGGCGACGATCGCGGTGTGATGCACGAAGATGTCCTGATCCGTCTCTTCGGTGCGCAGGAATCCGAAACCTTTCGCGTCGTTAAACCACTTCACTGTGCCCTTTGCCATCAGAAATGCCTCCACCAGAAACCATCAGAAGAAAGATAGAAATGAAATACAACGGTTGACCTGAACCGTCGCTACAACGCTCGGCGACATGTGAACTGCGTGCCATACGTATTCCAGCTACTACGAGTCGATAGACATGAATCGGCGATTCTGGTGGACGTCAATACGCCCCGCCGATTGTGTATGTATGATAGGCCGGAATTGCCGCGACGACAAGAAAAACCTGCCGGCTTTTTGGCGCGGTTATCCTGACCCTCCCTGAGCTTACGCCCGTTCCAGCCATTCAGCCAGAGCGGGGTGGCAGCTTCGGGCGTAGTCCTTCATTCCCTCCAGTTGCTTCTCGGAGAGCTTCGGGGCGAACGGCTCGCCGGGCACACTGGCGATGCGGCGCACGATTTCGGCGTAGATGTCCACCCCTTCGCGCATCGGCCGTTCGGTTAGCGTGTCGGTCCGGTCGTACCGCGTATGCCAGAACAACTGCGGCGGTCTCTGCATCCACACGCCGGGCACGCGGTAGGCTGCCATCAGCACCGAGTGATCCAGCCCACCCACGTACGGGCGAACTTCCGCGGGCTGATTCAGATCGCCCACCACCCGGCGGGTAAAGGTCTCCAGCGCCTCATCGCCGGTCACGTGGTAAATCGTCCTGCCGACCCGGTCGCCCTGCCCGTCCACGTAAAGCACCAGGTCCGCCCCGGCCAGGTCCCCTGCATGATCCCGCGTGTAGGCGTGAGCGCCCAGGTAGCCGACCTCCTCGGCCGTGAAGCTCACGAAGTCCACGTGCAGACCGGGGCGATCGGTCACCAGTCGTCGCGCCAGCTCGATCATTACCGCCACGCCGGCCGCGTTGTCCCCGGCGCCCGGCGAGCCGGCCACCGTGTCATGGTGTGCGCAGATCACCACACGCCGCGCGCCGTCCTCGCCCACCAGTCGCCCCGTGACGTTGTGCCCCGTCCTGATCTTCGTTTCGCCGTCGACCTCCAACTCCACGCGCGACGCGCCGGCCTGCAGGGCCCGCGAAATGTCCCAGTACGCGACAGACACCAACGGCAGACGCCGGGGCACCTTGAGCACGTCGAACGGGGTGGAAAATCGGAACGCGTGTGTCATCTGCTGGGTGTTGTGCGCGGGCGGATCGATCCCCGGAATCAGCAGCAGCGCCGCGACGTCCAGGTCCACCGCTCGGCTGTACTGGTCGGCCGACATTCCCGCCCAGAACGCCACCGCCGCTCCGGCGTGCTCTTTGCCCAGGTCATCCAGCGAGTCGACATACGCCAGCGGAAGCTCGATCAGTCCGTCGGTGGCTCCGCTGAACCGTCCCGGATGGGACGAAAGCTTCAGCGACGGTTCGAGATTCGGACAGCTCACGTGACAGGTGGAGTAATCGAACCCCACCACGTCCACCGGCTCGATGGCCACGTCCACCAGCCCGGCGTCGTGAAACTGCTCAGCGATGTAGGCAGCCGCCTTCTCCTCGCCGGGTGAACCGGTCGGGCGAGGTCCTATCTCATCAGCCAGTGCTCGAACGTGCTCCAGCATGGAATGCTCCTTGTGCGAAACGGACGGTCGTTCTTCGCCAGTATAGCCCCCCCGCCGGGTTCTCCCAACCGTCGCGACAATCGCCTGCCCGCACGCCGAAGCACGCCCCGGAGCTACAGGTTCAGCGGTTTGATGACCATACCCGTGGCCAACTTCGGGTAGAAGTACGTGCTCTTGTGGGGCATGGAGGCTTCGGCGTCGGCGATGGCGGAGACGGCCTCAAGCGGCGTCCCGCGGACGATCACCGACAGTTGCGCCTCGCCGGACTCGGCCGCCTGGCGGGCCCGCTCGCCGTCGGGGGTGTATTCGATCTCCGGTTCGCCGTCGGTCCGGTCGGCCAGCAGCGTCTCGATGACCAGGCGATGCAGGATCGCCACGTCCAACTCGCGCCACGCCTCGCACTCGTCGGGCGCCAGGGTCTTCATGCTTTCGGCGTCCTTGAGCACGCCGATGTGCACCGTCCCGTTCCCGCCGACAAACGCCATCGCGTGCGGGCCGAATTCCGAGAGGAACGCGTCGGCATCGGTGATCGCACCGGCCGGGGCGTCCTTGGTGGTCAGCTCGAAGTATTCGCCGGCCTTGTCCAGGAACGCCTCCATCGAGAAGCCCTCGCCCAGGCCCGAGATCACCCGGTGAGTGGGAAGGATGATGAGGCCTTCGTCCTGGTCGGAGACCAGCGCGAACATCACGAAGTTCGCCTCGTGGGAATCGTCGATTTTGCCCTCTTCCCGCAGCGATCTGGCGTAATTCATGGCCGTGGTGTAACGGTGATGCCCGTCGGCGATGTACGCCTTGACCCCGCATAGCGTCGCAGCCACGTGAGCGATGAGGTCGGCGTCGTTCACAACCCACATTTTCTCTTCCACGCCGTTGAGCAGTCCTTGGGCGGACGGTTCGCCGCTGGTGACCTTCGCCAGCGTCTCGTCCACGGTGCCCTGCGGATCCTTGTAGAACCCGAAAATCGGCGAGAGCTGACAGCCGGTGTGCTCGGTGAGCTTGAGCCGATCGGCCTTGGGACCGGCAAAGGTGTGCTCGTGGGGCATGATGTCTTCGCCGAACTCGGTGGCCCGCACGCCGCAGAGCATCGCCCGGCGGGTGTGCGTCTTGCCCGCCCACTCGTAGGTCTGCTCGTAGACGTAAATCGCCGGTTGGCTGTCCTGCACCATCACGCCCTTTCTCTGCCACTGTCTCAGTCGCTGGGCGGCCTGCTCGTAGGCGCTCTCCGGGCCGACCTCTTTGGGCGGAACGTGGGGCAGGTCGACCGCGACGATATTCTCTTCGCTGACCGCGAGCAGATTGTCCTTGTCCTCGGCGGACAGAACGTCGTACGGCGGCGCGATACGATCGCTCAGCTTGCCGGAATCGGGGTTATACCTCCATCCGTGAAACGGCCTGATGTCCATTGCATGTCTCCTGGAAGTTTCGAGCGAACGATTCAGCTTACGCACACCGACGAAATCTTCAAGGAAGAACCGCCGCACTCTCACAAGACAAAGAGACCCGCCGGACCGCCCGGCGGGTCTCCTGATCGTGTCCCTGAGGCCGCGAGTTCAGGGACGCTGATTGTCTTGACGACGAATGGCTACTTCTTCAGCGACTCCTGCAGGGCGAGCACCGAATAGGTCGTCGCCAGCTCGGGAATACTCTCGTACCAGCGCTTGTCGCCCGTCCACGAGCCGTTGTCGTTGATGCGTTCCTCCAGCGCGGCGATCAGCTCGTGTCGCCAGTTATGCTCCTGGCCGGAGGCGTCTTCCAGCACCGGCTCGCCCCAAGCGCGCAGCGCCTTGGCAAACATGTGATAGTAGTAATACAGCCCCTCGCGGGTCTGGTTGGTCTCGGCGGGCATCGCCGGGTTCTTATCCAGCGTCCAATGCGAGAGAATCCACTGCCTGGCCCGCTGGACGCGCTTGTCCTGGCGGTCGACGCCGGCGTAGAGGAGGCTCTTGAAACCCGTGTACGTCATGCTGCCGTAGCTGCGCAGGCCGGTCTTCACCTTGGACTCCGGCGTCACGCCGTCGCGCTTCGCCGGGGCGTAGATGAACCCGCCATCGTCTTCGACGGTGTCGGCCCAGCCCAGCGGGTTGGTCTCGCTGAGGTTCTGCGTGCGCGTCACGAAGATCATCGCCCGCTGCACGTGCGGATCGTCTCCGGGCACGCCCGCTTCCTGCAGCGCCATAAGGTTGAAGCCCATGTTGCTCAGGTCCGGTCGGCCGTGCTTGCCGTAACTGACGCCCCCGACGAACGGGTGGTTCGCGTCGATCGGGTCGCCGTCCTGCGTCTCCGAACCGGGCAGAATCTGCAGACTCTTGAGATAGGCCACGCCCTTGTCCAACGCGTCCTGCCAGGCCGGGTTCTCTGCCGCCGCCAAGGCCATCACCGCCACAGCCGTGGTGTAGTTCTCCTGCTTGTGGGGCGAGTCATCGTTGTACACCCCGCCGTTGGGTTGCTGGTAGGACAGCAGGACCTCGTAGCCCTTCGCGACCGCGGGCGTCTTGTAGGTGAACTCCGGGTGCTGCACCAGTGCCTTCAGCGCCAGGCTGGTCAGCGCCGGGTCGGAGGGCATCTGCGGAGCGAACGACCAGCCGCCGTCCTCCCGCTGTTGCGAGAGCAGAAACGTCAGCCCGCGATTGATCAACTGCTGGGCATCTTTGAGGTGCGAGGGGGCAATCTGGTCGGTCTGGGACGGCATGGCCGACAGCGGCCTGCCGTTCTCTCCGTTCGGGTCGCCCGAGGGACTCTCGGGCTCGGAGCAGCCCGCGAACAATACGAAAACTGCGAGCATCGATCCTGTCAAAACGCGGCCGAGATTCATGATCCATCTCCTTCGGGGCTCGGGTTATCGAAGTAGTTACTCCATCTTATGCAAGGCACGTGCCGGTTGGGTGTATTTTCAGAAAGACACGCAGGGCAAGTCCTTTCATACACTTAGGGAAGACTTATCCAAGAGACACCGCCACGGAAGATCCGTCGAGGCACTGCGAGTGTGCGAGCGATGCACACATCCGATGCAATCCCGACTCACCGCAGGCGGTTCATGACGTATAGCGTCAGGGCCATCCCCTGCAGGGCAGCGGCGATCACGGCCCAGAAGGTCCCAACGTCCATCCGCCCCTGGTAGCCGGCGTACACGGCGGCCGCCAGCGCGAGCACCACGAGCATCTGCACGATTCCGGCGAGCATCTTGGTGATGGAGAACTCTTCCTCCACTCCCTGTGCGTTGATCAGTTGCTGCAACTGCTGCTGAATCCGCTGCAGGGCGGCGGCCGACGGCCCGGCAGCGCCCGACTCGACGGGGCGAACGGGGACGGCGTCGGCGGAGCGGGACTCGCTGGATGCATCCTTCTCCTCGGACTGCAGCCCCAGGCGGGAGACGCCCTGTTTCGAGGTTCCGGTTTTGGGAGCGTCGGTCGCGGTGTCGGCAGGCGGGTCGGCGGGATCCCGTTCCTCCGGATCGGTCGCGGACGGGCTGTCGGGCTGTTCGGACGCCAGTTGCATGGCTGTGGCGACCACGGCGTCGCGCTTCGGGACGGGCGCACCGGCCTGGACGGCCTGGGGGTCGTCGCGGCGCTTCTCCTCGCGGATGATGACCCGCGCGGCGTCCACCAGGTTGCGCACGATGAAGTCGGCCTGCGGCGTGTCGGCGCTGTCTTTGCGGGGATCGGCCTTGGGCAGGCGCAGGCGGATGGTCCGCGTGCCGGCGCGCTGGCCGGCCTCGATGTCCCGCGGTGAGTCGCCCACCATCCAGCTGCGCTGAAGGTCGATGTCCAGCTCGTCGGCCGCCTCCAGGAGCATCCCGGGCTTGGGCTTGCGCAGGTCCGATTCCACGGCGTACTGTTCAACCGAGCCTTCCGGAAGGAACGGACAGTAGTACATCCCGTCGATCCGGGCGCCCTTCTCGTGCAGCAGTTCCCGAAGCCGATCGTGGATCAGGTCCAGCGTCTCCTCGGTAAACATCCCCCGGGCGATGCCCGACTGGTTCGTAACCACCACCACGAGATAGCCGGCCTGCGAGAGCGACTTGATCGCCAGCTCCACACCGGGCAGGAGCGTCACCTCGTCCGGATCGCTCAGATATCCCGGGTCTTCGATAATCGTTCCATCGCGGTCCAGAAAGACTGCTTTCCTGGCCATCGGTATCTCCCACTGCGGAGGGTTCAGGCCCCGCCCTGGCCGGAAATCCGGCTGATGATCTCACTGGTGCTCACACCTTCCAGCGGCGGCGTGGTAACCACCTCTCCCCCGTACCGCTCCACGAGGTCCCGACCCACCACGTCGGTGGTGACCGACCCCTTGACCAGCACATCGGGCTTGAGCAACTCGACCAGCCCCAGCGGGGTGTCCTCGTTGAAGACCGTCACGTAGTCCACGCATTCCATGGCCGCCAGAATCTCCTGCCGCTGGGCGGAGTCCAGCACCGGGCGACCCTCGCCCTTGATACGGCGGACACTGTCGTCGGAGTTGATGGCCACCACCAGGCACGAACCCAGCTCGCGGGCCTGCTGGAGAAACTTCACGTGTCCCAGGTGCAGCAGATCGAAGCAGCCGTTGGTGAACACCACCGTCTCGCCTCGGGCGCGGCGACGTTCCAACTCGCCGGCCAGCAGACCCGGGGCAAGCGTCTTGGACCCCCGCAGGCCGACCTGTCTGCCGATCTCCTGGAGCATCTCCTCGCGACTGACCGGAACCACGCCGAATCGCTCCACTTCCAACCCGCCGGCGACGTTCGCCAACTGGGCGGCTTCCACGAGACTCGCTCCCTCGGCCACCGCCAACGACAGCACCGCCAGGACCATATCCCCCGCCCCGGTGATGTCGTACACCGATCGCGGCTGGGCGTGCCAGACACGCTCGAGCCCGCCGGGCGATGCGATGGCCATTCCTTCGCGATCCAGCGTGATGACGACGGCCTCGGCGTCGGTCACCTCCAGCAGGCGGCGACCGGCCTCGGCGAGGCTGTCCTCGTCGACGATCTCCACGCCACTGGCGACGGAGGCTTCGTAGCGATTGGGCGTCAGCAGCGTCGCGCCGCGATATCGGCTGTAGTCGTCCAGCAATGCCGGGTCCACCAGGACGGGTTTGCCGGCGGCGCGGGCGGCGGCGATGAATTGCGGGGTGGCCTGGTCGGTAAGAACGCCCTTGTTGTAGTCTTCCAGGGCGACGACGTGGACGTCGGGCAACTGGGCTTCCAGCGCCGAGCGGAGTTCGTCGAGAGTGCTGCCGGCAAGCGGCGCGCCGTCTTCCTCGTCCACGCGGATGATGTGCTGGGGATGGCGGTGCTGGGCGAGCCCGACGTAACGCGTCTTGCGGGAGGTCGGTCGGTCGTGGCTGCGGACCACACCGGTCGTCTGGGCGGCGGCGTCGGCGAGCATCGCGAGGACCTCCGCGCCCGGTCGATCGTCCCCGAGCACGCCCAGGCAGGAGACCTCCACGCCCAGACCTCGCAGGGCGAGTGCGACGTTGCCCGCCCCACCGACGCGCTGTTCGGTGCGATCCGTGCGGACGCGCAGCACGGGCACGGGGGCTTCCTGGCTCATGCGTTCGGCGTCGCCGTAGACGTAGCGGTCGAGCATGAAATCGCCCACCAGCGCCACAGCCGGCGTGCCGAACCGCTCCAGTCGTTCCATCAGTCGGTGCATGTCGAGATTCTACCGCCCTCAAGCGCCCCCTGCAACCTGCTGCCGACAGGCAGCGTGCAAGCTCTCTCCGGGCAAGCTGTTCCTACCTAAAGGGGGTCGTCCTGCGGGTCGATACAGCACATGGCGGAACGGCTCTGCGCGCGGGATCACTACGAGTCGGGCATGCCTGTACAAACGCGTAGCACACGTTACTGCAATCGGTTACCGGATTCTGCCGGACAGCCGGGGACCGGGATAGAGGAGGGGATTCGCCTGCGCCTCCCGCAGCCGACTCTCGGGACATGCCGCTACTGGACGGGTCACATCTCGACTTTCTCTCCATGATCCACGGCCTGCTGGCGGTGTTCCTCGCCGATGCCTGTCTGCATCTGGGCAAAGGCACCGCACGACGCCGCGCCTGGATTCTGCTGGCCTGCTTCGCGGGCGGGGTGGCCGGCTGGCAGTGGTTGCTGGTGGCCGGCGCGTGGGTGGGCAACCCGCCGGGGCTGATGATTCTGCGATATTGCATCGCCGCAGCGGCCTTCCTGATGGTCTGGGAGGCGTCGCGCGAGGTGCTGAAAATCTACGGCGCAATCCACCTGCCCCGATGGCTGATCGCCCTGCCGGTGGCTATGGTGGTGATCGTGATCCCCAGCGGGTCGGACGCCTTCCTCTGGGCCGTGCGAGCGGGGATTGTCTTCCCGGCCGGCGTGATGGGGCTGACAGCGGCGCTGCTGGCGCGGCGAGGGGTCTCCGGACCCAAACGAACGCGGACCATCCTCTCCGGACTGGCGTTGTTTCTTTACGCTGTGACATGCGCCTGCGGAAAAGACGGCCTGGCGCTTTGCCGCGGGATGGCTGTGCTCATCATGGCGGCGATGACGCTGGGAACCATGATCTGGACCTCCCGCCGGGGACGGGTCGGGGTGGGCCTCTGGGGCAAATCGCGGCTGGTCCGCCCCACCATCGGGGTGCTGGCGATTATCATTGCCGCCGGCTGGCTGCTGACCAATCATCTCGGACACCGTGCCGACCAGGCCCTCAGAGCCCGCAGCAAAGACATCGCCGACGACCTCGCCAAGCACGTCTCCGTCCACGTCCGACAATCGGAAGCAACCGTTCGCGTGCTCGCCGGCGAGCCGGACATCCAGGTCCTGCTTACCGCGCCCAAGGCGTGGACGCTCAAAGCCGTCAACGAGCGTCTGGACCGTTTCCGCGAGATGTACGGGTCGGACGTCTGCTACGTTCTCAACAGACGGGGGCAGACGATCGCCTCGTCCAACCGGGATTCACCGGACAGTTTCATCGGCGAAAGCTACGAGTTCCGTCCCTACTTCCAGGCGGCGATGAACGGAACGGTCAATTCGTATCTCGCCGTCGGCGTGACCTCCGGGCAACGCGGGTTGTATACGGCGTGCCCGGTTTACTCCCGGACAGGCAACGCCGCCGGAGTCGTCGTTCTCAAGACCGGGTTCGAGCGGTTCAGCAAGGTTTTCCGCGAGCACGGCGACGGATTGCTCATTTCCCCCGAGGGCGTGGTCATCATGGCGTCCATACCGGGTCTGGAGCTTCGTCCGTTATGGCCGATGGATCCCCATACCCGCGAGCTTCTCACCCAGCGTCGACAGTTCGGGCAACTCGGCGACGAGGCGATTCTTCCGGACATGCCCCGCTCCGGTCAGTACGTCGAAATCGACGAGAAGCCCGCGCTGGCCACGATCGCCCCGACGGCCCTGACGGGCTGGCGAATTGTGGATCTCAGCCCGGCCGACGAGGTTCTCAGCGCCCGCGCCCTGGGGTTGGGCGTGACGGCGGCCCTGCTGGTCATCACGCTGGTGGGCTTCTGCATCATTCGCATGGAGGACGAGTCGCGCGAGCGGATCGCCACTTCCGAGCAGCGCCTCCAGCAGACGGTGGATTTCCTGCCGGACGCGACGTTCGCGATCGACCGGACGGGGAAGGTCATTCTCTGGAACCGGGCCATGGAAGAGCTCACCGGCGTCGGGGCGGAGGACGTTCTGGGCAAGAGTGGCGGCGAGCACGCCCTGCCGTTCTACGGACATCGCAAACCCCTGCTGGCCGACCTGCTGATGGCCGATCCGCAACGCCTGGAATCCGACTATCCCGGACACCGCAGAGACACCGATACGGTCTTCGCGGAAGTCTTCCTTCCCGAGATCGCCGGCGGTCGATACGTCTGGGCCAAGGCCACCTGCCTGCGTGATGCGCGGGGCGATGTGGTCGGGGCGATCGAATCGATCCGGGACATCACCCACCTCAAGGAGGCCGAGCAGGCCATGAGGGCCAACGAGGACCTCATGCGGTACATCATCGCCCACGATCCCAACGCGGTGGCTGTGTTCGACCGCGATTTGCGGTACATCTTCGTCTCCGAGCGGTATCTCCGGGATTACGGCCTGGGCGAGATCGACGTGATCGGCAAGCATCATTATGAGGTCTTCCCGGAGATGCCCCAGCGATGGCGGGACGTGCACCGCCGGGCGCTGTCGGGGGCGATCGAGCGGTCCGACGAAGATTTCTTCGTTCGTGGCGACGGACACGTGGAATGGAATCGCTGGGAGTGTCGCCCCTGGTACGAGCAGGACGGGCGGGTGGGCGGCATAATCACCTATACGGAGGTGATCACCGACCGCAAGCAGGCCGAGCAGGCCATTCGCGAGAGCGAAAGCAAGTTCCGCCTGCTCTTCGAGGAGGCCAGCGACGCGATTTTCATCATGCGGCAGGACCAGTTCGTGGACTGCAACCCCACCGCGCTGACCATGTACGGCTGCGAGCGCGAAGACCTCATGGAACGGACGCCGCTGGAGTTCTCCCCGCCGACCCAACCCGACGGGCAAAACTCGGTCGACAAGGCGCTGGAGAAGATCCGCACAGCCTTCAGAGGCAAGTCGCAGGTGTTCGAGTGGAGGCACTGCCGCAAGGACGGAACGCTGTTCGACGCGGAAGTCTCGCTGAACCGACTCTACATCGGCGATACCTACTACCTCCAGGCGATGGTCCGAGACATCACCGATCGCAAGCGCGTCGAAGAGTCGCTGCGGTCGGCCAAGGCAAACGCCGAGGCCGCCAGCCTCGCCAAGACGCAGTTCCTGGCGAACATGTCCCACGAAATCCGCACACCGATCAACGGCATCATGGGCATGACGGAACTCGCCCTGGCGACCGACCTCGACGCCGAGCAACGCGAGTACCTCACCATGGCCCAGGACTCGGCCCGCATTCTTCTGGAAGTGGTCAACGACGTGCTGGACTTCTCCAAAATCGAGGCCGGCAAGCTCACACTGGAACATGCACCGTTCGACCTGTTCGAGTGTTTCCAGCAGGCCCGTTCGGTGGTGAATGTCCTGGCCTCGCAGAAGGGGCTGGCCGTCTCGCTGCAGATGGGCGAGAACGTTCCCCGCCGCCTCATCGGAGACGTCGTTCGGCTGCGGCAGGTGTTCCTGAACCTCATGAGCAACGCCGTGAAGTTCACCGAGACCGGGGGCATCGCAGCCGTCGTGAGACTCATCTCCCTTCAGGACGGGCAGGCCGAGATTTACCTGCAGATCGCCGATACGGGCGTCGGGATCGATTCCGGGAAACTCCCGTTCATCTTCGACGCGTTCAACCAGGCCGACGGATCCACCACCCGACGATTCGGCGGGACCGGACTGGGACTCTCGATCGTCCGTCAACTGGTCAACCTCATGGGCGGGAAGATCTGGGCCAACAGCGACCCCGACCGCGGAAGCACGTTCCACGTCACGCTCACGCTGGAGGTCGCAGCGGACAATAGCGACTGGGAACCGCCGGTCGAGCAGACCGGCGACGACGTGGTCCGCCGCACCTCCAGGCCGTTGCGAGTACTGCTGGCCGAGGACAACCGCGTCAATCAGATGTTTGCCCAGCGCCTGCTCCAACAGTGGGGCCACCGCGTCACCATCGCCACCGACGGGCAACAGGCAATCGACGCGTGGCAGGACAGCCCGCCCGATCTGATCCTCATGGACGTGCAGATGCCCCGTGTGTCCGGCCTCGAAGCCGCCCAGACCATCCGCCAGCGCGAGGGCGAAGGCGAAGGCGAACACGTCCCCATCATCGCGCTGACCGCACACGCCACACCGGAAGACCGCGAGACCTGCCTGGCCGCCGGGATGGACGGATATCTCACCAAGCCCATCGCCGCGGGACTCCTCTTCAAAGCAATCGAGAACATCGCAGGCGACACGAGATCCCCATCCGACGATCGCTGGAGAACGCCCGATTCGCCATCCGTCGCTCAGGCGCCCCCGGCCGACGACTCGTCCGACGACTGAACGTCCACCGCCTCGCGCAAAAGCCGCTCGATCGCGTCGGCCCCGTCGTGGATGTCCATCGCCGTGGTCAACTGCCAGACCTCCCTGCCGATGGGTTTCCGGGCAACCTTCACGTAGTCCTTGGCCGTGGTAATCATTACCTGCGCCGGGCAGTTGATTCCCTCTCCGCACGTCCGGCAGGTGATCTGCTCCAACTGCAGGCCATACTCGTAATGGTCGTCCAGGGCGTGTCGACTGACAACGCGGGCGTTGAGCGATTCCAGCGTCCGGAAGAATGCCTCGGGATTGCCGATCCCGCAGAACGCGCACACCTTTCGACCAGCCAATACGTCCAGCGGATGGTGCTCCCCGGAGGCGTCGATCACGCCGGACGGTCGATGCGACGCCAGGGCGATCGGGGCGTCCGGGACGATCTCTCGAATCCGTCGGCGGATATCATCCACTGCCTTGCTGCCCACCTGGTCGGCCCGGGTAATCACCACGGCCTCGGCGTCGCGCAGGGCGGCGATGGGCTCGCGGAGAATCCCCCGCGGGAGGCAATGGCCGTATCCCCAGGGTCTCGTCGCGTCGATCAGAACAATGTTCAGGTCCCGCCGCAGGCGAAGATGCTGAAAGCCATCGTCCATCACGAGTGCGTCGGCCCCGTCCGCCACCGCGCGACTCGCGCCGGCGAGGCGATCGGGATCCACGACCACCGCAGCCCCGGTCGCCTGTCCGAGCAGTTGGGCCTCATCACTCACGCCGTCGGCGGCTTTGTATCCTCGCGTCAGGACCGCCGGGGCGCGTCCCAGTTGCTGGAGATACTCGACCACCCAGGCAACCATCGGCGTCTTGCCCGTCCCGCCGGTGGTGAGATTGCCCACGCACACCACCGGGACCTGCGCGTTTCGCGACGGCAGCAGCCCCGCGCGATACGCCCCGCGGCGCAGACGCATCAGTCCGGCGTACGGCCACGATGCCACCGCCAACACACCGCGCATGAGCGAAACGCCCGGCCCCTTGCGTCGCCCGCTGAGGATCTCGTGTATGTCCGCCTGGTCCATGGTGTCTCACTCGTGCCGGCCAACCCGCTCGCGCAGAAACAGGGCGCGGCGACGACCGGTCCCCGCGCCCCGTGCTCTCAGGCGTCGGTCGCTACATTGCCTCGATAATCGCGTCGGCCATCTCGCTGGTTCCCACCGCGGTGGGGTCGTTGCGGTCCGCCTTCATATCGTAGGTCACCTTCTTGCCGGAGGCGATGACCTTCTCGATACCGCGCTCGAGCGTCTTGGCGGCGTCGGCCTCGCCGAGATAATCCAGCATGAGCATGCCCGAAAGAATCACCGCCGTGGGGTTGACCTTGTTCATGCCCTTGTACTTCGGGGCGCTGCCGTGGGTGGCCTCGAACACCGCGCCGTTGTCGCCGATGTTCGCGCCGGGTGCCACGCCCAACCCACCGACCAGGCCCGCACACAGGTCCGAGAGAATATCGCCGTAGAGGTTCTCGGTGACGATCACGTCATACAGCTCGGGCTTCTGCACCAACTGCATGCACATGTTGTCGATGAGGCGCTCCTCGCTCTCGATGTCCGGATACTCCGCCGCCACCTTCTCGGCGACCTGCTTGAAGAGCCCATCGGTGTATTTCATGATGTTCGCCTTCTCGACGAACGTGACCTTCTTTCGGCCGTGCTTGCGGGCATACTCGAAGGCGAACCGCACGATGCGCTCGGTGTTCTGCTCGCTGATGGGCTTGATGCTCACGCCCGTGGACTCCGCCGGCGTGTTGACCTTCTTGTCGGCCGAGAGACGATTCACCGTCTCGATCAACTCACCGACCTCCTTGGTGCCCTTCTCGAACTCGACGCCCGCGTAGAGGTCCTCGCAGTTCTCGCGAACCAGCACCAGGTCGATATTCTCGTACTTGCTGCGCACGCCCTCGTAGCTCTTGCAGGGCCTCAGGCAGCAGTACATATCCAGCGTCTGCCTCAGCAGCACGTTCACGCTGCGGAAGCCCGTTCCGATGGGCGTGGTGATGGGGGCTTTGAGCGTGGCGTCGGTATCGCGCACCGACTGGATCGTCTCCTCGGGCATGGGCGTGCCGGCCGATTCCATGATATCCACGCCGGCCTCGCGCGGGACCCACTCGATGGACCCGGCGCCCTCGGTTTTTTCCAGGGCGGCATCCAGACACCGACGGGCCGCCTCGGCCAGCTCCGGGCCGACACCGTCTCCACGAATCAACGTCACAGTATGTGTAGCCATTATCATCGATCCTTTCGGTTCGCAGGGGTTCCCCGGGCACCCCGGGGGCAAGTCGAGCCCGGTATCCTACCGCCGCCGGGCAAACCCGTCAAGACGCCTGCGCCCCGTCGGCTGCCCGCACGCCGGCCAACATCGCCACGCACGCGGTCTCCACGCGAAGCACCGTATGCCCCAGCCGCACCGGGACAAACCCCGCCGCCCGGGCAGATTCGACCTCGTCGTCGGTGAGCCCGCCCTCGGGACCCACGAGAACCGCCGCTGCCGCGTCGTCGGGCGCCTCGCGAACCACCGCAGCCATCGGCTTGGCCGACGCCGACGGATCGCCCAGCCAGCGGACCGTCGCGTCACACTCGTCGAGATACTCCTCCAGCGTGACCGGGTCCCGCAATTCCGGCAGCCACGCCGCGCCGCTCTGCTTGCAGGCGGCGATGCATCGGTCCATCCATCGTTCTCGCTTGCTGTCGCTGAAGGCTGTCTCGCCGGCGACGCTCCGCTCGAATCGGACCGGCTGAAGAACCGTGCACGCCAGTTCGGTGGCCTTTTCCAGCAGCCAGTCCAGCCGCTTGCCCTTGGGTACGGCGAAGGCGAGTCCCACGCGACGTCCCTGCCGATCGATGTAACGCACTTCGCCCAGCGTCACGCGGACGTCGCGCTTGGTGACGGCCGACAGCGTTCCATCGGCCGAGGCGCCCACGCCGTCGAACAGGCGCACCGTATCGCCGGCGCGCATGCGCAGCACCTTCGCCGCGTGCCTCGCCTCGTCGGCCGGCAACGCGAGTTCCGCGCCCGGCGTGGCCGCTCCCAGGCCGGGCATGTAGAACTGTCGCAGAGACGCTTCACTCATACCATCTACCTCACCGGGCTCCGTAGCGCAACCTTCCAGTCATTCCGCCC